>NZ_CP042172.1:2128902-2433031 GCF_005937985.2 Arthrobacter sp. KBS0702 | reverse complement strand
CGGTGCCGCTGCCGTTCGTGCCGTTCAGCGACGTGCTGAAGCTCGACGCCGGGCAGCTGAGCGCCTCAGCCACCCAGCTCGTCGGTCGGTTCCGATGACCGCCGGATCCCCGGCGCGGGTTAGCCGGGGAACCAGCCGCGGCGAGGACGGCCAGCTGATGGTGTTGATCATCGGCTACGTGCTGCTCGCCCTGCTCGTCACCGTCGCCGTCGCGGGCGCCTCCAGCGTGTACATCGAACACAAAAAACTGTTGTCACTGGCGGACGGGGCCTCGGTGGCCGCCGCCGACAGCTTCACCCTGGGGCAGCTGGAAAACACCACGGGCAGCCCCACCGCTGTCCTCAGCACCGGCCGCGTCCGCAGCACCGCCGCCGACTACCTGAACCGCACCGGCGCCTTCGGCCGGTTCAGCGGCCTCACGGTCGCCCCGGCCACGGGCAGCCCGGACGGATCCACCGCCGTCGTGGTCCTGAGCGCCGCGGTGCACCCGCCGATCGTCAACTTCCTGATCCCGGACGGGGTCCGGATCGAGGCGACGTCGACGGCGCGGTCCCGGCTGACGCGCTGACGCGCAACCGGGGTAGGCTTGAAAAACCATGGCAAACATTGATTTTCCCGCAGAAATCCGCGCGCTGCGCGCCACCTACGCCTCCATCGAGAACGTTTCGAATGTCGAGGCGCTGAAGGAAGACATCGCCGAACTGAGCGAGCGCGCCGGCGAACCGAACCTCTGGGACGACCCCGCGGCGGCGCAGGTCATCACCTCCAAGCTCTCGCACAAGCAGTCCGAACTGGAGCGGCTGAACAAGCTCGTTGCCCGGATCGACGACCTGGAAGTCCTCGTGGAGCTCGGCCAGGACGAGGACGACGCCGATTCGATGGGGGAGGCGGCCGCGGAACTCGAATCCATCCGCAAGTCGCTGAAGGACCTCGAGGTCGTCACCCTGCTCTCCGGCGAGTTCGACGAGCGCGAAGCCGTGGTCACCATCCGCGCCGGCGCCGGCGGCGTGGACGCGGCGGACTTCGCCGAGATGCTGCTGCGGATGTACCTGCGCTGGGCCGAACGCCACGGCTACCCGACCACCATCATGGACACTTCCTACGCCGAAGAGGCCGGGCTGAAGTCCGCCACCTTCGAGGTCAAGGCCCCCTACGCCTTCGGCACCCTGAGCGTCGAGGCGGGCACCCACCGGCTGGTCCGGATCAGCCCCTTCGACAACCAGGGCCGCCGGCAGACCTCTTTCGCCGCGGTCGAGGTCATCCCGCTGATCGAGCAGACCGACTCCATCGAGATCCCGGACAACGAAATCCGCGTCGACGTCTTCCGCTCCTCCGGCCCGGGCGGCCAGTCGGTCAACACCACGGACTCCGCCGTGCGCCTGACCCACCTCCCCACCGGCACGGTCGTCTCCATGCAGAACGAGAAGTCACAGCTGCAAAACCGGGCGGCCGCCATGCGTGTGCTGCAGTCCCGCCTGCTGCTGCTCAAGAAGGAGCAGGAGGACGCCGAGAAGAAGGCGTTTGCCGGCGACGTGAAAGCGTCCTGGGGCGACCAGATGCGCTCCTACGTGCTCAACCCGTACCAGATGGTCAAGGACCTGCGCACCGAACACGAGGTGGGCAACACCTCCGCCGTGTTCGACGGCGAGATCGACGACTTCATCGACGCCGGCATCCGCTGGCGGACCGACAACCGTAACGCCGAGAAGTAGCCCGGGGCAAAGCGGCACAATCCCGCGACACGCCCCCGCATTCCGGCCCCGGCGACGTTACCCGTGCGTATAGTCGAGGGGCCGGTGCCCTACTTCCCCCAAAAGAAAGCCCGCGCCCCGGCAGCAGAACTGGTCTGAAAAATGCCCGGCTCCTGCAGGGTATTTAGGGCCATGATCCGTTTCGAAAATGTCACCAAGGTCTACGACCAGAAAGCGCGACCGGCGCTGGATTCGATCAACCTTGAGATTGACCGCGGCGAATTCGCCTTCCTCGTCGGCGCCTCCGGCTCCGGCAAGTCCACCTTCCTGCGCCTCGTGCTGAAGGAGGACCGCGCGTCCTCCGGCGCCGTCTACGTCGCCGGCCAGAACGTGGCCAAGATTTCCAGCTGGCGGGTACCGCGGCTGCGCCGGGGGATCGGCGTCGTCTTCCAGGACTTCCGCCTGCTGCCGCAGAAAACCGTGTTCGCCAACGTCGCCTTCGCCATGCAGGTCATCGGCCGGAGCCGCAGCGTAATCCGCGAGACCGTCCCCGAAGTCCTCAAGACCGTGGGACTCGAAGGCAAGGAGAACCGGTTGCCGCACGAGCTCTCCGGCGGCGAGCAGCAGCGCGTGGCGATCGCCCGCGCCGTCGTCAACCGTCCCGGCATCCTGCTGGCCGACGAACCCACCGGCAACCTGGACCCCACCACCTCGATGGGCATCATGGGCGTCCTCGACAAGATCAACCAGAACGGCACCACCGTGGTGATGGCCACGCACGACGACGACATCGTTAACGAGATGCGCAAGCGCGTGGTGGAGCTGCGCAACGGGGTCGTCATCCGTGACGAGGCCCGGGCGCTGTACACCTCGATGATGCCGGTGGTCGGCCAGTCCCGCCGGCTGCGGGACGCGAGCGGGGAGGGCCAGCTGTGAGGCTCGCCTTCATCCTGGCCGAGATCGGCAGCGGCCTGCGCCGCAACCTGTCCATGGTGGTCTCCGTCATCCTGGTCACCTTCGTTTCCCTGACCTTTGTGGGCGCGGCGGGCATGCTGCAACTGCAGATCAACCAGATGAAGGGCTACTGGTACGACAAGGTCCAGGTCGCCGTCTTCCTCTGCAGCGACGGTTCGACGGCGCCAGGCTGCGCCACCGGGCCGGCGACGCCGGAGCAGCAGGACGCCCTGCGCAAGCTGCTGCAGTCCCCGTCAGTGGCCCAGTACGTCAACGATTTCCAGTTCGAATCGAAAGATGACGCCTACCGGCACTTCAAGGAGCAGTTCTCCAACTCGCCGATCGTGGACTCGGTTACCCCGGACCAGCTCCCGGCTTCCTTCCGGATCAACCTGAAAGACCCGGAAAAGTACCAGGTGATCAGCGAAAACTTCTCCTCCCAGCCCGGTGTGGAGTCCGTGATCGACCAGCGCCAGCTGCTGGAGCGGCTCTTCTCCGCGATGAACGCCGCCTCCCTCGTGGCGGTCAGCGTCGCCGGGGTCATGATCGTCTGTGCCATCCTGCTGATCGCCACCACCATCCGGCTCTCCGCCTTCAGCCGCCGCCGGGAAACCGGGATCATGCGCCTCGTTGGCGCCTCCAAAACCGTGATCCAGCTGCCCTTCATCCTGGAGGGCGTGATTGCCGCCGTGATCGGTGCCGCCCTGGCGTCCGGCACGCTCTGGGCCGTCGCGCACTTCTTCCTCGGCGAGTTCCTGTCCAAGCAGTATCCGGACACGGCGTTCATCTCCCCGGCCCAGACACTGATCCTGGCTCCGGCCCTGATCGGCCTGGGCGTCCTGCTTGCCGGGATATCATCACTCCTGACCCTCCGCCGCTACTTGAGGGTTTAGCTTTGCGCAACGAAGAGGAATGCTCATGACACCGATGGCCCGACGCACCGCACCGGCCGGCCGCGCCGGCCGCCGCAGCCGCCTGATCAGTGCCGCGGTGGCGCTGCTCCTCGCAGCCAACCTGGGCGCCTCGACGCCGGTAGCCTTCGCCGACACGCTCGAAGACCAGCAGGCGGCCCTCGACGCCGAGGCCGCGCGGGTGCAGCAGTCGCTCGAATTCGTGGACGCGAAGATCGCCAAGGCCGCCGGGGACCTGGTGGTCTACCAGGGCCAGCTGCCGGGCGCCCAGCAAGCACTGCTCGATGCGCAGGGCCGGGTGGCCGGCGCCGTCAAGGAGGTGGAGGCCCTCGCCGCGCGGGTGGACCTCGCCCAGCAGAACAAAGCCAAAATCACCCAGCAGCTTGAGAACGACAAGCAGAAGACGACCGAAACCAAAAAGCTGATCGGGCAGATCGCCACACAGGCATACAAGTCCGGCGGCGTGCCGTCAAACCTCTCGCTCTTCTTCGGCTCGAACCAGGGCGGCAGCCTCACCGACACCATCGACCTGGCGGACCAGGCCCTGCGCAGCCAGAACTCCGCGATGGACAAGCTGACCCAGCAGAATGCCACCAACGTGAACTCGCAGGCGCGGCTGCAGGCCGTCGAGGCCGAGATCAAGGACCTCAAGGCCAAGGCCGACGCCGCGCTGGCCCGTGAGAAGGCTGCCCGCGACGAGGCGGAGGCCAAAAAGGCCCAGGTGGACAAGCTCATCGCCGACACCACGCGCCTCAACGGGGAACTGCAGGCGGCCAAGCCGGGGATCCAGAGCCAGCTCGCGCAGGTCAAGGCCCGGCAGGACGCCGTCGCCGCGGAAATCGTCGAGCGCGACCGGAAGCTGCGCGAGGCGTGGGAAGCCGAGCAGCGGCGCATTGCGGAGGCGGCCGCTGCGGCCGCCCGCGCGCAGGGGCAGGCCGAACGGCCCTACGTTCCGGCGCCTCCTGGCCCGCTGTCGGCCTTCGGCCTGCGCAGCCCGTTCAACGGCATCCCGATCACCTCCGGCTTCGGCTGGCGCGCGACGCCGCCGGGCACCATCGACTTCTACGGCCAGGGCGGCTACATGCACACCGGCATCGACTTCGGCGCCCCCTGCGGCACCCCCGTCTTTGCCCCGGCGGCCGGTACCGTCTTCTCGGCGGGCTGGGGGAACGACGGCGGCGGCAACCACGTGAAGATCTCCCACGGCGTGGTGCAGGGCAACTCGCTGACCACGATTTTCTACCACAACACCTCCGTGGTGGTCTCCGCCGGCCAGCAGGTCAGCCAGGGCCAGCTGATCGCCTACTCGGGAACCACCGGCAACTCGACCGGCTGCCACTCGCACTTCGAGACCTGGGTCAATGGCCGTGCGGTCGACCCGATGGGCCTGCTCTAAACTGGAAGTGACCCGTTCCATCGACTGAGGAGTTTGACCGTGCCTAAAGAAAGTGGCCGGAAGGTAGTGGCCACCAACCGCAAGGCCCGGCACGACTACCACATCATGGATACCTATGAGGCCGGCATCGCGCTCATGGGTACCGAAGTGAAGTCCCTGCGCGAGGGCCACGCGTCCATGGTCGACGGCTTCTGCACCTTCTACAACGACGAGTTGTGGATGGAGGGCATCCACATCCCCGAGTACCACCAGGGGAGCTGGACCAACCACGCCGCCCGCCGGCGTCGGAAGCTGCTCCTGCACCGCGATGAGTTGACCAAGATCTCGCACAAGATCCGCGAATCGGGCTTCACGATTGTGCCGCTGCAGCTGTACTTCGTGGACGGCCGTGCCAAGGTGGAGATCGGCGTCGCCCGCGGCAAGAAGGAATACGACAAGCGCCAGACGCTGCGGGAGCAGCAGGACAAGCGCGAGGCCCTCCGCGTGATGCGGGAGCGGAACCGGGCCTGACGCCCGGGCCTGGCCTGCGGAGCGGCTGGGAATGAATCCGGCGGACGTTGCGTTATGATTGGTAGTCCGGGAAGGATCCGCAAGGATCGCAGCCCGGGTTTGAAGAAAACAGTTGATAAAAAAATACGGGGATGATCGGTTTCGACGATGTTAGTCGCGACAGGTGAAGCGGGCCGAGGATGCAGAATTATCTCGTAAACGCTGTCTGCAAACCAATAAGTGCCGAATCAAAACGCACTGACTTCGCTCTCGCTGCCTAAGCAGTAAGACAGTCCGTCAGCCCGAGGTTGCTATTGCCCCGGATCCTGGCGTCATTTAGATAGCCACTGCTGTTTACCTCCGTCATCGGGGTGAACGGGACTCTCAGATGACTGGGCCCGGATCAGCCAGCTGTTTGCAGCATGGCTGGGGCCGAGAAAATCCGACGCAAACTGCGCCCGGAGAAGCCCTGACAACACGACATCGGACGGGGGTTCAATTCCCCCCATCTCCACAGACGGAGCCCCGGCAACGGAGCTCCACCCCGTAGCAAAAGGCCGGAAGCATCAGCTTCCGGCCTTTTTGTTGTGATGGTTTGTTGTGCTGGACGGCGTCGTCCGTAGCCGCGGGACGGCCGCGGTCAGCGCTTCTTGATGTGCGCCACCGGATCGGTGTGCTCGTCCACGATGTGCTTGGCCTTCTTCTCGGCCCGTTTTTCCTTGATGGTTTTGACCGGCTTCTTGGTGAGGTGCCGGTGCGGCGACTTGTCAGGCATTTTGCGCGCTCCCTAAAAGGTGGGGGCCCGGGATGAGCCCGTGCTTTTAAGGCTACGCCTCGGGTACAGCGACGTCCACGATGCCGATGAAACGGCTCCCGACTCCTTCATACTCGCTGCGGACCAGCCCGGCGTCGAGAGGGGGAAGTTCGTAGGGCGCGTGATGGGCGCAGCAAACGTAGCTGAACTCCGGCCACCACTTCTTTGGCCTGGCCGTTTCGGCGAAGCCGCAGACGGCGCAGCTCAGCTGCACCCAGACCGGTCGCTTGCCGGTCCGGTTGGCCCGCGACTGGACCAGCCACGCCGGCGGGCTGTCCAGCAGTTCGCCGAGTTCGGCCTCGGACAGGCGGGACGGAATACCGTGACGGTTGGCCATTTCCAGCGGAATATCAAGGACCTGGGCAGCTTCACGTCTCGTAACCATCCTGCAATTTTACCGGACCCAGGGACACCGGCAGTCTCCGGTGCTCCGGTGCTAGGCTCAGTCCAAAGCCGGTGCCCGCTCCCAGGCGGGCAGTGAGGAAGGCAGCAGCCATGTCCGGCACCCCCGCCGCAGCCATGTCCAGCGTCGAGAAGCGCGTGCTGTACGTGGCGATTGTCGCGTCCTTCATCGCCTTTCTGGACGGCTCGGTGGTCAACCTTGCCCTCCCCGCCATCGGACGGGAGCTCGGCGGCGGGCTGGTGGTCCAGCAGTGGGTGGTGGACGCCTACCTGCTGACCCTGGGCGCGCTGATCCTGGTCGCAGGCTCCCTCTCGGACCAGTTCGGCCGGGTGCGGGTCCTGCAATGGGGCCTCGCCGGCTTCACCGCCACCTCGGTGCTGTGCGGCCTGGCCTGGAGCGGTGAGTCGCTGATAGTGGCCCGCGGCCTGCAAGGCGTCGCCGGAGCGCTGCTGGTCCCCAGTTCGCTGGCCCTGATCGTCACCGTGTTCAGCGGCCCGGCGCAGTCCGCGGCGATCGGCAAATGGTCCGCCTGGACGTCAGGGGCCATCGTCGCCGCCCCGCTACTCGGGGGCGTCTCCGTGGACGTGTTCACGTGGCGGCTCATCTTCTTCCTCAACGTCGTCCCGGCGGTCGCGGTCTGGCCGGCACTGCGCCGGCTGCGCGAACTGGACCTGGACCGCGCGCCCGGCAGCACCATCGACGTCAGGGGAACGGTGCTCGCGGTCATCGGCCTCGGCGGCATCGTCTACGCCTTCATCGAACGCGGGGCCCTCGGCTGGGGCGCCCCGCAGGTCTGGCTCCCGCTGGTCGTCGGCCTCGCCGGGCTCATCGCGTTCCTGGTCCATGAGCGGAGCACCCGGGCGCCGATGATGCCGCTGCGGTTGTTCGCCATCCGCAACTTCGGCTGGGGCAACATCGCCACCACGGTGATCTACGGCGCGCTGAACCTGGGCTTCTTCGTCCTGGGGCTCTTTCTGCAGCAGGTCGCCGGGCTCGGTGCCACGGCCGCCGGATTCGCCCTGCTGCCCTCCACCCTGATCCTGCTCCTGCTCTCCGCCCGGATCGGGGCACTCTCCGGCCGCTTCGGTCCGCGCTGGTTTATGACCGCGGGGCCGCTGCTGTGCGCGACGGGCTTCGTGATGCTGCTCGGCGTCGGGCTGCCGCTGGACTATTTTGGCCAGGTCTTCCCGGGCATGGTGGTCTTTGGGATCGGACTGGCCGTGACCGTGGCGCCGCTGACCTCGGCGATTCTTGGCGCCGTCGATCCGGAGGAAGCCGGGATCGGTTCGGCCGTAAACAACGCCGTCGCCCGCATCGCTGGCCTGGTGACCATCGCGTTCGCCGGGCTCATCACCGGGCCGGTGATTACGACGGCGGGGCTGCACGGCACGGCGATGGTCACCGCCGGGCTCTTCATTGCCGGCGCCGCGGCCTCCGCCGTCGGGATCCGGAACCCGCCGCGGGAGGTCGCGGACAGTACAGGTGCGGACGGCGCCTAGGCCGCGAGGGCGATGCCGAGGGCGGCCGCGGCGAGGCCGGCGGCCAGGTTGGCGGCCACGTTGAGCGCGGCGGCCCGGTAGCGCCCCTCGCTGACCAGCCTGATGGTGGCGGTGGTCCAGGAGCTGAACGTGGTCAAGCCGCCGGCCAGGCCGCTGGCGAGGGCGGCCTGCCACTCGGGGCCGAGGCCCAGCCGCGGGGTCGCACCGAGGGACAGCCCGATGATGAGGGATCCGACAACGTTGACCGTCAGGGTTGCCCAGGGCCAGTGCGGATGCGGGCCTGGCCGGTGGGCAAACCAGGAGTCGACGGCGAACCTGAGCAGGGCGCCGGCCGCCCCAAAGACCCCCACCAGCAGCGCGGCGGTCACTGTGCCCTGCCGCTCAGGTCGGCCAGCGCCTTGCCCGACTTCCAGCCGGCCGCGGCCGCGCCGAGCCCCAGGACCAGCGACAGCGCGAGGTAGGCCAGCCACACGGCGTGGAAGCCGCCTCGGACCAGCTGGTCAACGGCGAGGGCCAGCGCGGAGAACGTGGTGAAGGAACCCAGCAGTCCCGGGCCAAGACCGGCCCTGAGCCAGAAGGCGGTGCGGGGCCGTGCGATCCAGAGGGTGGTCAAGGCGGCCAGGACGAAGCTGCCCAGGACGTTGATCGCCAGGGTGGCCCACGGCACGGCGCCGGCGGCCTCGGGAAAGGCCAGCCCAGCGCCGTAGCGGAGCTCGGTTCCGATCAGGCCGCCGACGGCGACTGCCGTCCACGCCCGCCACCCCGGCATCCCGGAGACAGCGGCCGGGCGGTCCGCGTGCAGCGCCTTCATTCAGCACCCATTGCGGGCCCGGCCATGCTGCAGCCCGCGTGGGATGTGTTGCTGTGCACCCAGAGCGCGGCGGCCACTTCGTCGGCGAGGTCGACCTCGCGGGCCTCGCCGAGGGCACCGATCCTGACCACGAGGGGTCCACCGAAGGGTTTCCGGCCAAGGACCTCGACGTCGGCGTCCAGATCGATTTGTTCGGCGGCGAGGTAGCGCAGCAGTTCGGGATTCTCGTCGCTGATCCGGGTGATCCGGCCGGTGTGCCCGTCGTCGAGTTCGCTCATCCGGTGGGCCGGGGGCATCAGGACCGAGCCGTCCGCGGCGGGGATCGGGTCGCCGTGCGGGTCCCGGACCGGGTTCCCCAGCTTTGCGGCCATCCGCTCGATGAAGGTGTCGGAGACGGCATGTTCGAGCAGCTCGGCCTCGTCGTGCACCTCGTCCCAGCGGTAGCCGAGCTCCTGGACCAGGAAGGTCTCGATCAGCCGGTGCCTGCGGACCATCGAGAGGGCCAGGCGGACGCCGTCGTCGGTCAAGGTGACCGCACTGTAGGGCTTGTGGTCCACCAGGCCCTGGTCCTTGAGCTTGCGGACCATCTCGGAGACCGAGGAATTGGCGACGCCGAGGCGCTGGGCCAGCTGCGTGGAGGTGATGGGCTTGTCCTGCCACTCCGTGAAGGAGTAGATGACCTTGACGTAGTCCTCGATCGAGGAGGAGGGCGGACTGGTCTTCACAGCCCCAAGCCTACCGTCCGGCGGCCCCGGAAAAGGTGAGCCACAGCAGGACCAGGTTCAGCGCCACCACCAGGACCACGCTGACGATCGCGGCCACGCGCAGGACGATCCCGTCCGCAAACTCTCCCATCAGGGGCTTGCTGCTGGTCAGCACCACGAGCGGGACCAGGACGAACGGGATTCCGAAGCTGAGTACCACCTGGCTGAGCACGAGGCCCCAGGTGGGGTCGAAGCCGACGCTCAGCAGCACCACGGCCGGGATCAGGGTGAGCACCCGGCGTGTCATCAGCGGGATCCTGATTTTGAGCAGGCCCTGCATGATGGAGCCGCCGGCGTAGCATCCCACCGAGGTGGAGGCCAGTCCGGAGGCGAGCAGTCCGACGGCGAAGACCACGCCGACCACCGGGCCCAGGTTGGCGGTGATCGCGGCATGCGCCCCCTCGATGGTGTCCGTTCCCTCCTCGCCGCCCAGGGTCGAGGCGGCCAGCAGCAGCATGCCAACATTGACGATCCCGGCGACGGCCAGCGCCGCGACCACGTCCCAGCGGGTGGCCTTGACCAGCCGCGCGACGGCGTGCGGCGGGACATGGAGGTGCGGGTTGGGGCGGTGCCGGTCCCTCGACAGCGCCGAGTGCACGTAGATGGCATGCGGCATCACGGTGGCGCCGAGCATGCTCGCGGCCAGCAGCACGGTGTCGGGGCCCTGGAAGCCGGGCACGAGCCCCGCCAGGACACCGCCGGCGTCGGGCGGGCTGATGAAGAGGCCGGCCAGGAATCCTACGGTGATGATGCCCAGCAGGAAGATGATGATGAATTCAAAGGGCCGCTGCTGGTTGCGGCTCTGCACGGCGAGCAGGGCCATCGAAATGCCGCCCACAATCACCGCGCCGAGGGGGAGTGGGAGGCCGAAGAGCAAATACAGGGCGATCGCACCGCCCACCACTTCGGCAAGGTCGGTGGCAGCGGCCACGATTTCGGCCTGCACCCAGAAGGCCCGGCGCCAGACCGGCCGGAGCCGTTCGCCGAGGATTTCCGGCAGGCTCTTGCCCGAAACGATGCCGAGTTTGGCGGACTGGTACTGGACCAGCACGGCCATGACGTTGGCGACGACGAGGACCCAGACCAGCAGGTAGCCGTACTGCGCGCCGGCCGTGAGGTTGGCGGCTACGTTGCCGGGATCCACGTAGGCGATCGCCGCCACGAACGCCGGGCCCAGCAGTCCGAGCAGGGCGCGGCGGCCGCCACGCCCCTTGCGCGCGGGCGGCGGACCCCCGGGGTGGGGTTTGGGTCTGGTGACGTCCAGCACTGCGCGCTCCCTTGAAGTTCCATAAGCCTGAACTTAAAAGTTAGGCATACCGAAATCATAGGCGGGGCAGGTCTGCGGTGCAATGCGGCGTCAGGCCTTGGTGGCGCGCCAGCTTTGCGTCAGGTACGGAAGCGGCAGGACCTCGTTGGCGGTGTGCCCGAGGTGTTCGTGCAGGTACCAGTCGAGGTTGCCGAGCACCTTGGCGCGGGTGGATTCGCCGGCCCGCAGGTAGTAGCTGCGGGACTTGGCCAGTTCCACGAGGTCCTGCGTGGTCACAGGATCCTCCCAGCGGGTGAGGCGGCTCTGCAGCCCGGTGAACTCGGGACCCAGCGGCGGCGTGAAGTGGGGCTTGTGGACGTCCCCGGCGTGCATGATCCGTGACAGCCGGTGCACCCAGGGCACGGAGGTGTCCAGCTGGTTCCAGATCAGCCCCAGCACGCCGTGCGGACGCAGGATCCGTGCAGCCTCGGTGCTGGCCAGCAGGGGATCGCACCAGTGCCAGGCCTGCGCCACCGTGACCAGGTCAAAGGCCTCCGGCGCCAGGGATGTGTGTTCTGCGGTCCCCTCGACGGCGGTCACACCCGGCAGGGCCCGGCGCAACTGCTCCAGCATGTCCGGGGAGGGGTCCACGGCCACGGTCCGGAGCCCTCTCTCGACCAGCAGTGCGGTGAACTTGCCGGTGCCGGCCCCCAGGTCTGCCGCGTCTCGGGCCCCGGCGGGGATCAGCCAGTCGGCAGAGTCGGCGGGGTAGCCGGGCCGGACGCGGTCGTAGTGCTCGCCGCCGTCCTGGAAGCTCTGGCCGAGCTCCTGCCGGCGTTCGTGCTGGAGTTTGGGTCCCCCGTGCAGTTTGGGGCCGCCGCGTGCCACGTGCGATCTCCTTCGGGCTCTGGTGGGTACCTACCGAATTTACCGCACGAGGCGGGCGCGGTGCTCGTTGCCGGCCCTCGATCCGGTCGCTAGTCCGTGTTGCAGGGGGCGGCCCCCGCGGTGCCCGGCGTGTTCGGCGCCCAGTGCGGGTAGCTGCGGGTGTCGTTGGCCGGGACCCAGCGGCCGGCGTCCACGACGTAGTCCCAGCCCAGGCCGTTGCGCCGCAGTTCCTGGAGCCCGGCGAGCAGCCGCTGCGCGTCTTCAATCCGGGACCCGAGGCCGAAGCTGGCGCGGAGCGAGCCGGCGGGCAGGCCGAGCCGCTTCAGCAGCGGGTGCGCGCAGAACCGGCCGTCGCGCAAGCCAATGCCGTGCTCCGCGGACAGGTACGCGGCGACCAGGCCTGCGTCGTAGCCGGCGACCGAAAAGTTCACGACGCCGATCGTGCCGGGGCCCTCCGCCTGGTCGGCGTCCTCGAAGATGTGGTGGACGCTCACGCCGTCGATCCGCCGGAGCCCCTCGACCAGGAAGGAACGGATGGCGTCCTCGTGGGCATGCCACTGCCGCTCGTCGAGGGCTTCGATGACCTGGGCGGCGCGGGCCAGCGCGGCGGCGCCCAGGACGTTGGGGGAGCCGCCCTCGTGCCGTGCCGGGCCGGTGGTCCAGCTGACAGTGTCGAGCCGGGCGTCCCGCACCGCGCCGCCGCCGGCGAGGTGGGGTGTGCCGGCGTCGAGCCAGTCCGGGCGGCCGACCAGGACCCCGGCGCCGAACGGGGCGTAAAGCTTATGCCCGGAGAAGGCGAGGTAGTCGACGTCGTCCGCGGCGATGTCGATGCGGCGGTGCGGGGCGAGCTGGGCGGCGTCGACGGCGATCCGGGCGCCGAATTCGTGCGCGAGGGAGGCGAGCTCGCGGATCGGCAGGATTTCGCCGGTGACGTTGGACGCGCCGGTGACGGCGAGCAGGCTCACGCCGCCGTGCGCGAGTTCCGTCCGGAGCCGCGCCAGGGTCCCGGCCAGGGTGCCGGCGGCGACGACGCTCCGGTGCGGGACGTTTTGCCAGGGCAGCAGGTTCGCGTGGTGCTCGATGTCGAGGTAGAGCACCTCGCCGGTGTGCCGGCCATCGGCGACGGGCAGGCAGCCGGCCAGCAGGTTCAGCGAGTCGGTGGTGTTCCGGGTAAAGATCACGGAGTCGTCCGGACGCCCGCCGACAAAGTTGCGGACGATGTTCCGGGCGTTTTCGTACACCGAGGTGCTGAGCTGGGAGGCGTAGCCGGCGCCGCGGTGGACGCTGGCGTAGTACGGCAGGATCTCGTTCAGGTAGGCGGAGACCACGGACAGGGCCGGGGCGGAGGCACCGTAGTCCAGGTTGGCGTAGCGGACGTAGCCGCCCTGGATCAGGGGGGCCTGGATTTCGGCGCCGGAGACCGCGGACAGCGGCCGGCGGGCAGCAGCGGCGGGAGGGGCAGGAATGGTGGCAGTCGTCATGGGACCTCGCTCGAAAAGGACCCCACATACCGGGGATCCGCGCTTGCCGGGTCCGTTCCGGACCGGCCAGGTCGTCACCCGGGGCACCCCACCGCGAATGGAGGGTTGCCGGCCAGCAAACCGGGGTTTCGCGCTGGCACTCGTGACCTGTTTCGAGCGTAGGCCATGGCCGCTGCAGCAGAAAAGGAGCGGCAGGAATGTGAAGTGCTTTGTTACGGGATGCGCCCGGGAGCCGCCGGAATTCCCTAGAGCAGGTCGTCGAGATCCGGGTTGAGGCGCTTGAGGACTTCCGAGTGCAGGATCGAGTTGGTGGCCAGGGCGTTGCCGCCGAAGGGGCCGTCCTCGCCCTCGAGGGAGGTGAAGCGGCCGCCGGCTTCCGTGACGATCGGGACCAGCGCGGCCATGTCGTAGAGGTTGAGTTCCGGCTCGCAGGCGATGTCGACGGCGCCTTCTGCCACGAGGCAGTAGGACCAGAAGTCGCCGTAGGCACGGGTGCGCCAGACTTCTTCGGTGAGGCCGAGGAACTCGTCGAGGTTGCCGCGCTGCTTCCAGCCGCCCAGGCTCGAGTAGGACAGCGAGGCGTCCGAGAGCTTGGAGACGTTGGAGACCTTCAGCCGGGTGGCGGCCGCCAGGGACCGGCCCATGTACGCGCCGGCGCCTTTGGCAGCCCACCAGCGCTTGCCCAGCGCGGGGGCGCTGACGACGCCGACCACGGGCTCGCCCTCGTCGACGAGGGCGATCAGGGTGGCCCAGACGGGGACGCCGCGGACGAAGTTCTTGGTGCCGTCGATCGGGTCGATGATCCAGCGGCGCGAGCCGTGGCCGGTGCTGCCGAATTCCTCGCCGAGGACCGCGTCGCGAGGGCGGGAACGGGACAGCTGCCCGCGGATGGCTTCCTCTGCGGCTTTGTCGGCGTCGGTGACGGGGGTCAGGTCCGGCTTCGTCTCGATCCGAAGGTCGAGCGCCTTGAAGCGGCTCATGGTCTGGGAATCTACGGAATCTGCCAGTACATGGGCAAGGCGCAGGTCATCGTTGTAGCTCGAAGCGGGTTGGCTCATGGTTCCAAACTACCGTCAAAAGCCGCCGTAGACCGGGAGGCCACGTCGCTGCCTGCCCAGGAGACCCTGTGAGGAGACCCTGCTAGGAGACGCTGCCGAGTTCCTTGGTTTCCTGCGCTTCAAGCCGGGGGTCGGTGCCGAGCAGCCGGCGCAGCGAGGCGAGCCGGGCAGGACCGGACGGGCCCGCGTGGCCGTCCTGCACCCAGGCGTCCACCCCGCAGTTGACGGCGGCGGAGTCGTGTTTGCAGCCGCGTTCGCAGTCCTCGGTGCCGGGCGCCAGGTCCGGGAAAGACCGCAGGATCCGGTCCGGGTCAACATGGGCCAGTCCGAAGGAGCGGATCCCGGGGGTGTCGATGATCCAGCTGCCGGCGGGCGCGTCGTGGACCTTCAGCGCCAGGGCGGAGGAGGACGTATGGCGGCCGCGGCCGGTGACGGCGTTGACGCCACCGGTGGCACGTTCGGCCCCGGTCAGGGCGTTGACCATGGTGGATTTTCCGACGCCGGAATGGCCGAGCATGACGGTGACTTTCCCGTCGAGGTAGGCACGCAGCTGGGAGACGGCGGCCTTGTCCAGCCGGGCGGACAGACCGTCATCGGAGCGGGCGTCGATGCCGGAGGCCGCCGAATCCGCGGTCTTGGAAATGATCACC
The DNA here is from genome assembly GCF_005937985.2 of Arthrobacter sp. KBS0702. Classification (NCBI taxonomy): domain Bacteria; kingdom Bacillati; phylum Actinomycetota; class Actinomycetes; order Micrococcales; family Micrococcaceae; genus Arthrobacter; species Arthrobacter sp. KBS0702. The sequence continues at coordinate 2,417,976 of NZ_CP042172.1, read as the reverse complement.
GGGAAGTCGAGGTGCTGGTAGTTGGCGAGGAGTTCCGCGGGATCCTTGACGTCGGCCTTGGTGACGAGCAGCAGCGGCTCGATTCCGGCGTCGTAGGCGGCCACCAGCGCACGGTCGATGAACCCGGTGCGCGGTTCCGGGTTGGCTGCGGCCACGACGACGACCAGCTGGTCGGCGTTGGCCACGACGGCGCGTTCGATCGGGTCGGTGTCGTCGGCGCTGCGGCGCAGCAGCGTCCGGCGGTCCTGGATCTTGACCAGCCGCGCCAGGGTGTCGGGTTCGCCGCTGACGTTCCCGACCAGGGAGACGAAGTCGCCAGCCACCACGGGGTTGCGGCGCAGTTCCCGGGCGCGGGCGGCGATGATCTTGCGTTCGTCCGGGGTGCCTTCGCCGACGACGGCGGTGTACCGTCCGCGGTCAACAGTGATGATCCGACCGGTGACGGCGTCGTCGTGGCTGGGCCGGTCCTTGGTCCGGGGCCGGGTGCCCTTCTTGTTGGGGCGGATCCGGACATCGGACTCGTCCCAGGAGTCAGTGCTGCGTGCCACCGGCGGCGTCCTTCTCTGCTGTGGTTCCCTGCGCCAGCATGCCTTCCCACAGTTGCGGGAAGCCGGGCATGGTCTTTGCCGTGGTTCCGATGTCCTCGACCTCGACGCCGGGCACGGCCAGGCCCAGGATGGCACCGGCGGTGGCCATACGGTGGTCGGCGTAGCTGTGCACGACGCCGCCGTGCAGCGGGGCCGGCCGGATGATGAGACCGTCGGCGGTTTCTTCGGCGTCGCCGCCGAGCCGGGTGATTTCCGCGACGAGGGCGGCGAGCCGGTCCGTTTCGTGGCCCCGGAGGTGGGCAATACCGCTCAGCCGTGACGGGCCGGTGGCCAGGGCGCAGAGCGCGGCCACGGTGGGGGCAAGTTCGCTGGTCTGGTCGAAGTCGCCTCCCTTGATCTCATGGCCGCCGGTGACGGTCAGGGTGCCGGAGTCCAGCGTCACCGTCGCGCCCATGGCGGCCAGGATGCCGCGCCAGAGGTCACCGACCTGCGTGGTCTCGGCCGGCCAGTTGGGGATCCTTACGGTCCCGCCGGTGGCGAGGGCGGCCGCGAGGAACGGCCCGGCATTGGAGAGGTCCTGTTCGATCCGCTGGTCAAAGGCGCGGATCGGACCGGGGGAGACAACCCAGTGGTTCGGGACGGAATCGTCTACCGCCACGCCGACGCCGCGCAGTACGGCCACCGTCATGTCGATGTGGTCCAAGCTCGGCACGGGCTTTCCCACGTGTTCCAGATGGAGTCCCTCGGTGAAGCGGGCTCCCGCGAGCAGCAGGGCGGAAACGAACTGGGACGAGGCGCTGGCGTCGATGACGAGGTGGCCGCCGCGGACTTCGCCGGTGCCGTGGACGGTGAAGGGCAACGACGACGCCGCTCCGCCGTCGGGCGCGCTGACCGCGACGCCGAGACCGGCCAGGGCCTCGATGATGGTGCCCATCGGGCGTTTGCGGGCGTGCGGGTCGCCGTCGAACCGGGATTCGCCGCGGCGCAGTGCGGCCAGCGGCGGCACAAAGCGCATGACCGTCCCGGCCAGCCCGCAGTCAATCGCGGTGTCCGTTGCGGCCGCGCCGCCGGTGATGGGGCTGATCTCCAGGTCCGGGCCGTAGGCGCCGTCTCCGGGCACCTCCGTAATGGTGGCCCCCAGGTGCCTCAGGGCCTGGATCATTAGTGCGGAGTCCCGGGAGTGCAACGGGGCGCGCAACCGGGAGGGGCCGTCCGCGAGGGCTGCCAGGACCAGGTACCGGTTGGTCAGGGACTTGGAACCCGGCACGGTGACGGTGGCATCGACGGGGCGCTCGGCGAAGGGCGCATGCCAGTGCGGACCGCCGGCCGGAAGGGAAGAGGCTGCTGCGGTGGGGGCGGTGCCAGTCATTGCCGCGCTAGGCTCCGACGGCGTGGTCGACGGCCTTGCGGACTGCCTTGTCGGCCTTCTTCAACTTCTTGCCGGTGGTCTTCCGCGCATCGGCGGCGAGGTGGGAGGTGGTCTTCCGCGCATCGGCGGCGAGGTGTTCCGCACGCCAGGCCAGGCTCGGCTTGCCCGCGGTGTCCACCGAAGCCAGCAGCACGCCGCCGGTCAGCGTGACGTTCTTCAGCAGCTGCTTGCGCCGGGCGTCGCGGCCCTCCTTGGAGGAGATGTCCGCACTACGCCATTCCACGTACCCGTTGAGCGCGGAGATGACGGCCAGCACGGTCGCGGAGAGGCGGGCCGACTTGCCGAGGGCGAAAAGGACGCCGGCGCCCACCTGGGTGCCGCCGATCACGCGGGCGAGGACCTTCTCATTGGTCTGGAAAGGCAGCGACTCGGCCGCACGGCGCAGCAGGGGAGACAGCTGTGCCGCAGTGTCATCCGCATTCCGTAGCTTGTCCATGCCTGCTAGCACGAAACTGGAGGCGAGCATGGGGCGGGCAAGAAAGCGGACAAAGGACATGAATTTCCTCCTGGATGGACGAACCGCGGACGCTGTGCGGGAGAACCGGTTCTAGTCTTGCACTTTTGCGGAATATTTGCCCGTTCTGCGGGGTTGTGCAGATAGTGCTGATACGAGTTTAGGAAGGCGGAATTTTGGTCCTGGTGAAGGAACCCGGGCTGCTGGAAGCGGCCGACGCAGACCCGTGGGCGCTGGCCCTGACGGGGGCCATCAGCACGCCCCGGAAGGTGACAGTAGACTTGAACGCAATGAGCACCATGGATCCGGCCGTTGCGGCCATGCACGAGGTTGCCGGAAACGACGACGCCCAGCCCGCCAAAACTTCTGCCGCCAAAACTTCCGCGGCCAGGACAGCTACCGCCCGTGAGGCAGCGGAGTCCGCAGCCGCGGACGCCGCCGCCGTTGAAACGGTTGCGGCGGACGGCACCGGCCAGCCGCTGGACACCGCTGCGGAGACCGACGACGAGCGACGCGTCCGCTTCGAGCGGGACGCGATGCAGTATGTGGACCAGTTGTATTCCGCGGCCATGCGGATGGCGCGGAATCCGGCCGACGCCGAGGACCTGGTCCAGGAGGCGTACACGAAGGCGTTCTCCGCCTTCCACCAGTACAAGCCGGGGACGAACCTCAAGGCGTGGCTGTACCGGATCCTGACCAACACGTACATCAACCTGTACCGAAAGCGCCAGCGCGAACCGCTGCAGTCCAACTCGGACACCATCGAGGACTGGCAGTTGGCCCGCGCCGAATCGCACACCTCCACCGGACTGCGCTCGGCAGAGGCGGAAGCGCTGGACCATCTGCCGGATTCAGACGTAAAGCGGGCCTTGCAGTCGATCCCGGAGGAGTTCCGGCTGGCCGTCTACTTCGCCGACGTCGAGGGCTTCGCGTACAAGGAAATTTCAGACATCATGAACACCCCGATCGGAACCGTCATGTCCCGGCTGCACCGCGGCCGGCGCATGCTTCGGGACATGCTGGCCGACTACGCGGCCGAGCGGGGATTCAAGGCCGCGGGCGAACACGCCGCTGAGGCCGAAAGCAAGAATCAGGAGAACGGGAAATGAGCGACTGCCAGGGACTGGGCGACTGCGACGACACCAGGATGCAGCGCATCTACGAGTACCTCGACGGTGCCCTGACGCGCGACGACATCGCCGAGATCAAGGAACACCTTGACGAGTGCCCGGAGTGCCATGAGCAGTACGACCTTGAATGCGTCATCCGGGTCATGGTGAAGCGCTCCTGCACCGAGGCCGCGCCGGAGAACCTCAAAAACTCCATCCTGGACAGGATCCACTCGATCCGCCCGGTAGAGGCCGATGCCGAGGCCTGAGCCCCGCGAAAAGACCCAGAACAGCGAAAGACCCCGGAACCTTGAGGTTGCCGGGGTCTTTCGTTTAAAGCTGTCAATCCAAGCCGTGGCTTAGGTGTTGGGGCGCTTACCGTGGTTCGCGCCGCCACGCTTACGGTCACGACGTTTACGTGCACGCTTGCTCATAGCTGGCCTCCTTAATCTTGGTACTCAAAAGAGCTGCCCTCAAGTCTCCCACATCAGCGGACCCGCCGCGAACCGGGGCCGGCCGCGGGTGGTGCCTTAGCCGTCGAGGGAGTTCCGAATGGAGATCCGGGCCTGGTCAAGGACCGTTTTGACGGTTTCGAGGGTGACCGGAGTGACGGGTTTGGCGCCGGCGTGCCGGCGCAGTTCCACCCGGATGTCGTCCCGGAACGACTGCACGAGCATTTCGGCTTCCCGGAGCCTGCGGTCGCCTTCCTTGGTGTAGCGTGCCCCCGCGGGGGAGGCGGCGCCGCGGGCCGTCGAGCGGGCCGTCGAGCGGGCCGCTTCGGCCGTGGCGGCCAGGTCCGCCCGGAGCCCCTGCATATTCACCCGGATGTCCTGCCGCAGCTGGTCGGCCAGGCGCCGGACCGAGGCGGAAATGTCATTTTCGACGCCCGCCAGTTCCTCGCGCCGCCTGTTGAGTTCGACCAGTCCTGCCGGGGTGATGCTGTAGTTGGTTCGCCTGCCCTCCGTGTGGGTGGCCACGAGCCCCTCCTCCTCGAGCTTCGCCAGCCGCGGATAGATGGTTCCGGCGCTGGGGGAGTAGGTGCCGCCGAAGCGGTCGCTCAGGGCCTTGATCAGCTCGTAGCCGTGCTTGGGGCCGGGTTCGAGCAGGGCCAGCAGGTACAGCCGCAGGGCACCGTGGGCAAAGACCGGCGGCATCACAGGCCCGCTTCGGTGTCCGTGCCGGGCTGGCGGTGGAAGATAGAGGTCTTCCCCGATACCGAGTTGGTGCGGACCAGCATGAGCTTGGCATCGGGACCGGCGATGGTCTGAACGGACCCGCCGGGCTGGGCGTACTTCAGCTCGTCGATCACGACCGCGCCGCTGGCGGACTTGGCGATGATGTCCACGCCGACGTCGTGCGGCAGCCGGATGGTGACGTCGCCGGAGACCGAGTTGGCGCCGAAGTCCTGGGTGAAACCGTGGAGGTCGAAGCTCAAGTCCCCGCTGACCGTGTTGGCGCGGATGTTGCTGAACTCGCCGGAGGCGGTCACTTCGCCGGAGACGCTCTTGGCGGTCAGGACGCCGTGGTGGTTGCGGGCGATAACTTCGCCGCTGACGGTGCTGACGGCCAGCTCGCCTGCGGTCCCGTCGGCCAGTACCGAGCCGGAAACGGTGTTCAGCCGGGTGTGGCCGGTGAGACCGGAAACCATGCCGTCGCCGCTGACCGTACCGGCCTCGACGTCGACGCCGGCAGGCAGGGCAATGCTGATGACCACGCTGTTGCTGGAGTTGTTGTTGACCGTGCCCATCAGATTCTTGAACCAGCCCTGCGGGCCGTGGAGCTGGTGGCGCACCTCGAGGCGGCCCTCGGTGAGGCTGACCGCCAGCGGGTCGCCGTCGACCTCGGAGACCTCGATCCGGGCCACATCCTCGTCGTGGGTGACGATGTCGAAGCGGCCGCGGACAATGCCGAGCTTGAGCGAGCGGACGCCGTCGACGTCGATCGTCTGGGGACCGGTAACGGTCCAAGAATTCTGTTCCATGCTTCCTCCGGATGCGGACGGTGCGACCAGGCGAGCCGCGTTGCTCGCGATATATCGCGAATATGGAAACACGCTATATCGCGGCGCGGGGGCAGTCAAGATATATCGCGACAGAATCTTTCCGGGGCGTCCCGGCACGGAGGGTGGGCCTACGCCGGGGCGTCCATGCCAAGCCACTGGAACCATCCGCGGTGCAGCACCAGCCAGGCCATCAGCCCGTAGCCGGCCTGGCCCGGCGTCCCGCCGTTGGCAGCGAGGTCCTGGCGCCACTGCTCGTGGTTCAGCAGCGGGGAAAACGTGTCCACATAGAGGTGCTTGCGGCGGGTGGTGACGTCGGCGAAGGCGGTGTTGAGTTCGCCCAGCCGGCGGTTCTGGGCGGGATCCAGCGTGGGCGGGGGCCCGACGACGAAGACCTCGATCTTGTTCTGCGAAGCGGAGTCCAGGATGTTGGCGAGGTTGAGCCGGCTGCGGGCCGTGGAGAGCCCGAATTCGATGTCTCGGCCGGACAGGCCGATCACGAGGCGGTTCTCGTGCTGCGGACCGAAACGGCGGCCGGCCTCCTCGAGCCACCGCTCGGCGAGGCCCTCGGTGCCCTCCTGCGGGCACGGCAGCGAGTAGCTCTCAAGGCTCAGGCCGTCCTGCGGCGTGCGGGCCAGCACGCGTCCCAGCCAGCCCAGGGCCCGGGGGTCGCCCAGGCCGGCCAACAGCTCATCTCCAACGGCCGCGATCCGCAGCTTCCGATCTTCCACGACTACCTCTTCATTCCCAATGCCGGTCACCGGCGGTTCCCTGGTGCTGCCCGGTGCGCCCGGCGGATGCGTTAAACACAGCTGCCCGGCCGGAGTCGTGGTGATCCACTTCCGGCCGGGCAGCCTGGCCCTACTTACGTGCGAAAGCCTGCTTGAGCAGGGCGTCCTGCTCGGCTGCGTGGCGCTTCATCGACCCGGCCGCGGTGGAGGCCGAAGCGGGGCGGGAGACCAGGCGCACGCGGCGGTCCAGCGCATCCGGCAGGTTCAAGCCGATGAACGGCCACGGTCCCTGGTTGGCGGGCTCGTCCTGCGCCCAGACAACTTCGGCGTTCGGGTACTTGGCCAGCTCGGCGGCAATCTCCTCGGCCGGCAGCGGGTAAAGCTGCTCGACGCGGACGATCGCCGTCGTGGTGTCGCCGGTCTTCTGCCGGGTGGACAGCAGGTCGTAGTACAGCCGCCCGGAGACCAGCAGCACGCGTTCGACGGCGTCCGCCTGCAGCTGCTCGTGCTCGGGGATGACCGGCCGGAAGGTGCCCGTGGTGAAGTCCTCCACCGAGGACGCGGCGGCCTTGAGGCGCAGGAGCTGCTTCGGGGTGAAGATGATCAGCGGCTTGCGTGGCCTGCTGTACGCCTGGCGGCGGAGCAGGTGGAAGTGCGAGGCCGGCGTCGTGGGGTTGGCCACGATCATGTTTTCCTCGGCGCACAGCTGCAGGAAGCGTTCGATGCGTGCGGAGGAGTGGTCCGGGCCCTGGCCTTCGTAGCCGTGCGGCAGCATGAGCACCAGCGACGAGCGCTGGCCCCACTTCTGCTCGGCCGAGGAGATGAACTCGTCGATGATGGTCTGCGCGCCGTTGACGAAGTCACCGAACTGCGCCTCCCAGAGCACGAGGGCGTCCGGGCGCTCCACCGAGTAGCCGTATTCGAAGCCCATGGCCGCGTATTCGGACAGCAGGGAGTCGTAGATCCACAGCTTGGCCTGGTCCTCGGAGAGGTTGCCCAGCGGCATCCACTCGTCGCCGTTGGCGCGGTCGTGGAACACGGCGTGGCGCTGCACGAAGGTGCCGCGGCGCGAGTCCTGGCCGGCGAGCCGGACCGGGACGCCCTCCATGGTGAGCGAGCCGAAGGCCGCGAGTTCGCCGAAGCCCCAGTCGATGCCGCCCTCGCGGGACATCAGTTCACGCTTCTCAAGCAGTTGCTTGAGCTTGGCGTGGACGGTGAAGCCCTCGGGGAACTCGACGTGCGCCTTGCCGATCCGGGCCAGCGTCTCGGCGGAAATCGCGGTGGATTCCGGGGCGCTGACACCCGAGTCGGACTGCTGGGCGGACGGCCGTTCGAGGTCGGACACCGCGGCGGAGTCGGCGGTGACGATCGGGATCGGCGAGGTCTGCGCGGCGTGGGTCTCGGCGAAGACGCGCTCGAGGCGTTCCTGGTAGTCGCGGAGCAGCTGCTCGGCTTCTTCCTCGGTGATGTCCCCGCGGCCGATCAGCGACTCGGTGTAGAGCTTGCGGACCGAACGCTTGGCCTCGATCAGGTTGTACATCAGCGGCTGCGTCATCGACGGGTCGTCGCCCTCGTTGTGGCCACGACGGCGGTAGCAGACCATGTCGATGACAACGTCCTTGTGGAAACGCTGGCGGAACTCGTAGGCGAGCTGGCCGATGCGGACCACGGCCTCCGGGTCGTCGCCGTTCACGTGGAACACCGGCGCCTGGATCATCTTGGCGACGTCCGTGGAGTAGGTGGAGGAACGTGAGGACGACGGCGCCGTGGTGAACCCGACCTGGTTGTTGACCACGACGTGGATGGTGCCGCCGGTGCGGTAGCCGCGCAGCTGGGAGAGGTTCAGCGTTTCCGCCACCACGCCCTGGCCGGCGAAGGCCGCGTCGCCGTGCACCATGATCGGCAGCACGGGGAAGGACTCGCCCTGGTCCAGGCGGTCCTGCTTGGCGCGGACGATGCCCTCAAGCACGGAGTCCACGGCCTCAAGGTGCGAGGGGTTGGCGGCGAGGTAAACCTTGGTCTCCTTGCCGTTGTCCGAGGTGAAGGTGCCCTCGGTGCCCAGGTGGTACTTCACGTCGCCGGAACCCTGGACGGAGCGCGGGTCCTGGGTGCCCTCGAATTCGCGGAAGACCTGGGCGTAGGTCTTGCCCGCGATGTTGGTGAGCACGTTCAGGCGGCCGCGGTGGGCCATACCGATGGCCACTTCGTCGAGTCCGTCGTCGGCCGCGTCGGAGATGATGGCGTCCAGCAGCGGGATCAGCGATTCGCCGCCCTCGAGCGAGAAGCGCTTCTGGCCAACGAACTTCGTCTGCAGGAAGGTCTCGAAAGCCTCCGCGGCGTTGAGCTTGGACACGATCCGGAGCTGCTCGTCACGGCTCGGCTTGGAGTACGGGTGCTCCAGCTGGTCCTGGAACCACTTGCGCTCGGCCGGGTCCTGGATGTGCATGTATTCGATGCCGGTGGTGCGGCAGTAGGCGTCGCGGAGCACACCGAGGATGTCGCGGAACTTCAGCATCGGCTTGCCGCCGAAACCGCCGGTGGGCCATTCGCGGTCCAGGTCCCACAGCGTCAGGCCGTAGGTCAGGACGTCGAGGTCCGGGTGCTTGCGCTGGACATACTCGAGCGGATCGGTGTCCGCCATCAGGTGGCCGCGGACGCGGTAGGAGTGGATCAGCTGCTGGATCCGGGCGACCTTGTTGATCTCGTCCGCCGGGTCCACCTGCAGGTCCGGGCTCCAGCGCACGGGCTCGTACGGGATGCGCAGGGACTCGAAGATCTCGTCGTAGAAGTTCTGCGCGCCGAGCAGGAGCTGGTGCACGAGCTTGAGGAACTCGCCGCTGCCGGCGCCCTGGATGACACGGTGGTCATACGTGGAGGTCAGCGTGAGGACCTTGCTGATGGCGTTGTGCGCGATGATCTTCTCGCTGGCGCCCTGGAACTCAGCCGGGTAGTCGAGCGCGCCGACGCCGATGATGGCGGCCTGGCCCTTGGAAAGGCGGGGGACCGAGTGCACGGTGCCGATGCCGCCGGGGTTGGTCAGCGAGACGGTGGTGCCCGAGTGGTCATCCGCGGTCAGCTTGCCGTTGCGGGCGCGCTTGATCAGGTCCTCGTAGGTGTGCCAGAACTCGGAGAAGTTGAGGGTCTCCGCCTTCTTGATGTTCGGGACCATCAGCAGGCGGGTGCCGTCCGGCTTGGGCATGTCGATGGCGATGCCGAAGTTCACGTGGGCCGGCTGGACGGCGACGGGCTTGCCGTCGACGACGTCGTAGTACACGTTCATCGAGGGGAACTGTGCCAGCGCCCGGATGACGGCGTAACCGATCAGGTGCGTGAAGGAAACCTTGCCGCCGCGGGCGCGGGCCAGGTTGGAGTTGATGACCACACGGTTGTCGATCAGCAGCTTCGCCGGGATGGCCCGGACGCTTGTCGCGGTGGGCACCTCCAGGCTGGTCACCATGTTGGCGGCAATGGCCTTCGCCGGTCCGCGCAACACGGAGACGACGTCTTCCTCCGGGGCGGTGGGGGCCTTGATGTTCTTGGGCAGCTGGGCCGGGATGGGCTGGGAGCCGGCGCCGGACTCGGCGGACTTGGCGCCGTCGCGGGCGACCGTGGCCGGGGCCTTCTGGGCCGCGGCGGGGGCGGAAGCGGGGGCCGGGGCTGCCGGCGCAGAAGCAGCCGACGCGGCGGGCGCCGGAGCGGCAGCTGCGGGCGCGGGTGCCGCGGCGGCCGGGGCTACCGTCGGAAGTTCACGGGTGGACGGGTTCGCGACGGCCGTTGCCGAGGCGCCGTTGGTCGAAGAACCGTCGCTGGCATCGAAGGATTCGAAAAGCGGCCACCACTTGGCGTCGACCGTGTTCTTGTCCTGCTGGTACCGCTCGTACAGTTCGTCAACGAGCCACTCGTTTCCGCCAAATTCCTCGGGTAGACGGTGGCTTGGCTGCTCTGGCACTTGAAATACGCCTCTTCCATGAGTTTGATTCCCGCTGGTTTCCACGGTGCCGCAGCACGTCAATCGAACCAGTTCTCCGCGTCCAGTGAACCCAGACCTTTGCCAGTCTAGTGACGATTCCGGCCAAACCGCCAATAAGGGTGACTCAAATCATCCAGCAGCCCCGAAGGTGTCCCGCCGGGGCCGCCGGAGCCGTCGCCGGGCCGCCGCGGGGCTCGCCTAGAATCACAACAGAGAACCCCTTTTCAGCGAGGAGCAAACGTGCGTTTCCTGAGTGAGCCGACCACCGACCTGACCTATTCCGACATCTTCCTGGTGCCGTCCCGCTCGGACGTTACCTCGCGGCTCGATGTGGATCTGGCGGCCGACGACGGGACCGGCTCCACCATCCCGCTGGTCGTCGCGAATATGACGGCGGTGACCGGGAAGCGGATGGCCGAGACGATGGCGCGCCGCGGCGGCCTGGCGGTGCTGCCCCAGGACGTGCCGCTGGACGTGCTCCGGAGTGTGACCGCCTGGGTCAAGGCACGCCACGCCGTGTTCGAGACGCCGGTGAGCCTGCGGGAGTCGAACACGGTGATTGATGCGCTGCACCTGATGGGCAAGCGGCCGCACGGTGCGGTGGTGGTCGTCGACGACGCCGGCGCCGTCGCCGGCGTCGTCCGGGCCGCGGACTTCGAAGGGCAGGACCGTTTCGCGTCGCTGGCGTCCGTGATGCGCCACCAGCCGCTCGTGCTGGACGCCGCCGAGTTCGACGCCGGCAACGATGCCGGCTTCGGCGCGTCCGCGCCGTCCCTGCGCCGGGCCTTCGACGCCATGGACGCCGCCGGCACCGACTTTGCCCCGGTGCAGCGGGACGGGGTCCTCGCCGGTGTCCTGACGCGCAAGGGCGCCCTGCGCTCCACCCTGTACCGGCCCTCCCTCGACGCCGGCGGCGCGCTCAAAGTGGCCGCCGCCGTCGGCATCAACGGCGACGTCGCCGGCCGCGCGGCCGAGCTGCTCGCCGCCGGTGTCAATGTGCTGGTGCTGGACACCGCCCACGGCCACCAGCAGAAGATGTTCGATGCCCTGGCCGCGGTCCGGAGCCTGGACCCGGGCGTACCGGTTGTGGCCGGCAACGTCGTCACCGCCGAGGCAACCCGCGAGCTCATCCGGGCCGGGGCAGACATCGTCAAGGTCGGCGTGGGGCCCGGCGCCATGTGCACCACCCGGATGATGACGGCCGTCGGCCGGCCCCAGTTCTCGGCGGTGCTGGAATGCTCGGCAGCGGCGCGTGCCGCCGGCGGCCGGGTCTGGGCCGACGGCGGGGTCCGTTACCCGCGCGACGTGGCGCTGGCCCTCGCGGCCGGCGCGAGCCAGGTGATGATCGGCTCCTGGTTTGCCGGGACGCATGAGAGCCCCGGGGACCTGCAGCAGGACGCCAGCGGCCGCCAGTTCAAGGAGAGCTTCGGGATGGCCTCGGCGCGGGCCGTGCAGAACCGCAACCAGCGCGAGGGCGCCTTCGAAAGGGACCGCAAGGCCCTGTTCGAAGAGGGCATCTCCACCTCCCGGATGTACTTGGATGCCGCCCGGCCCGGTGTGGAGGACCTGCTGGACATGATCACGGCGGGGCTGCGCAGTTCCATGAGCTACGCCGGAGCGGCCGACTTGGCGGCGTTCCGGGAGCGGGCTGTGGCCGGAATCCAGTCCGCCGCGGGCTACGAGGAAGGCCGCCCGGTCCCGCAGAGCTGGTGACCTGAAACCTGTAGACTGAAATTCTTATGGACAGTAAATCTAGGTGCCGGCCTGGGGGCTGTCAGCGCGGAACGGAATCCGTTCCCGCCCAGTCCACCCGCAGAGCCGGCAAACCCCGTTCACGCGCCCATCACTCCTCCGCTGCCCGGCAGCGGTCTTTCCCCGGACAGAGTGCCTTCCAGGAAAGAGGGTCGGCCGCGGCTGACCATCCTCCGCCGGGACGTTCCCCCCGGCCGGCACTCCGGCACTCCGAAGCGGGCCGCTAAGTGGAGTGGCTACTGCTCGGAGCAGGACTGCTCCTCATCCTCGGCACCGGTTTCTTCGTTGCCGTCGAATTCTCCCTGGTCGCGCTCGACCAGGCCACCGTGCAGCGCGCCGTGGACAACGGCGACACCGCCGCGGCCCCGCTGCTCAAATGCCTCAAATCCCTGTCCACCCAGCTCTCCAGTTGCCAGCTCGGGATCACCCTGACCACGCTGCTCACCGGCTACGTGATGGAACCGTCGGTGGGCAAGCTGCTGGAGGGCCCGCTGACCGTACTTGGCCTGCCCGCAGCCGGCGCCACGTCAGTCTCGCTGGTGCTGGCAATGGCGTTGGCCACGCTGCTGTCCATGCTGATCGGCGAACTCGTCCCGAAGAACATGGCCATCGCCCTGTCATTCCCGGTCGGGAAGGCCCTGGCCCGGCCGCAGCTGGTGTTCACCGCAATCTTCAAGCCGGCCATCGTGGTGCTCAACGGCTTCTCCAACAAGGTCCTGAACGTCCTTGGCCTTGAAGCCAAGGAGGAGATTTCCGGGGCCCGCACGCCGGCGGAGCTTGCCTCGCTGGTGCGCCGCTCGGCCGCGATGGGAACCCTGGACGAACGGACTGCCAACTTCATCTCGCGCACTCTGAAGTTTTCCGGGCGGACGGCTGCGGATGTGATGACCCCCCGGATCCGGGTGGAAACCATCGACAGCCACCAACCGGTCTCGGACATTGTCGAGGCCGCCAAACGCACCGGCTACTCACGTTTCCCCGTGATCGGCGAGTCATCGGACGACATCCGCGGCGTGGTCCACATCAAGAAGGCCATCGCCGTTCCGGTGGACCGGCGGGCCAACCTGGAAGCCGGCGCGATCATGACCGAGGTGCTCCGCGTGCCCGAGACTATCCACCTGGACGGCCTGCTCGCCGAACTGCGCGAGGGCAACCTGCAGCTTGCGGTGGTCCTCGACGAATACGGCGGAACGGCCGGGATCGCCACGCTGGAGGACCTCGTGGAGGAAATCGTCGGGGAAGTCGCCGACGAACACGACAAGGTCCGCCCCGGGCTGCTGCAGAGCGCCTCGGGGGACTGGTACTTCCCGGGCCTGCTGCGCCCGGACGAACTCTCCGAACAGATTCCGGGCCTGACCGTGCCGGACGAGGCAGCCTACGAAACCGTCGGCGGGTACGTGATGAGCCAGCTCGGCCGGATCGCGGCCGTGGGCGACACGGTCGACGTCGTCGGCGGAAAGCTCAGCGTGACCCGGATGGACGGACGCCGGATCGACCGCATCTGCTTCAAACCGGCTCCGCCGGAGCCCGAGCGGCCCACCGGACGCAACGGGCGCATTGATGCTGCCGGAAAGGCCGGTGCCGCGTGAACGACTGGCTGGGAATCCTGTGGCTGGCAGTGCTGCTGCTGGGCAATGCCTTCTTCGTGGCGGCCGAATTCGCCGTTATGTCCGCCCGCCGCAGCCAGATTGAGCCCCTCGCCGAGTCCGGATCCAAGCGGGCCCAGACGACGCTGCGGGCGATGGAAAACGTCTCACTCATGCTGGCCTGCGCCCAGCTGGGCATCACGGTCTGCTCCCTGCTGATCCTGCAGGTGGCCGAGCCCGCCATCCACCACCTGATGGCGGCCCCGCTGGAGGCGGTCGGCGTGCCGACCGAGATGGCCGACGTCGTGGCGTTCGCCATCGCCCTGCTGGCGGTCACGTTCCTGCACGTGACCTTCGGCGAGATGGTGCCGAAAAACATCTCGGTCTCGGTCGCGGACAAGGCAGCCCTGCTGCTCGCGCCGCCGCTGATGTTCATTGCCCGCGCGGTCAGGCCGGTCATTGTGGCCTTGAACTGGTCCGCGAACCACATCCTGAAACTGATGCGGATCGAACCGAAGGACGAGGTGACGTCCTCCTTCACGCTCGAGGAAGTCCAGTCGATCGTGCAGGAATCCACCCGCCACGGCCTGGTGGACGACGACGCCGGCCTGATCACCGGTGCGCTGGAGTTCTCCGAACACACGGCTTCCCAGGTCATGGTGCCGCTGGAGAAGCTCGTGATGCTCAAGGCGGCGACAACGCCGGAGGAGTTCGAGAAGTCGGTGAGCCGGACCGGGTTCTCCCGGTTCCCGATGCTCGACGAGGACGGCATGCTCTCCGGCTACCTCCACATCAAGGACGTGCTCTCGATCCCGGAAGCCGGCTACCAGCACCCGATCGCCGAGAGCCGCATCCGGTCGCTGGCCAACCTGGCCATGGACGATGAGATCGAAAAGGCGATGTCGGTCATGCAGCGCACCGGCTCGCACCTCGCCCGGGTGATCGGCCCGGACGGGCACACCCAGGGCGTGCTGTTCCTCGAGGACGTGATCGAGCAGCTGGTCGGAGAGATCCGCGACGCCACACAGGCCACCGGCTACCGCAGGCTCGGGCAGGAATAGGGGAACCGGCAACACGGGTCTAACCCTAAATAGGAATGATTCCTATTTAGGGTTAGACTCGGTGTATTGCTAACGCTTCTCAATAACAGATCCGAGGTATCCCTGTGCGCCGTTCCGCCGCCGCTGTTGTCCTTGCCGGCCTCAGCAGCCTCCTGCTGACCGCCTGCGGCCCGACGTCGGGCGGCGACCGGCCCGGCGCTGGCGATGGTGTGGTGGAGGTGGTTGCCTCCACGAGTGTGTACGGCGACATCGTCCGCAGCGTCGGCGGCGGCAAGGTCCGGGTGACCTCGATCATCAACCGGACCAGCCAGGACCCGCACTCGTACGAGGCCACCACGCAGGACAAGCTGGCCGTCTCCAAGGCCGAGCTGGTCGTGGAGAACGGCGGCGGCTACGACGACTTCCTGCACAAGCTGGCCCAGGACACCGGGCTGCAGGACCAGAACCTGCTCAACGCCGTGGACACCTCCGGGCTGGCCTCCGCCGCCGGATCGGCCTCGCCCGACGCCGACGGCCACAGCCACGCCCCCGCGGGATTCAACGAACACGTCTGGTACAGCACCGCCGCGATGGGCCGGCTGGCCGACGCGCTGGCGGACAAGCTGGGCGCACTCGAGCCGTCCTCGGCCGGGGACTTCCGCAACAACGCCGCAGCCCTGAAGCAGAAACTCGCGGGATTGGACACCCGGCTCTCCGGACTCAAGGCCACCGCGGCCCACGGCGGGGTCGCCGTCACCGAGCCGGTCCCGCTCTACCTGCTGGAGGCTGCGGGACTTGAGAACCGGACTCCACCCGAATACAGCGCCGCAATCGAATCCGGCTCGGACGTACCGCCCGCCGTGCTGCGGTCCGCCGTCGACGTCGTGAAATCCGGTGGCATCCGGCTGCTCGCCTACAACCCGCAGACGGAAGGCCCCCAGACGCTCGCGCTCAAGGACGCGGCCGTCGCCGCCGGCGTTTCCGTGGTGGACTTCAGCGAGACGCTGCCGGAGGGCAAGGGCTACCTTGAGTGGATGTCCGACAACGTGGACGCGCTGGCCAAGGCCCTCGGCCAGCGCTAGCCGGGCCTAAGATAATCGCAACGGCGTGGCCACCTGGCCTGCGCAGAAATTGAGGAAAACCCAGTTGACACCCGTAGTGAGCCTGCGCGGAGCCTCCCTGAAGTTCGGCACGAGGACCCTGTGGGAGAACCTGGACCTGGACATCAATCCGGGGGAGTTCTTCGCCGTCCTCGGCCCGAACGGCAGCGGCAAGACCACCTTTCTCAAGGTCCTGCTTGGCCTGCAGGAACTGACGTCCGGCACCGCTGTCCTGGCCGGCCAGCCCATCGCCCGGGGCAACCCGCGGATCGGCTACATCCCGCAGCAGGAATCCCTCGACCCCGACACGCCGCTGCGCGCCCGGGACCTCGTGGGCCTCGGGGTGGACGGCCACCGCTGGGGGATCCGGCTCGGCGGGGCCAAGGTGAACCGCAAGATCGACCGGCTCCTCGAACAGGTGGGCGCGCTGGACTATGCCAAGGTTCCGGTGGGCCAGTTGTCCGGCGGGGAGCAGCAGCGGCTGCGGGTGGCGCAGGCCCTCGCGACAGACCCCAGCGTCCTGCTCTGCGATGAGCCCCTGCTGTCCCTGGACCTCCAACACCAGCAGGCCGTCAGCGCCCTGATCAACGAGCAATGCCACGAGCAGAACAGTGCCGTGGTGTTCGTGACGCACGAGATCAACCCGATCATGGACTACGTGGACCGGGTCCTGTACCTTGCCGGCGGACGCTTCCAGGTGGGCACCCCCGGTGAAGTCATGACCACCGAGGTCCTGTCCAAGCTCTATGGCAGCCGGGTGGAAGTGGTCCACGCCAACGGGCGGATGATCGTGGCCGGCATTCCGGAAGCCGCCACGCACCACCACGAGGACGCCCACGCGGTTGCCGGGGAGGTCGGCTAGATGGATCTGGACAGCGTGCTCCATTCAATCTTCAACTTCGAGAACTACGGCGAACTGCTCGTGCTGGTGCAGAACTCCATCTGGGCCGGCGCGGTGCTGGGACTGCTCGGCGGCCTGGTGGGCACCTTCGTGATGAAGCGCGACCTGGCCTTCGCGGTGCACGGCATTTCCGAGCTCTCCTTCGCCGGCGCGGCCTTTGCCCTGCTGGTCGGTGCCGACGTCGTGCTCGGCTCGCTCGCCGGTTCGGTGGTGGCGGCGCTGCTGCTGGGGCTGATGGGTGTCCGGGCCCGGGACAAGAACTCGACCATCGGCGTGCTTATGCCCTTCGGCCTCGGCCTGGGCATCCTTTTCCTCTCGCTCTACGAAGGCCGGGCGGCGAACAAGTTCGGCCTGCTTACCGGCCAGATCGTGTCCGTCGGCACGGTGCAGCTGCAGGTGCTCGCCGGCGCCGCCGTCGTCGTGATGCTGGCCCTGGTGGCCATCTGGCGTCCGCTGACTTTCGCGAGTGTGGACCCCCGGGTGGCCGCGGCGCGCGGTGTCCCGGTGCGCGGGCTGGCGCTGGGTTTTATGCTGCTGCTGGGCGTGAGCGTGGCGTTGTCCATCCAGATTGTCGGCGCCCTGCTGGTGCTGGCGCTGCTGATCACCCCGGCCGCCGCGGCCCTGCGGGTGACTTCATCGCCTCGGCTTGTGGTGCTCCTGAGCATCGTCTTCGCCGTGACGGCGACAGTGGGCGGCATCCTGCTGGCCCTCGGCGGCCGGCTTCCCATCAGCCCGTACGTCACCACGCTGTCCTTCCTGATCTACGTGGCGTGCCGCGTGATCGGTGGCATCCGGGCGAAGCGGGGTCTCAACGGCCGGGTGGTGCGGCCCGCACCGGCGCCGGCCTAGCCTCGGCTCGTGCTCACCAACGAGCTTGGCCGGAACCGGTTCAAGCAGGACTGAGGGGCGGGCTTAAAGCTGGCCGGGGCATGCGCTAGCTGCCCGCGCGCAGGACCGTGCACTCGGGGCACAACCCGAAGATCTCCACGGTGTGCTCCACCGCGGTGAAGCCGTGCTCGCTGGCGATCCGCGCGGCCCAGGCTTCGACGGCGGGTGCCTCGACCTCCACGGCCTTGCCGCAGCTGCGGCAGAGCAGGTGGTGGTGGTGCCCGGTGACCGCGCACCGCCGGTATACCGCCTCGCCGTCGGCGTTTCGCAGCACATCCACCAGTCCGTCGTCGGCGAGGGACTGCAGGATCCGGTAGGACGTGGCGAGCGAGACCGGGGTGCCTTGCTCCTGCAGGATGCGGTGCAGTTCCTGGGTGCTGACGAAGTCGTCCAGTTCGTCGAGGGCAGCGCTGACCGCCAGCCGCTGCTTCGTGACGCGCTGTTCCTTGCCGGCCGGCTGTTCCTTGACACTGGCCTCGGCCGGTGCCTGGCTGCCGCCGGTGGTGGCGCCCTGGGACATGGAGAAACTCGCTTCGCTGGGGTCATGCTGCGGGTAAGAGCAGGGTCCCAGATTACCAGCCGGGCACCGTGGACACGGCTTCGGACCGCGCCATAGGCTGGCCGGATGAAGCTGACGAAATTCACCCACGCCTGCGTCCGGATCGAAAAGGAAGGACAGGTGCTGGTGCTGGACCCGGGCACCTTCTCCGAGACGGACCAGGCGCTTGACGGCGCGGCCGCCGTGCTGATCACCCATGAACACGCGGACCACATCGACGTCGACGCCGTCTCCGGGGCCCTGCTGGCCAGTCCGGAACTGCAGCTGTTCGCGCCCGCGGGTGTGGCCACGGAGCTGAGGGGCAAGGCGCCCGAGGCCGCCGGGCGGATCCACACGGTGGCCGCCGGCGAGTCCTTTAAGGCGGCCGGCTTTGCGATCCGGAGTTTTGGCGGCCAGCACGCGCTCATCCACCCGCAGATCCCGGTGGTCGCCAACGTCGGCTATCTGGTGGATTCCAACCTCTACCACCCGGGGGATTCCTTTGCGATCCCGGACGGCATCGAGGTGCAGACCCTGCTGGTGCCGATCCACGCGCCGTGGAACAAGGTGGGCGAGGTCGTGGACTTTGTCATCGGGGTCCGCGCGCCGCGGGCGTTTCCGATCCACGATGCCCTGTTGAACGACACGGGACGCGGCCTGATCGAGGGGCACGTGACCAGGATCGGCGCCAGGTACGGCACCGAATACCGCCACCTGGACAGCGGCGAGGCCGTGGAGGTTTAGCTGGCCGGCCAGGCTCCGCTGGCGAAGAATTCCCGGATGGTGGCTTCGTGGGGCGCCGGGTCCAGGCCTTGGGACTGCAGCCACTCGGGGCTGTAGTAGTTGCCCGAGTAGCGGTCGCCGGCGTCGCACATCAACGAGATGACGCTGCCGCGGCGGCCCTCGGCGATCATCTGAGCGATGAGCTGCCAGACGCCCCAGAGATTCGTGCCGGTGGATGGGCCGGCGTGCAGCCCGGCGTGTTCGCGCAGGTGCCGCATAGCGGCCACCGAGGCGGCGTCCGGCACCTGGATCATGTGGTCGATCACGGCGGGGACGAAGCTCGGCTCCAGCCGCGGCCGCCCGATTCCCTCGATCCGGGACGGCAACCCGGTTGCGTCCGACGCAGCGCCGCCGTCGCGGCTGGCCAGCCAGCCGGGAAAGAACGCGGAATTCTCCGGATCGACGACGGCGAGGCGGGTGTCGTGCCGTTGGTAGCGCAGGTAGCGGCCGATCGTGGCGCTCGTTCCGCCGGTGCCGGCTCCCACGACGATCCAGCGGGGGACCGGGTGCTCCTCGAGTGCCAGCTGGCCGAAGATCGACTCGGCGATGTTGTTGTTACCGCGCCAGTCGGTGGCGCGCTCGGCGTAGGTGAACTGGTCCATGTAGTGGCCGCCGGTGCTGCGGGCCAGATCCTCGGCCGCCGCGTAGACCTCCGAGGCATGGTCCACCAGGTGGCAGGAGCCGCCAAACTGTTCGATCAGTGCGATCTTTTCACGGCTCGTGGTCCGGGTCATCACCGCGATGAACGGCAGGCCGAGCAGTTGGGCGAAATACGCCTCGGAGACGGCCGTGCTGCCGCTGGAGGCCTCCACGATGGTGGTGCCTTCACGGATCCAGCCGTTGACCAGCCCGAACAGGAACAGCGAGCGGGCCAGGCGGTGCTTGAGGCTGCCCGTGCGGTGGGTTGATTCGTCCTTGAGATACAGCTGGACGCCCCAGCGTTCGGGCAGCGGCACCGAGTAAAGGTGCGTGTCGGCGGATCTGTTGTTCTCGGCATTGATCCGGCGGATGGCTTCGTCGGCCCAAACCCGGTCCTGCTGGCGCACTCTCGTCACCGCACCAGCCTACCCGGGGCGTCGCCGGGCCACAGTTAGAGTGGACGGATGGACACCCTCATGACTGTGGCCGAACTCAAGGACCGGCTGGACGCCGGCACACGGACGGTGCTGCTGGACGTCCGCTGGGCGCTCGGCGACCCGCACGGCCGCGAGCATTATCTGGAGGCGCACATCCCCGGCGCGGTCTTCGTGGACCTCGCCACCGAGCTTGCCGGACCGGCCGACCCCAGCCGTGGACGCCATCCCCTGCCGCCGCTGGAGCAATTTCAGCAGTCCGCGCGTTCGTGGGGCATCCGGAACGGCGACGTCGTGGTGGCCTACGACAACACCGGCAACCTGGCCGCAGCCAGGCTCTGGTGGATGTTGCGCAACGCCGGCTTCCCCTCGGTGGCACTGCTCGACGGCGGCCTGGCCGCCTGGCGTGACGCCGGATTCGACGTCGACAGCGGCGAACCGGTCGTGGAACGCGGCGACGTCGTCCTGTCCGACGGTGCCATGCCGGAAATCGATGCTGCCGGGGCTGCCACGTGGTCCCGCAATGGTCTGCTGCTCGATGCCCGGGCCGGCGAACGGTACCGCGGCGAGATCGAACCCATAGACCCCCGCGCCGGGCACATTCCCGGGGCCGTCAGCGCGGCCACCACCGGGAATCTCGCGGCCGACGGCCGGTTTCTTCCGGCGGCTGAGCTGCGCGAACGCTTTGCCGCCCTGGGCGTTCGGGCCGGAGTGCCCACCGCCGTGTACTGCGGTTCCGGCGTGACGGCGGCCCATGAGGTCGCGGCGCTGGAGATCGCCGGGTTTTCCGCGGCCCTGTACCCGGGGTCGTTCTCGGAATGGTCCAACGATCCCGCGAACGACGTCGTGACCGGAGCTGCTCCCGGGGCGAGGCAGTCGCGGCGAACTAGCGCAGGCTAAGCCGCAGGATGCACTGCCGGGCGGACGCCCTGCGACCGCCGGGTGAAGCGCGTTCCCGGCAGGGGCGGGGCGGTGGAGTGGTAGTTGTGGCCGGTTGGGGTTGTGAGTTGGAGGGTGTGTCGGGGTCCGGGGCGGGGTTGGGCGTTCCAGCCGGGTGTTTCTTTGGTGTGGTTGCAGGCTTCGCAGAGTCCGGCGCCGTTGCCGAGGTTGGTGGTGCCGCCGTTGTGCCAGGGGATGATGTGGTCCAGGTGGCGGATGGGGGCGTCGCAGTAGGGGGTGCGGCAGGTGTGGTCCCGGGCCTGGATGAAGCGGCGGTGTCCGGGCGGGAAGAGCCGGGCGCGGGAGTCCATGGCGACGAGGTCGCCGGTGGCGGGGGCGGTGTAGAGCCGGCGGAGCCAGACCGCCATTGTTTGGTTCCGGTCCGGGCCGGCCAGCGTCCGAGCCCAACCGGCGGGCACGATCCCGTAACCCGGGAGCCGGGCGGGTTCGCTGTCGCCCTGGAAGAGGGTGCGGTCGGTCATGATGAGCTGGATTTCGATGCCGCTGATCCCGCCGGCCTTGCCGGTGGTGCGTTCGACCAGTGCGTCGGCCATCAGCTGGCCGCGGGAGCGGGTGTCGCCGTCGGAGCGTGCAGCGTCCGCGGCCCGGGTGAGCGCGGCGTGGACGGCGACACCCTGGGCGACGGGGAGCAGGGCGGTGAGGTAGCACATGGTGTCCGGTGCGGGGCGGAGGCTGACGTGGCGTTCGGTCTCGGCGTGGGCGGCGCGGTCGGTGGCGGAGCGGGGGTCGCGCCGGTAGGCGGCGGCGCGGGCCGCGGCGGTGATGGCCCGGTCGCCGGCGCCGTCGAAGGCTCCGGTGTCGGGGGCGAGTTCCTCGTCGACGGCGGTCCGGTCGGCCGAGGGCAGGCAGGCGGTTTCGCGGACCAGGAGGGTGGCGCGCCATTCGTTGAGCCGGCCGGTTTCGAGGGCGGCGAGGGTGTGCGGCATTTCGGTGACGAGCGCCTTGGCGAGGCCGAGGAGCCGGCCGCCCTTGGCGGGGGATTCGCGCCGGGCGAGGGCGATCTGTGCGCCGACCCCGGTGCCGAGCTGCTCGGCGGGAACGCCGGCAAGGGATTGTTCCCGGCGCTGGGCCAGGTCGAAGGCGACGGCGTCCCGGGCCTGACGGGCGGCCAGGGCGGACTTCAGGTCCTCCAGCTCGCGTGTTTCGTCGATGAGCGCCGCGGCACTGGCCGGGGCCGGGATTCCGGCCAGGATCCGCGCAAGGTCCGCGACCGTCACGCTTGCCGTTAGGGGCACGTCGGGCCCTTGCTTGCCGTCCATGGAAAAAGCCTAGTGAGCACCCATGACATTTTTCGTCCGCCGTAAATCGGCGCGCTGTCGCGGGCCGCTCCAGGATGGACGGCGGCGACCTGGCCGACCGCTCCAGTGACCGTTTTCGGTCCCCGGGCGCCTATCGGCCGCCAACCAGCACGTTCTGCTGGATTTTTCGCCACCCTTGAGCTTCAAGTTCTTTCGTCTCGAAGCCGTCCGTGACCAAGGTGGCCGACTTGCCGTTCAGTCCAGAGATGGAGACGATCTGGCCGGTCGTCATTGAGCTGCCGCAGCCGCCGATGAAAATGCCCGGCCGAGCGTCGGAAACCGCGGCCAAACAGGTCAGCGTGCGGTTCTCGCCCTGAGCTGCGTAATAGCGCACTCCCTCGGACTCTGCGAGCAACCGGGTATTTTCCAGCTTGGGGTTCTCCGTAATGGCGGTATCTGCCGGCAACTGGTCACCGGCGACGGCATCGCGCTGAAACACCGCGAGTCCCGCCGGTGTTGAGCACCCGCCAAGGAGCAAAGCGGTGCAGATGGCCCCGAATACGTGAAGTAATGGACGATTCAGTGCCCTGCCCCCTCAGGCTGTGTCGATGCCCCGAGGCTACAGCAGCACAGCCGAAGCGCTAGCGGAGCAACGCGCCACACAACGTAGGCGTACGATCTGCCGATGGACTTTGAACCCGTCGGACCGGACGCAGCCATCGGCGCGGACGACCGCGCCGCCGAGTACCGGGTGCGCAGGATCTGCGGCGCCCCGGGAGACGACAACACCACCACGGAAACGATCCTTTTCCACGCCGGCTAACGCCCGGACACCCAGGCGCCATGAGGCTTCCAATGGCCCCAAGTGGCATCGAAACCGCTCCCGGGGGTAGCGTCAAACCATGACTCCCGGACGCCCCGTACCGCCGCCGCTCGCCAAGCCGCTTCCCGACCTCAATAACAGTACCGACGCTGCCACCGCTGCCACGCTCGCCGCCGCCTACGGCGCCACGTCCAGCGACAGCGGCCTCGTGCCGCTGACCGTGTCCCGGCGCGCGCCCAAGGAGGACGACGTCGAGATCGCGATCGAGTTCTGCGGGCTCTGCCACTCGGACGTGCACGCCACCCGCGGGGAATGGGGCGCCCAGAACTACCCCCTCGTTCCGGGACACGAAATCGTCGGCCGCGTCAGCCGTGTGGGCTCGGCCGTCGACGACTTCGCCGTCGGCGAGCGTGTCGGCGTCGGATGCCTGGTCGATTCCTGCCGTGAATGCGACAGCTGCCTCGACGGCCTAGAACAGTACTGCGAAAACGGCACAACCGGAACCTACGGCGCCAAGGATGCCCGCAACGGAGACTCGATCACCCAGGGCGGCTACTCCAGCTCAATCGTCGTGGACCGCAACTACGTGCTGCGCATCCCGGAAGGCATGGACCCGGCCGCGGCGGCGCCGCTGCTCTGCGCAGGCATCACCACCTATTCGCCGCTTAACCACTTCGAGGTCGAGGAGGGCGACGCCGTCGGCGTCGTCGGGCTCGGCGGCCTCGGCCACATGGCAGTCAAGATCGCCAAGGCCATGGGCGCGGAGGTGACAGTCTTTACGACGTCGGACGCGAAGTTTGCGGCGGCCCGCGAACTCGGCGCCGACCACGTCATCCTCTCCACGGACCCGGCCGCGATGGAAGCCGCGGACCGCAGCCTCGACGTCATCATCGACACTGTCGCCGCACCGCACGACCTCAACCCCTACTTCCGCACCCTGCGCGTCGACGGCGCTCTCTTCCAGCTGGGCCTGCCCTCGGAGGCAATGCCTCCGGTCAACCCCGGGTCCCTGATCCGGCGCCGAATCGCCTATGCCGGCTCGCTGATCGGCGGCATCGCCGAGACCCAGGAGATGCTGGACTTCTGCGCCGAGCACGGTGTGGTGTCCGACGTCGAAGTGGTTGGCGCGGAACAGCTGAACGAGGCCTACGACCGCATGGTGGCGGGCGACGTGAAGTACCGATTTGTCCTGGACGCCAGCACCCTGGGGTCCCCGGCGGAAAAGGCGGATGTATGAGCACCCTGTTCACCAAGATCATCAACGGCGAGATCCCCGGCCGCTTCGTCTGGCGCGAGGACGACGTCGTCGCGTTCCTGACCGTGGGCCCGCTCGCCGACGGGCACACGCTCGTAGTGCCGACCGAGGAAGTGGACCGCTGGACGGATGCCGCTCCTGAGGTCCTGGCCCGGGTGATGGAGGTGGCCCGCAAGATCGGCGCGGTCCAGGTGGACGTGTTCGACGCCGCCCGGGCCGGCCTCATCGTCGCCGGCTACGAGGTCAACCACATGCATGTCCACGTGTGGCCCTCCAACTCGATGGCGGACTTCGACTTCGGCTCGGTGGACCAGCACCCGGACCCCGCCCGGCTGGACGCCAACGCCGAGAAGCTGCGCGCCGGCCTGCGCAAAGCCGGCCACGCGGAGCACGTCCCGGACGCCTAGGCGCCCGGAAGCACTACGCCGGCGCCAGCGCCTTGTTCAGGACGGTCCGGATCCGCTTTTCGGAGACCGAATAGGCGGTGCCGAGTTCGACGGCGAAGAGGCTCACCCGCAGTTCCTCAATCATCCAGCGGACCTGGGTTAACCCGGTCCCAGCCCGGCGCCCGGGCAGCAGCGCGGAGACGGCGTCGTCGTAGTCGTCCTCAAGGGCCTGGATGGTCGCCATGTGCTGCGCATCGCGCTGGACGTTGCCGGGCAGCTTCTCAAGGCGTTTCTCGATGGCCGCAAGGTAGCGGGGTAGCTGGCTGAGCTGGGCGTAGCCCGTCCGTGCCACGAACCCGGGGAAGACCAGCTGCTCCAGCTGGCTTCTGACGTCGTTGAGGGCACTGATCAGGGCCAGGCTCGTGGTGCCCTTGAGCTGCTTCTCGATCCGCCGCGTGCTGGCGAGGATGCGTTCGACGACGGCGGTGACCGTAAAGACTGTGTCGATCAGCTCGGCCCGGACCTGCTCGTAGAGCGCCTTGAAGGAGGGCTCGTCCCACGGCAACTCGGCCGGGGTGAGCTTGTCGATCGCGGCCAGGGCGCAGTCCGCGATCAGCGCCGACACGGAGCCGTGCGGGTTCTGGCTGAAGGTCAGCTTTTCGGTGTTGTTCAGGTGCTCGAGCACGTAGCGGTCCGGCGGCGGCACCTTCAGCGCGAGCAACCGGATCACCCCGCCGCGCATGGCCTGCTCCTGCTCGGAGGTGGTCTGGAAAAGGCGCAGCGCCACGGACGCGCCCTCGTCGACCAGGGCAGGGTAGCCCGTGACGGTGTGGCCCTTGACGGTGCCCTGGACCTGGCGCTGTACGGTGCCAAAGGTCCAGTCCTTCAGGCCCGACAGTTCGGTGAACCCGCCTGGGGCGGCCGCGGGCTGCGCCGGTGCGGCGGTAGGCCCGGCGGCGGTGCCGTTCGCGCGGCCGCCGGCCTTGCCGCCGGCCTTCGGCGCAGTTGTTGACGGGGTGGCGCCCAGGGACTCGGCGATGGCGCGGCGGGTGGCAGGCGCGAGCTTTTCCTGCAATGCAGCGAGATCCTTGCCCTCGTCGAGGACCTTGCCGCGGGAATCGACTACGCGGAAGCTGACCCGCAGGTGCGGCGGGACAGCGTCCCAGTTCCAGGACCCCGGCGGGATCACCTGGCCGCGGATCCTGCGCAGCACGAGTTCCAGCGAGGCCTCCAGCTCGTCCGTGGCGGGATCGAAATCGGCCTCCAGCGCGGCCACGGCCTGGCGTGCGACATCGGGTGCGGGGACGAAGTTCTTCCGCACCTGCTTCGGCAGCGACTTGATCAGGGCCGTGACCAGTTCCACCCGCTGGCCGGGGATCAGCCAGCGGAACGCGGCGTCGTCCAGCTGGTTCAGGAACAATACCGGGACCTCGGCGGTCACGCCGTCCGAGGGGTTCGGCGGGGAGCCGGGGGCGACGGGATGGAACTCGTAGCTCAGCGGCAGCTCGAAGCCCTTGTGCTGCCAGGTCTTCGGGTACGCGGAATCATCCAGCGCGTCGGCGTCCTCGCTGATCAGCAGCGCCTGGTCGAAGTCAAGCAGGGTGGGGTCCTGCTGGCGTGCGTCCTTCCACCACTTGTCGAAGTGGCGTTCGGAGACCACGTCCTTGCCGATCCGGGCATCGTAGAACTCGAAGAGGGTCTCGTCGTCGACCAGGATGTCGCGGCGGCGCATCCGAGCCTCGAGCTCCTCGACTTCCTGGAGCAGGGCACGGTTGCGGTGGAAGAACTTGTGGTGGGTCTGCCAGTCGCCCTCCACCAGCGCGTGCCGGATGAACAGTTCCCGGCAGAGTTCCGGATCCACCTTGCCGTAGTTGATCCGGCGGCTCGGAATAATGGGTACGCCGTACAGCGTGACCTTCTCATGCGCCATCACCGAGCCCATCTTCTTGGACCAGTGCGGTTCGCTGTAGCTGCGCTTGACCAGGTCCGGTGCCACCTGCTCGGCCCAGAGCGGATCGAACTTCGCCGCGACGCGCGCCCAGAGCCGGCTGGTTTCGACCAGCTCGGCCGCCATCACGAAGGTGGGGGACTTCTTGAACAAGGCCGATCCGGGGAAGATCGCGAAGCGGCTGCCGCGGGCGCCCGCGTACTCGCGCTTGCGTTCGTCCAGGATGCCGATATGGCTCAGCAGCCCCGAGAGCAGGCTGATGTGGATGCCGTCGTGGTGGCCCACCGGATCCGTGAGCCGCTTATTGTCGAGGCTGATCCCCAGGGGCCGGGCGAGCTGGCGCAGCTGGGCGAAGAGGTCCTGCCATTCCCGCACCCGCAGGTAGTTGATGAACTCGTTGCGGCAGAGCCGGCGGAAAGCCGTCGAGGAGAGCTCCTGTTGCTTCTCCTGCAGGTAGTTCCACAGGTTCAGGTAGCCGGTGAAGTCCGAGTTCTCGTCCCGGAACCGCGCGTGTTTCTCCGCGGCAAGCTGCTGCTTGTCCGTTGGGCGCTCGCGCGGATCCTGGATGGTCAGCGCTGCCGCGAGGATCATGACCTCGCGGACGCAGCCGCGCTTGCCGGACTCGACGATCATCCGGCCCAGCCGGGGGTCCACCGGCAGCTGGGCAAGCTGCTGCCCGACGGCGGTGAGCCCGCTGCCGTTGCTCTTCCGTGCGCCGCCGTCGCCCGCGGCGCCGGCCGGACGCAGGGCGCCGAGCTCGCGCAGCAGCGAGACTCCGTCGTTGATCGCGCGGGAGTCCGGCGGTTCAACGAACGGGAAGTTTTCCACGTCCTTCGGACCGCGGGCCACGCCCATGGCGGTCATTTGCAGGATGACGGCAGCGAGGTTGGTGCGCAGGATTTCCGGATCGGTGAACAGCGGCCGCGACTCGAAATCCTCCTCCGAGTACAACCGGATCGCGATGCCGTCGGAGACACGGCCGCAGCGGCCCGAACGCTGGTTGGCGGAGGCCTGGGAGACCCGCTCGATCGGCAGCCGCTGGACCTTGGTGCGGTGCGAGTAGCGCGAGATGCGCGCGGTGCCGGTGTCGATGACGTACTTGATCCCGGGCACCGTGAGCGAGGTTTCGGCCACGTTGGTGGCCAGCACGATCCGGCGCTTGCTGCCGGGGTGGAAGACCTTGTGCTGCTCCTGCAGGCTCAGGCGGGCGAAGAGGGGGAGTACCTCGGTGCCGGCCAGCCGGCGGTTCGTCTGGATCCGCGCGTTGAGCGCCTCGGCGGCGTCGCGGATCTCCCGCTCGCCGGAGAAGAAGATCAGGATGTCGCCGGGCGCCTCCAGCGCGAGTTCGTCGACGGCGTCGCAGACGGCATCCAGCGGGTCGCGGTCCTCTTCGAGTTCGTCGTCGGAGGAATTGTCCGCATCATCACCAATTGCACCGGGGCCGCCGGCCGGCGCCGAGAGCGGGCGGTAGCGGATCTCCACCGGGTAGGTGCGGCCGGAGACTTCGATGATGGGGGAGGGCGCCTCCTCGCTGCCGAAGTGCTTGGCGAAGCGCTCCGGGTCGATGGTGGCCGAGGTGATGATGATCTTCAGGTCGGGGCGCTGGGGGAGGATGCGTTTGAGGTAGCCGAGGATGAAGTCGATGTTGAGGCTGCGTTCGTGCGCCTCATCAATGATGATCGCGTTGTACTTGCGCAGCAGTTTGTCGCGCTGGATCTCCGCGAGCAGGATGCCGTCCGTCATCAGCTTGACCTTGGTGGAGCGGCTGACCTCCCCGGTGAAGCGGACCTGGAAGCCGACCTCCTGGCCGATCTCGACGCCGAGTTCCTCGGCGATGCGCTCGGCGACCGTCCGGGCGGCGAGCCGGCGCGGCTGGGTGTGGCCGATCAGGCCGTTCTCGCCCAGGCCAAGTTCCAGGCACATCTTGGGGATCTGGGTGGTCTTACCGGAACCGGTCTCGCCGGCGATGATGGTCACCTGGTTCGCGGCGATGGCGGCCATCAGGTCCTCGCGGCGCTCGGAGACGGGCAGCTCGGCGGGGTAGGAGATATGCAGTGTCATGGCTGCACACAGTCTACTGGCCCGGCTTGCTGTCCCGGCGCCGTACATAGGGTTGCCCGGTCCCTGGTGGGGCCGGGCAGCGGCGGGTGGCGGGGGCAGCGGTGCGGGGATGGTTTAGAAGAACCTCAGGCTGTAGCTGGTGCTGGGGAGGTCATGAGCCATCCAGTAGTCCTCCGAGCGGACAGGCGGGTTGTGGCCAAGGCCGTCCTTCCGGAGGGCCCGGAGGGTGGCGGCGACGGCGGCGAGGACCAGGACAATGAGGGCGATTCCGATGAGTTCCATAACTCCATGGTTCTCCGGAGCGCGGGGCAAAAAAAGTGGCAGAAATGCCCAAAAAGCTCAAATTTCTGCCACACTGGATTCATGATCAATTCAGTGGCGATGATCGTGGTCCCGCACTTCTCGATCTTCGAGTTCGGGACGGCTTTCGAGGTGTTCGGCGTCGACCGCTCGGACCGGGGCGCCGGTGTGCCCGCCTTTGATTTCCGCGTCTGCACGCCGGTTCCGGGCGACGTGCCGATGAAATCAGGGCTGTCGATGCATGTGGGGCTCGGGCTGGAGGCGGCCGCGGACGCGGACCTGGTCATCATGACCCCGTTCGGCCGGGACGAGGACGTTCCCGAATCCGTCCTCCAGGCGCTGCGCGACGCGCATGCACGGGGAGCGTGGGTCATGTCGATCTGTTCCGGTGCCTTCGCGCTCGCACGGGCCGGGCTGCTGGATGGCCGCCGCTGCACCACGCACTGGCACTACTCCCAGGAGCTGGCCAGCCGCTACCCGTCCGCGCTGGTCGACGAGAACGTGCTGTACGTCGAGGACGACCGGATCATCACCAGCGCCGGCACCGCAGCCGGCATTGACGCCTGCCTGCACCTGGTGAGGGTGGAGCTGGGGGCGAACGTGGCCGCGAGCATCGCCAGGGACATGGTGGTGCCGCCGCACCGGGACGGCGGCCAGGCCCAGTTCATTGACCGGCCGATGCCGCGGTGCGGTTCGCAGCCGATGGAAGAGCTGCTGCGCTGGATGGTGGCGAACCTGGAGGAGGACCACTCCGTCAACGAGCTCGCCGCCCGCGTGCACATGTCGCCGCGGACCTTTGCGCGCCGGTTCCGGGCCGAGACCGGCGCGACCCCGGCAGCCTGGCTCAATTCGCAGCGGGTGCTCCGGGCGCAGGAGCTGCTCGAGACGACCGACCTCAACATCGACGAGATCGCCCGGGAATCCGGGTTCGGCCACTCGGTGCTGCTGCGGCACCACTTCGCCAAGGTGCTGGACACCAGCCCGCAGTCCTACCGGCGGACATTCCGCGGGCACCTCGCAGCGGTCTAACCGCGCTGGCCGTTCGGCCCGGGCGCCTCGGCAGCAGCGCGGGCGCATTCGACGAGCTCGCGCCACGGACCGGTCAGCTCGTGCTCCGGCAGGACCGCCCGGCGCTGATCGGCCCGGATGCTGTACATGAACCGGTCCGGCTGGCCGGTGGTCCCGCTGAGCCCGGCGACGGCGTCCCATGGGCACGCTTCGATGAGCGGTTGCCAGCGGTCGATGTCCTCAGGCGGTTCGGGACTGACGGTCCACGTCCGCTTCATGCCGGCCACGCCGCCGCTGCGCTGGACAGTAATTTTCATCGGACTCGGATCTGGATCGGACTGGTATCTGCCGGAACGCGGCTAGCGCCTCACTCCCGGGTACTTTACCTTCACAGTTTCCCACGCCTGCCGAACGGCGTCATGCTCCCGGGATTCTGCCCCGTAGAGTTCCTTGGCGGACGCCGTCGTGGCCTTGGCGAACGCGCTGAATGTGGCCGCGGCCGGCAGCGACCCTCCCGTCAGGGTGTCGTACCAGATGTGTCCGGGGGCTTCCCAAGCATTGCCGCCCAGCGTGGTCGCGACAACGCAGAACGCGCGATTGGGAATGCCCGAGTTCAGGTGCACCCCGCCGTTGTCTGCGCTGGTGTGGACATAGCCGTCCATCGAGTCCGGCTGCGGATCCTTGCCCAGCACGTCGTCGTCGTACGCCGTTCCCGGGGCCTTCATGGAGCGCAGTGCCGTGCCCTGCACCTGCCCGGTGAAGAGACCTTCGCCGATCAGCCAGCTGGCCTCGGCCGCGGACTGCTGCCTGACGTATTGCTCCACGAGGGCGCCGAAAACGTCCGAGAGGGATTCGTTGAGGGCACCGGCCTGGTTGCGGTACGCGAGCCCGGCGGAGTACTGGGTGACGCCGTGGGCGAGTTCGTGGCCGATCACGCTGAGGGAAGCCGTGAAGCGGTTGAAGACCTGGCCGTCGCCGTCGCCGAAGACCATCTGCCGGCCGTCCCAGAAAGCGTTGTCGTACAGATGGCCGAAGTGCACCGTGGCGTCCAGGGGCAGGCCGTTGCCGTCAATGGAGTTCCGGCCGAACGCCTCCGCGTACAGCCGGTGCGTGTGGCCCAGGCCGTCATATGCCTCGTCCGCGGCCGGATCACCGGTGGCGGGTTCGCCTTCCCTGCGCAGCAGCACGCCCGGGAGTTCCTCGGAGGCTTTCGCATCGTAGATAGTGCGCTGGGGCGGCCCCGGCGTGAGCTGCCGCAGCCCCGGGGGCGCGGCGGCCGCCGGTGCCGCGCGCGACGCCTGGAAACTCTTGACGTGCTGCAGGGCTTCCTTCGCGGCGCGGGCCGCCAATTGGAGCCGTGGTTCGTGGTGCTGTGCCGCCAGCCGGCGCAACAGGTAGGGCGGGATGATGGAGCAGTACATATGAGACCCCTTAGCTTCTGCCGATGCCAACAGACTACGAGGGGCCGCCGACATTTGGCAGGGTTTGGGAACCCTGGGCCTGCAGGAGCCTGCCGGTTGGATACGGTAGGCCAATGGCGCAATCGGAGAAGAACAAGAAGCCCGGGTCGACCCTGCTGACGGTGATCATCGCCTTCGCGGCGAATTTCCTCGTGGCCGCGGCAAAAACGGTGGCCGCGCTCCTCACCGGGTCGGCCTCGATGACGGCAGAGGCCGCGCACTCCTGGGCGGACACCGGGAACCAGGTGTTCCTGTTCTTCGCCGAACGGCGGTCCGCCCGGCCGCGGGACAAGAGCCACCCCATGGGCTACGGCCGGGAAGCCTACGTGTGGTCGATGTTTGCGGCCTTCGGACTCTTCACCGCCGGCGCGGTGGTCTCCATCATGCACGGCATCCAACAGCTCATCACCCCTGAGCCTGCCGCCGACTTCGCGGTGGCCTACGTGGTCCTGGCCGCCGCTTTCGTCTTCGAGGGGATCTCCTTCACACAGGCGTTCCGCCAGACCCGGAAGGCGGCTCACCAGCTGGAACGGCACACCCTGGAACAGGTCCTGATCAGCTCCGATCCCACGCTGCGCGCCGTGTTCGCGGAGGACGCCGCGGCCCTGATCGGCCTGGTCGTCGCCTTTGCCGGGGTATTCCTTCACCAGGTCACAGGCTCGCCGGTGCCCGATGCCGTGGGCTCGATCATCGTCGGCGTGCTGCTGGCCGTCGTCGCCGTCGTGCTGATCGACCGCAACCGGCGCTTCCTGGTGGGCCAGGGCGTCACCCCGGACATCGAACGGTCGATGGCCCGCCGGGTGCTGGAACACCGGGAGATTGCCCGGCTCACCTACCTGCACCTGGAGTTCGTCGGACCGCGCAAGCTGTACCTCGTCGCCGCCGTCGACCTGCAGGGAGACCACCCGGAACATGAAGTGGCCGTGGCACTGCGCCGGATAGAGCGCGAGCTGGAGGACCGCGCGACGGTGGAGGAAGCCGTGCTGACCCTCGCCACACCGGACGAGGCTGCCCTGGACTTCGACGCGGGCGAGAGCCGCGCCGGCGCCTGAGCCGCGGCGAATCCGGGACCGGGCCCTTGTCCGGTGCACGGGGCGGCGGCTACTCTGACCTCGACCGTCGGCAGTGCCGCCCGCGGTCCACCGCCGACCAGGAGGATGCCTTGAAGTTCGATCCGAACACCACCGCCGTTGTACTCATCGAATACCAGAATGACTTCACGTCCGAGGGCGGCGGCCTGCACGACGCGGTCCGACCGGTCATGGAAAAAACGGACATGCTCGCCAACACGGCCCGCGTGGTAGAGGCCGCGCGCGCGGCCGGTGCCACGGTCATGCACGCGCCCATCACTTTTGCCGAGGGATACAACGAGCTTGGCAAGCATCCATACGGAATCCTCAAGGGCGTCGTGGACGGTGGCGTGTTTGTCAAGGGAACCTGGGGTGCGGCCATCATCGACGAACTGGCGCCGGCCGAGGGCGACATCGTCATTGAAGGCAAGCGGGGCCTGGACACCTTCGCCAGCACAAACCTGGACTTCATCCTGCGGAGTAAAGGCATCACCACGATTGCCCTCGGCGGGTTCCTGACCAACTGCTGCGTCGAATCGACCATGCGCAGCGGCTACGAGAACGGGTACCAGGTGGTGACGCTCAGCGACTGCGTCGCAGCGACCTCGGTTGAGGAACACGACAACGCGATCGCGTACGACTATCCGATGTTCTCCACCCCGATGACCGGAGAGGAATTCTCCAGCCGGCTGACCTAGTCCCGCGGACGGGCGAAGGCGCCGACGGGCCTTGGGACTGAACGCAAAAACCCCGCCGTTTCGCTGAAACGGCGGGGTTTTGTCGGTGCCCTCGATAGGATTCGAACCTACGACCTTCTGCTCCGGAGGCAGACGCTCTATCCCCTGAGCTACGAGGGCAATCAGGGATCCTGCCGTTACCGGCGGGACGTCCTAGAGCTTAGCAGGAAGGTGGGCTCCAAAGGAAAACCGCCTGCCCGGGTCCGCCGGGTGCCATCCCGGGAGGCGCGCGGGAGAAGATGACGGCGGGAAAATTCCGCGGGACTGCGGGCCCCCGGTAGGCTGGAGCCGTGACCCCAGAAGAACTCTCCCTCGCCATATCCGCCTGCCTGAAGGACGCCGTCGCCGCCGGTGAAATCGCCCTTGCCGCCGCCGACATTCCGGACGCGGTGCGCGTGGAACGGCCCAAGAACAGGGACCACGGCGACTGGGCCACCAATATCGCCCTCCAGCTGGCGAAACCGGCCGGGATCAACCCGCGGCAGCTTGCCGGACTGCTAAGCGAGCGGCTGGCCTCCATCGAGGGAGTCTCCGCCGTGGACATCGCCGGCCCGGGCTTCCTGAACATCACCGTCGATGCCGCGGCCGCCGGTGCGCTCGCGAAGGCCATCGTCGAGGCGGGCGCCGCGTACGGGACCAACACCGCGCTCGCCGGCCGCACGGTCAACATGGAGTTCGTCTCGGCCAACCCCACCGGCCCGCTGCACATCGGCCACACCCGCTGGGCCGCCCTGGGCGACTCAATCGCCCGCGTCCTCCGGGCCTCCGGCGCCAAAGTCACGGCGGAGTACTACATCAACGACGCCGGCTCGCAGATGGACGTCTTCGCGCACTCCGTGCTCTCCCGGCTGCACGGCCGCGGCGTTCCGGAAGGCGGCTACCCGGGCGAATACATCGCGGACCTCGGCCACGAAGTGCTGACCCAGCACCCGGACATCCGGGAACTCACCGACGTCGCGGCGCTGCCGGTGATCCGCGGCGCCGCCTACAAAGCCCAGCTGAAGGACATCCAGCAGACGCTGGCGGAGTTCGGCGTCGAGTTCGACGTCTTCTTCTCCGAACAGGAACTGCACGACGCCGGCGCCATTGCGGACGCCGTCGCCCGGCTCCGGGAACAGGGCCACGTCTACGACGACGGCGGCGCGGTCTGGCTGCGCACCACCGACTTCGGCGATGACAAGGACCGCGTGATGATCCGCGCGAACGGCGAACCGACGTACTTCGCGGCCGACGCTGCCTACTACCTGTCCAAGAAGGACCGCGGCTTCACCGAGAAGATCTACCTGCTCGGGGCCGACCACCACGGCTACATCAACCGGCTCAAGGCGATCGCGGCCGCGGCGGGCGACGATCCCGAGGTCAACATCGAGGTGCTGATCGGCCAGCTCGTCTCCGTCAACGGCGCCAAGCTTTCCAAGCGTGCCGGCAACATCATCGAGCTCAAGGACCTAATCTCCTGGCTGGGCAAGGATGCCGTCCGGTACTCGCTGGCCCGCTTCCCGGCCGACTCGCCGCTCACCCTGGACCCGGAACTGCTCAAGAAGCACAGCAACGAGAACCCGGTGTTCTATGTCCAGTACGCACACGCCCGCTCCCGCGGCGCCGCGCGCAACGCCGTGGCCGCCGGGGTCGAGCGCCGGGTGGACGGCCAGGACAGCTTCGACGCCGCGCTGCTGGACCACGCGACGGAAAACGAACTGCTCTCGCACCTGGGCAGCTACCCCTCGATTGTGGCCAAGGCCGCCGAACTGCGCGAGCCGCACCGCGTCGCCCGGCACCTGGAGGTCATCGCCGGCGCCTACCACCGCTGGTACGACGCCTGCCGCGTGGCGCCGCTCGGCGAGGAAGCCATCACCGATCTGAACCGCACCCGGCTGTGGCTCAACGATGCCACCAGCCAGGTGCTGGCCAACGGACTGGAACTGCTGGGCGTTTCGGCGCCGGAACGGATGTGAACGCCATGACCGAGAACCCCAACAACTCCTCTGCAGCCTCACCGCTCGCCCCGGACTGGCTGGCCGTCCCGGAGGACCTCAACGCCCTGCACCCGCCGATGTGGGCGGCCGGTGTGGAACGCAATGACGGCGGCGAACTCGCCATCGACGGCATCCCGGTCAGCGAACTGCAGCGGCAGTTCGGCACTCCGCTGTTCGTCATGAGCGAGACCGACTTCCGTGCCCGCGCCCGGGCGTTCCAGGATGCCTTCAACGAGGCGTTCGCGGACATCTGCGGGGGAGTGGACGTCTACTACGCCGGCAAGTCGTTCCTGTGCACCGCCGTCGTGCGCTGGGTCGAGGAGGAAGGGCTCCGGCTCGACACGGCCTCCGGCGGGGAGCTGGCCGTCGCCGCCCGCGCCGGCATTCCCGGCGCCGCTGTCGCGCTGCACGGCAACAACAAGTCCGACGGCGAGATCCACCGCGCCCTGGACATGGGGCTGGGCCGGATCGTGGTGGACAGCCTCGCGGAGCTGGAGCGGGTGGCCGCCATTGCGGCGAACCGCGGCGAAACGGCGAAGGTCATGCTGCGGCTGACCCCCGGGGTGCACGCGCACACACACGAATTCATCGCCACCGCGCATGAGGACCAGAAGTTCGGCCTCTCGATGGCCGGCGACTCGACCGAGCAGGCCGGGTTGTCCGCCGCCGAGGAGGCCGTGGCCGCCGCCGCCGGGCACGACAGCATCGAACTGCTGGGCCTGCACTGCCACATCGGCTCCCAGATCTTCGAACCGGACGGCTTCGCCCTCGCCGCCGAGAAGTTGCTCGACTTCCTGGCCGCGATGCAGGCCAAATACTCCATCGTGCTGCCCGAGCTGGACCTGGGCGGCGGCTACGGCATCGCCTACACCCCGGTGGACACCCCGCGCCCGCCGGCGGAGATCGCCCAGGCGATGGCCGCCGTCGTGCGGGCCAAGGTGGCCGAACTGGGCATCACCGCGCCGCGGATCTCGATCGAACCTGGCCGCGCGATCGTGGGCACCAGCACCTTCACGCTCTACGAGGTCGGCACCGTGAAGACCGTGCGGGTGGACGCCCCGAGCGGAAAAACCGGCGGAGAGACGGAAAACCCAGCTGAAAACGTTACGTACCCCCGCCGGTATGTGTCGGTGGACGGTGGCATGAGCGACAACGCCCGCCCGGTGCTGTACGACGCGGATTATTCCGCGATTCTTGCCTCCCGCGCGTCAGCCGCGGCTCCGCAGCTGTCCCGAGTGGTGGGCAAACATTGCGAGAGCGGCGACATAGTTGTTAGAGATGTATATCTGCCCGAGGACGTGGCAGCCGGTGATCTGCTCGCTGTACCGGGGACCGGCGCCTACTGCTGGGCCCTCTCAAGCAACTACAACTATCTGGCCCGGCCGGGCGTTGTCGCGGTACGCGATGGATCAGTCCGGCTCATTGTCCGCGGCGAAACCGAACAAGATCTGCTGAACCGCGACATGGGAGTCTGAATGACGGAATTGCGAACCCTGAAAGTGGCCCTGCTGGGCTGTGGCAACGTTGGGGCCCAGGTTGCGCGGATTCTCATTGACGACGCCGAGATGCTGGCCGCGCGCGCCGGCGCCCGCCTGGAGCTGGCCGGCATCGCCGTGCGCAACGTCGACGCCCCCCGCGAGGTCGACCTTCCCCGCGAGCTGTTCACCACGGACGCCGAGGCTCTGGTCAAGGACGCGGACCTGGTGATCGAATTGATAGGCGGGATCGAACCGGCCCGAACCCTGATCCTGGCCGCCATGCGCAACGGCGCCTGCGTCGTCACCGGCAACAAGGCCCTGGTTGCCAAGGACGGCCCGATCCTCCACGAGGAAGCCGATAAAGCGGGCGTGCAACTGTCCTACGAGGCTGCAGTCGCCGGCGCGATCCCCATCCTGCGGCCCATCCGGGACAGCCTCTCCGGCGACCGGATCACCCGCGTGCTGGGCATCGTCAACGGGACCACCAACTTCATCCTGGACCAGATGGACACCACCGGCGCGCAGTTCGCCGACGCCCTCGCCGAGGCCCAGCGGCTCGGCTACGCGGAGGCCGACCCGACCGCCGACGTCGAAGGCCACGACGCCGCCTCCAAGGCCGCGATCCTCGCCTCGCTGTCCTTCCACACCCGCTTCGCCCTCGAGGACGTCTACTGCGAGGGGATCAGCTCCGTCACGGCGGCGGACATCGCCGCGGCAAAGGAGGCCGGCTTTGTCATCAAGCTGCTGGCGATCGCGGAGAAGCTGACCGGTCCCGGGAGCGCGGAAGGGGTCTCCGTCCGCGTGCACCCGACGCTGCTGCCGCGCGAGCACCCGCTGGCCGCGGTGCACGGCGCGTTCAATGCCGTCTTTATCGAGGCGGAAAACGCCGGCGAGCTGATGTTCTACGGCCAGGGCGCCGGCGGGAAACCGACGGCGTCGGCCGTGATGGGCGACCTCGTCTCAGCCGCCCGCAGCCTCGTCCTGGACGGCCCCGGCCGCGCCGAGACCACAACGGGCCAGGTCCCCGCGGCGCCGATCAGCTCGGCGGTCACGAGCTACTACATCGGCCTCGATGTCGCGGACCAGCCCGGTGTCCTTGCCCGGATCGCGCAGCTCTTCGCCGAGCACGGCGTCTCCATCGAAATCATGCGGCAGACCATCCACCGCAGCTCCGACACCCAGTCGGAGTCGGCGGAGCTGCGGATCGTCACGCACCGTGCGAGCGAAGCCGCACTGGCAGCAACCGTCCAGGCCGTGAAGGGCCTGGACGTCATCAATACCGTCACATCCGTACTGCGGGTAGAAGGGGTCTAAGTGGCTCACCAATGGCGCGGGGTCATCCGCGAATACGCTGAACGCCTGCCGGTCACCGAGGCCACCAAGGTCATCACCCTCGGCGAGGGCGGCACCCCGCTCGTGCACGCACAGAAGCTCTCCGAGCTCACCGGCTGCACGGTCTACCTCAAGGTCGAGGGCATGAACCCGACCGGATCCTTCAAGGACCGCGGGATGACCATGGCCATGACGGCCGCCGTCGACGCCGGTGCCAAGGCCGTGGTGTGCGCCTCCACCGGCAACACCTCCGCCTCCGCTGCGGCGTACGCCACCTCGGCCGGGCTGCAGTGCGCCGTGCTGGTACCTGAGGGCAAGATCTCGATGGGCAAGCTCAGCCAGGCGATCGCGCACGGGGCAACCCTCCTCCAGGTGGACGGCAACTTCGACGACTGCCTCGACATCGCCCGCAAGCTGGGGGAGTCCTACCCGGTGTTCCTGGTCAACTCGGTCAACCCGGCCCGGATCGAGGGCCAGAAGACCGGCGCGTTCGAGGTGGTTGACGCCCTCGGCGACGCCCCGGACATCCATGTCCTCCCGGTTGGCAACGCCGGCAACATCAGCGCGTACTGGAAGGGCTACAAGGAGTACGCGGCGCCCTACGAATCCGCCACCGCCGGGACCCTGGCCGCCGTCGCCACGAAGACGCCGGTGATGTGGGGCTTCCAGGCCGCCGGCGCCGCGCCGTTCGTTGCCGGCCACCCGATCACGGAGCCGGACACCATCGCCACCGCCATCCGGATCGGCAACCCCGCGTCCTGGGATACCGCCGTCGCCGCCCGCGATGAATCCGGCGGCGTGATCGAGGCCGTCACCGACGAGGAAATTCTCGCCGCGCACCGCTGGCTCTCCGCCCGCGAAGGTGTGTTCGTGGAACCCGGCTCCGCCGCCGGCGTCGCCGGGCTGATCAAGAAGCACGCGGCCGGCGAGGTCCCTTCCGGCAAGACCATCGTCATCACGGTCACCGGCCACGGCCTGAAGGACCCGCAGTGGGCCCTCCGCACCGAGGACGGCAGTGACGTGCAGCCGGTCAAGGTTGCCAACGACGTCGTCACGGTGGCCGCTGAACTGGGACTGGAAGAAAAATAGCCGTGGAAACCACCCTCACCGTTCCCGCCGAATCACCCGCCGACACGCCGGCGGTTCCGGCGGGGCAAGTGGTCACCGTCCGGGTTCCGGCCACCAGCGCCAACCTGGGCCCCGGCTACGACAGCCTGGGGCTTGCGCTTTCCCTGCACGACACGCTGACGGTGGAGACCCTGGAGAGCGGCGAACTGGAATTCGACCTGAGCGGCGAGGGCGCTGACACGCTGCCCCGCGATGCGAGCCACCTGGTGGCCAGGGCCCTTACCGAGGCGCTGCACCTGCTGGGCTACCGCCACGAGGGGCTGCGGATCACGGCGGACAACGTCAATCCCCACGGCCGCGGACTCGGATCCTCCGCCGCCGCCGTGGTGGCCGCCGCCACCGCCGCGAATGCACTGGTCCCTGCGGCGTCGCAGCGCGGGAAGGACTGGATCCTGCAGTTCACGTCAAAGCTGGAGGGGCATCCGGACAACGTGGCTCCGGCCATTTTCGGCGGACTGGCAATGTCCTGGCAGGACAGTGACCAGTACAGCAGCACCTGCGCGACGGTTGACCCTGCGATCATTCCGGTGGTCGCCGTTCCTGACTTCGAACTCTCCACCGAGGCTGCCCGGGCCCTGCTGCCTGCTTCCGTGGGGCACCACGCGGCGGCCATGAACTCGGGACGCGCGGCCCTGCTGATCCATGCGCTGACGCAGAAGCCCGAATTCCTGCTTCCCGGCACCGAGGACTACCTGCACCAGAGCTACCGGGCACAGGCCATGCGGCCCAGCGCCGAGCTGATTGCCGCGCTGCGCAGCGCCGGCCACGCCGCCGTCGTCTCCGGCGCGGGACCCACTGTGCTGGTCCTGGCCGCCGGAGAACAGGAAGCGGCCGACGTCGTCGACTTCATCGGCACGTTCACCGCCGCCAACACGCCGGAGGTTGCCTGGCGTGTGATGAAACTGGCTGTGGACACTGAAGGTGCTAAAGTGGAAGTGCACCGGCGGTAATCACGCAAGCTTTTTCTAAGACCGCGATGTTGGCCAAGTTGCCTCTCTCATCTTTCACTGCGCAATATTTTCCGGTGCCACCTGCTTTCGGTCTGACGCAGGAAGCTGCAGAACTCCTCTGTACCCCTGAAGTGTCAGCCGGCCGTTCCTCAATTCCGGAGCGTGACCTGGTGTAGCAGTATCCGGCCCTGCCGGCCGAAATCCAACCGGCAAGGCCGAAATCCCGGCTGCAGATCTGAACTGCAGCCCAGATCAAATCACCGCGTCCAGCTCCTAGCCTGGACGCCGTCGAGGGGGAAGGATCCTTCGTGACCGAAACCACTGAGCTGTCTTCAGCTGTGGAAACATCATCTTCTGCTGCCGCAACGGCAGCACCCGCCAAGAGCAGCGGCCTCGCAGGCCTCAAGCTCGCCCAGCTCCAGGCCCTGGCCAGCCAGCTGGGGATCTCCGGGGGCTCCCGGATGCGTAAGGGCGATCTGGTGACCGCCATTTCCGCCCACCGGGCCGGCACTCCGGTCAGCAAGGCACCCGCCCGTGCCGCCGAAAAGGCGAGCGACAACGGCAGTGTTGCCCACGCTGCGGCTCCGGCCGCCGCACCGGCAACCGCCGCGTCCGAGGCTCCGGCCCAGGAAAACCCGCGGGCCCGGACCCGGGGCCGCAGCCGCCGCGCCGGCAGCGACGGCGTCGTCACCACCCCCGCCGCAGAGGCACCCGCCGCAACTCCGGTGGAGGCGCCGTCCGCCGTTGCGCCGGCGCAGGCACCGGCCGAACAGGGCTCCGAGGGAAGCGACCGCACCCGCCAGCCGCGGACCCGCAACCGCCGCCGCGGCGAGGCCGCCCAGACCGAAGCACCCGCCGTTGCAGCAGGCGAAGCCCCGGCCGAGCAGGCAGCCGTCGAACAGCGCCAGGCTGAACAGCGCACCGAGCAGCGCCAGTCCGAACAGCGCCAGTCCGAGCAGGGCAGCGACGACGGCCAGCGCCGCGAGAACACCCGCGGTCGGGACACCAGCCGCGACAACGCCCCGGGCAACCGCGACAACAACCGCGATAACGGCCGCGACAACGCCCGCGATAGCGACGACAACGACGGCGGCAGCCGCCGCAACCGTCGCAACCGCCGTGACCGGAACGACCGAAATGACCGCTCCGGTGGCCAGGACAACCGCGACAACAGCTCGCGCAACGACCGCTTCCGCGACCGCAACGAACGCCGCCGCGGCCGCTCCCAGGGACCCGACGTCGACGACGTCGAGGTCACCGAGGATGACGTCCTGCTGCCCGTCGCCGGCATCCTGGACGTGCTGGAGAACTACGCGTTCATCCGCACCTCCGGCTACCTGCCGGGCCCGAACGATGTCTACGTGTCCCTCGCCCAGGTCAAGAAGTACAACCTGCGCAAGGGCGACGCCGTCGTCGGCGCCATCCGCGCACCCCGTGAGGGCGAAAGCCAGCAGAGCAACCAGCAGCAGTCGGCACGCCAGAAGTTCAACGCCCTGGTCCGCGTCACCTCGGTCAACGGCAAGACCCCCGAGGAACTCAAGGACCGCGTCGAATTCGCGAAGCTCGTCCCGCTGTACCCCTCCGAGCGCCTGCGCCTCGAGACGGACCCCAAGAAGATCGGCCCCCGCGTCATTGACCTCGTGGCCCCGATCGGCAAGGGCCAGCGCGGCCTGATCGTCTCCCCGCCGAAGGCCGGCAAGACGCTCATCCTGCAGTCCATCGCCAACGCCATCACCACCAACAATCCTGAGGTCCACCTCATGATGGTGCTCGTTGACGAACGCCCCGAAGAAGTCACGGACATGCAGCGCACCGTCAAGGGTGAGGTCATCGCCTCCACCTTCGACCGTCCCGCCGACGACCACACCACCGTGGCCGAACTCTCCATCGAACGTGCCAAGCGCCTCGTGGAAATGGGCATGGACGTTGTGGTGCTGCTGGACTCGATGACCCGTCTGGGCCGCGCCTACAACCTGGCAGCACCGGCCTCCGGCCGCATCCTGTCCGGTGGTGTGGACTCCGCCGCGCTGTACCCGCCGAAGCGCTTCTTCGGTGCAGCCCGCAACATCGAAAACGGTGGCTCGCTGACCATCCTGGCCACCGCGCTCGTCGAGACCGGTTCCAAGATGGACGAGGTCATCTTCGAAGAGTTCAAGGGCACCGGCAACATGGAACTGCGCCTGTCCCGCCAGCTGGCTGACAAGCGCATCTTCCCGGCCGTGGACGTCAACGCGTCCGGTACCCGCCGCGAAGAGAACCTGCTTTCCC
This sequence comes from Arthrobacter sp. KBS0702, assembly GCF_005937985.2. Lineage (NCBI taxonomy): Bacteria > Bacillati > Actinomycetota > Actinomycetes > Micrococcales > Micrococcaceae > Arthrobacter > Arthrobacter sp. KBS0702. The sequence continues at coordinate 2,375,697 of NZ_CP042172.1, read as the reverse complement.
CCGAGGAAGTCAAGATCATGTGGAAGCTGCGCCGCGTCCTCTCCGGACTCGAAACGCAGCAGAGCCTTGAGCTGCTGACCAACAAGATCCGGGAGACCCAGAGCAACGTCGAGTTCCTCATGCAGGTGCAGAAGACGACGCTTGGTGCGAAGTCCGATAACGACAAGTAGCTGAGCAGGGGGTGGGGCCGTCGCATATTTTGCCGGCCGCCAGGTCACCCGCCGCTGCGTGCGTCATTAGACTTGGTACCAAGTCGAAAGAGGTTTTGAAATGTTTGAGTCCGTACAGGGCCTGTTGGATGAACACGACTCCATTCAGGCGCAGCTTGGGGATCCTGCTGTCTATGCTGACCAGAAGCTGGCCCGGAAGCTGGGGCGGCGATCGGCGCAGTTGAACGGCATTGTGGAGGCCTACCACCGCTGGGAAGGCATCCGCGACGACCTGGCGGCGGCCAAGGAAATGGCGGACGAGGATCCGGAATTCGCCGCCGAGGTGCCCGAGCTTGAGGCGGCCCTGGACACGGCGGCGGCCAAGCTGCGCCGGCTGCTGATCCCGCGCGACCCGGACGACGCCCGCAACGTGATCCTTGAGGTCAAGGGCGGCGAAGGCGGCGACGAGGCTGCCCTGTTCGCCGCGGACCTGCTGCGGATGTACACCCGGTACGCGGAATCCCGCGGCTGGAAGACCGAACTCATCTCCGCTACCGAATCGGATCTCGGCGGCTACAAGGACGTCCAGATGGCCGTCAAGGGCAACTCCAACGACCCGGCCGAAGGCGTCTACGCGCGGCTCAAGTTCGAAGGCGGCGTGCACCGGGTCCAGCGCGTTCCCGTAACCGAGTCGCAGGGCCGCATCCACACCTCCGCGGCCGGCGTGCTGGTGCTGCCCGAAGTGGACGAGCCCGAGGAACTCGAGATCAACCAGAACGACCTCAAGATCGACGTCTACCGCTCCTCAGGCCCCGGCGGCCAGTCCGTGAACACCACCGACTCGGCCGTGCGCATCACCCACCTTCCCACCGGGATCGTGGTGGCGATGCAGAACGAGAAGTCCCAGCTGCAGAACCGCGAGGCCGGCATGCGCGTGCTGCGTGCCCGCATCCTGGCCCACCAGCAGGAGCAGATCGACGCCGAGAACTCGGCCCAGCGTAAGTCGCAGATCCGCACCATGGACCGCTCCGAGCGCATCCGCACCTACAACTACCCGGAAAACCGAATCGCCGACCACCGCACCGGCTACAAGGCGTACAACCTGGACCAGGTCATGAACGGCGACCTCGAACCGGTCATCCAGTCCGCCATCGAGATGGACGAACAGGCCCGCCTCGACGCCATCGGCGACTAGCCCGGACCCGGCGCGCCGATGACACCTGAGCCTGATGATTCCTGATCCTGCGCCGCGCCTCGCGGACGCCGTCCGCGAGGCCACGGCCGTACTCGCCGCCGCCGGCGTGCCCAGCCCAAAGGTCGACGCCGAACTGCTCGCCTGCCACCTGCTCGGCGTCGGTCCGGGCCGGGTCCGGGCCATGGTGCTCGGCGACACGCCGGCGCCCGCCGGCTATGCCGAGCTGGTGGCCGAGCGCGCGCGACGGATCCCGCTGCAGCACATCACCGGCGTGGCGCACTTCCGCTACCTCGAGCTCGCGGTGGGCCCCGGCGTGTTTATCCCGCGGCCGGAAACCGAGTCCGTGGTCCAGCTCGTGATCGACTGGCTCAGGGACGCGGCACCGTCGACGCACCCCAAAGTGGTGGACCTGGGCACCGGCTCGGGGGCGATCGCCGGCTCGATCGCGCACGAGGTTCCCGGCGCCGAGGTCCACGCCGTGGAATTCAGCGAGTTCGCGCACGCCTGGGCAGCGAAGAACCTGCTGCCGCTGGGCGTCCGGCTGGTGCGCGGCGACCTCCGGGACGCACTGCCGGAACACAACGGAACGTTCGACGTCGTCGTCTCCAACCCGCCGTACATCCCCGCCGAAGCGGTCCCCAACGAGCCCGAAGTGGCGCTGCACGACCCGCCCGAGGCGCTGTACGGCGGGGGAGCGGACGGAATGGAGCTCCCAGCGGCGGCAGCGGCGTCCGCGGCGCGGCTACTGGTCCCCGGCGGCTACTTTGTGATGGAACACGCCGAGGTCCAGGCAAGCTGGATTGCCGCGATGCTGGAGCGTTCCGGCCTCTGGTCCGGGGTTACGACACATCTGGATCTCAACGGCCGCGAACGCGCCACCAGCGCCGTGCGCAGACCGGCTCCCACCCGCAGTGATGAAAGGATGTCCCAGTGACGACCAGCTACGATTGCGCCGACGCGGACCAGCGCGCCGCAGGACTCGAACACGCCCAACGGGCCATCAGGGCACACAAATGCGTGGTGCTCCCCACCGACACCGTGTACGGAATCGCCGCGGATGCCTTCTCACCGCAGGCCGTGACGTTGCTGCTCGCCGCCAAGGGTCGCGGCCGGTCGATGCCGCCGCCGGTGCTCATCCCGCGGCTGAACGCCCTCGACGGCCTCGCCACCGATGTCCCGGCCGAGGCCCGGCGCCTTGCCGAGGCGTTCTGGCCCGGGGGGCTGACGCTGATCCTGCACGCCCAGCCCTCGCTGGACTGGGACCTCGGCGAGACCAAGGGCACCGTCGCCCTCCGGCTCCCGGCCGACGACATCGCCCAGGACCTGCTCACGCTCACCGGACCGCTGGCGGTTTCATCCGCCAACCGCACCGGCCAGTCCGCCGCGCAGAGCGCCGCCGAAGCCGAAGCGCAGCTGGCGGAGTCGGTGGAGGTCTACCTTGAAGGCGGCCACCGGCCGGTCGAGGGGGACGGCGCCGAGCCCTCCACCATCATCGACGCGACCTCCCTGCCGCTGCGCGTGGTCCGCCAGGGCGCCATCAGCCTGGAGCGCCTGCGCGAAGTGGTGCCGGGCGTGCTCGGCGCCGGCGAAGAGGCTCCGGCCGAGGACGACAGCGCCGACTCGGCCCCCGACGATTCCCAAAGGAACTGACATGCAGCCCAAAGTCGCCGTCGCGGCCGTAACCTTTGACCGCCACGAGGAACTTGCCTTGCTCCTGAAGGGCCTGGCCGAACAGACCGCCCCGATCCACTCGATCGCGCTCGTCGACTCCGGCACAGCGCCGGCCACCGACGTTGTCGAGTCGCAGGGAGCGGACAACATCAACTACCTGCGCTCTGAAGCGAACCTCGGCGGCGCCGGCGGCTTTGCCTATGCGATCCTGGCCGCCATGGCCAGCGGCGCCGAGTGGATCTGGATGATGGACGACGACGGCCACCCCGAGGACGCCAGCTGCCTCGCCGAGCTGCTCAAGACCGCCGAGGAGCACCAGCTCGACATTGTGAGCCCGCTGGTCGCCGCCACGGCCGACCCCAACCGGCTCTCCTTCAACTTCCGGATCAACGGGCTGCTGACCAACGACCGCTCGCGGCTGGCGCCGATGGGCTACCTGCCGGACATGGTCCACTTCTTCAACGGCGCGCTGATCCGGACCGAGGTCTTCTACAAGATCGGCATTCCGGATGTGAAGTTCTTCATCCGGGGCGACGAAGTCGACTTCCTCTCCCGGGTGAAAAAGGCCGGCCTGAAGTACGGCACGCTCGCCACCGTGGCAGTGCAGCACCCCGCCACCTGGACGGAAATGAAGCCGGTCTTTGGCGGCTTCATCACCCCCGTCATTCCGGAGGGCGAGTTCAAGCGCTACTGCTACTTCCGCAACCGGGGCTACCTTACCCGCAAGTACCGCAACCTGCGCTGGTTCGGTGCGGACGTCATCGGCTTCCCGTACTACTTCCTGAAAACCGGCGACCTCAAAGGCCTCGCGCACTGGTTCCGCGCCTACTCCACCGGTTTCCGCGGCAAGGGCTTCGGCTCTCCCGCACAACTGATGTCCACCAACAGCTAGGCCGCCGTGGAGAACCTGTACGTCGTCGTCGTCACCTACAACCGTGCCGACTACCTTCGCAACCTGCTCGATTCCTTCGCCCGCCTCGGCACCCGCCCGGCGCGGATCATCGTGGTGGACAATGCGAGCAGCGACCACACGGCCGACGTCGTCTCCGCGGCGCTGGCCGGCGGGCTGCCGATTGAGTACGCGCGTTTGAGCGAAAACGTCGGTGGCGCCGGCGGGTTCGCCAGGGGTGTGGAGCTTGCGCTTTCTCGCGGCGCGGAGTGGCTGTGGCTGATGGACGACGACGTCGAGGTGCTTCCCGGCGCTGTGGAGGCACTGGAGAAGTTCACGCCGGACTACTCCTGCCTGATCGGCCGCCGCTACGATGCCGACGGAAAACCTTTCTTCTGGCAGCACCATTTTGTCGAGGCGCTGGGGATCTTCCTCCCGGTCTCCCGCGATGTGTTCAAGCATTCCGAGGTTTTCCGCACCAATGTGGGAAACTTCGAAGGCATGCTGATCAAGGCGTCTCTGGCCCGGAGCATCGGGCTCCCGGACCCACGCTTCTTCATCACCTGGGACGACCTGATCTACGGCTGGCTCGCCGCGCAGCAGACCCCGGTGGTCTACGTCAACGCGTTCGTGATCAAGAAGGTCCGCGCCCAGCGCCAGGTGGACCTCGGCCTGCGGCACCTCAACGATTCCTCCGACCTGAGTCGCCGCTACGTCATGCGGAACCGCGGCCACGTCGCGCACTACCTCAGGGCCCACGGCAAGTTCAACCGGCTCGGCTTCGGGGCCGGGACGGCGCTGACATTCCTGAAGGAAATCGTCCGCCTGGTCCTCGTCGAACGGACGCTGAAGGGGACCGGCGCGCTCTGGCGTGGATGGCGGGAATCCCGCGCCATCCTCGCCGACAGCGGCTGGAAACCTATGCCGCCGCTGCCCGCGGACCCGGGCGGCGGCCGCGAAAGAGATTAGTATCGTTCTAGGCCCCGACGCCGTCCGACAGTTGCGACGGGGTATTTTCTGAAACAGGCGCATGGCCGCCGTGGTAGTGGAAGTCGGTTGCAATCTCTGTTGACTACGAAATCTGAAGCGCGCGAATCAGCCGCACAACGGGACGAGAAGCCCGCCCTCTGGATCTGGATCCAGCTGTTCCTCGACTCGATGTCGTGGATTGTGGCGATCGTCCTCGCCCTGCTGCTGCGCTACGAGATGGGTATCCGCGTAGAGCAGTTCGCCGGCGCCTTCGTCATCGCAGCCATCGCCGTGGTCGCGCAGATCCTGGCCGGCTATGCGTTGGCCCTGTACCGGGGCCGGTATCCGTTCGGCAGCTTCCAGGAGGCCCGGGCACTGGTTTTCGTCACCGTGATTGTGGCCGCATCGATCACCGCGAGCCTGCTGGTGCTGTACGAGGCCATCAACATCGGACGCAGCGTGGGCCTGATCGCCTTCCCCTTCGCCTGCCTCTTTATGGGCGCGGCCCGCTATGCCAAACGGCTCTACGTGGAGGGAAAGACGCGGCCCGGCGACGAGGCGCAGAACACCCTGATCTACGGCGCGGGATTCCTCGGCAACTCACTCCTGACCCGGATGCTGCAGGATCCGGAGTCCCCGTACTTCCCGGTCGGCCTGATCGATGACGACCCGGCCAAGAAGCACCTCCGCCTCTCCGGAGTCCAGGTCCTCGGCCGGGGAGACGACCTCCCGGCGATCATCCGCCGGACCCGCGCGAGGGTGCTGGTCCTGGCCTTCGCCAACGTCGAGGCCCCGGTGGTCCGCCGCATCTCGGACGCCGTCGACGGCCTGAACATCCGCGTGCTGGTACTGCCTCCGCTGCGCGACATGCTGGGCGGCGGGGCTCCCGACGGTTTCTCCGATTTCCGCGACGTGGCGGTCGAGGACCTGATCGGCCGGCGGCCCGTCGACATCAAGGTCGACGAAATCGCGGGCTACATCAAGGACAAACGCGTGCTCGTGACCGGCGCCGGCGGCTCGATCGGCTCGGAACTCTGCCGCCAGATCGTGCAGTTCTCCCCGGCGGAACTGATCATGCTCGACCACGACGAGACCGGGCTGCAGCAGACCCAGATCTCCATTACCGGCCGGGGCCTGCTGGCCGGCCGCGATACCGTACTGGCCAACATCCGCGACGGCGAGGCGCTGGAAGACATCTTCGAGGACCGGCGCCCCGAAGTGGTGTTCCATGCGGCCGCCCTCAAGCACGCGCCCCTGCTCCAGCAGTACCCGGTCGAAGCCTGGAAGACCAACGTCTGCGGGACCCTGAACGTGCTGCGCGCCGCCCAGCGTGCCGGCGTCTCGCATTTCGTGAACATCTCCACTGACAAGGCGGCCAACCCCACCACGGCACTCGGCCACTCCAAGCGCGTCGCGGAAAAGCTGACCGCCTGGATGGCCGGCCAGACCGGCGCCAAGTTTGTCTCCGTCCGCTTCGGCAACGTGATGGGCAGCCGCGGCTCGATGCTCCCGCTCTTCACCGAGCAGATCCGCGTGGGCGGCCCCGTCACGGTCACCGATCCCGACGTCACCCGCTTCTTCATGACGATTCCGGAGGCCTGCCAGCTGGTGATCCAGGCCGGCGCGATCGGCACAGGCGGCGACGTGATGATCCTGGACATGGGCGAGCCGGTACGGATCCTGGACGTGGCGCAGCGCATGATCGCCATGTCCGGCAAGAAGGTCGACATTATCTACACCGGGCTGCGGCCGGGGGAGAAGCTGCACGAGGAACTGGTCGGCACCGGCGAACTGGACCAGCGGCCCCTGCACCCGAAGATTTCCCACACCAAGGCCTCCCAGCAGGACCCGGACAAGCTGGACCTCAATGTCTGGCTGGCCCGCTGCGAAGCAGAACAAGGCGCCAGTATCGCGGACATCCCCGACGAGGAGGCCGACGAAGCGGGAGAGATCCGGGTGGCGTCATGATGCCGCTGGCCGTGGCGGCCGGCATCACGCTGCTCGCCAGCCTGCTGCTTCCCCTTGCGGTGAAGCCGTGGCTGGTGCGGATGGGCGTGGTGGACATTCCCTCCGCCCGCTCCTCCCACCGCAAGGCGACGATCCGGGGGATGGGCGTGGCCACCGCACTGGCCAGCGGCGCCGGCTACCTGGCGGCGGTCTTCCTGGGCGTCGTCACGGTGGACCGGTCGCTGTTCGCCGTGGTGCTGGCGATCATCGCCGCGTGTTCGGCGGTGGGCTGGATCGAAGACTTGCGGGGCCTGTCCATCCGGGGCCGCGCCGCCGCGCAGCTCGGCATCGGCGCCGCCGGCTCGGCGGCGCTGATCGTGCTGACCGGGCAGTCGTTCTGGTGGCTTCCGCTGGCCGCCCTAGCGATTGCGGCCTACGTCAACATTGCCAACTTCATGGACGGCATCAACGGGATCTCCGGCCTGCACGGGGTCACCGCCGGCGGCGCCTACGCGGTGGCCGGCCTGCTGTCCGAACAGCCCTGGCTTACCGCCGGCGGTGCGGTGCTGGCGATGTCCTTCCTCGGCTTCCTGCCCTGGAACCTCGGCCGCGGGTCGGTCTTCCTGGGCGACGTCGGCAGCTACCTGCTGGGCGCCTCAATCGCCGCACTAGCCGTGGCAGGGTTCCTCTCCGGCGTCTACGTCGAATACGTTCTCTCGCCGATCCTCGTCTACGCCGCTGACACCGGCTACACCCTGCTGCGCCGGATCAAGGCGGGGGAGCGCTGGTACGCGTCCCATCGCGAGCACGTTTACCAGCGGCTCACCGACGTCGGGTTTACGCATCTGCAGTCAGCCGCGACGGTCACGGCGTGCACCGCCGCGGTGATTGTCCTCGGATTCGTCGCCGCCACGGCACCGCTGCCCGCCGTCGCCCTCTGTGTAGCCGGCAGCCTCCTGATACTCGGGCTGTATCTCGCGTCCCCGGATCTGATCCGCAGGTTCCGCCGCCGTTCCAAGGTCACCCGCATCCCCGTGGCCTAGCCGTGTTCTATCTCGTGTAGAATTCAGGGGCGGCTTGTCGCCGCGCCCCTGCCCTTGCCACCACCGACGATTGGGATCCCATGAGCTCCAACGCCGAGTCCGGACGCACGTCCGGCAGCGGACCCGTTGGCGCTTCCGGCCCCACAAAATCGCTGTGGTTGAGGCTGCTTGCCATCAGTTCGGCGGCCGCCGGGGGAGCGCTCCTGGTGACCGCGGCCCTCGCTTTCGTCTTCAACGGCGGCTTTGGGTCCCTGTCGAGCCTCTTCGGCGGCGCACTGGTGATGGCGTTCTTCGCGATCAGCCTGGCGATCGGCCACTTCGTTGGACGCAACAACCCGTCCGGAGCGATCGGCATGTTTGTCGCCACTTACTTCGTCAAGGTCGTCGGCTTCGCCGTTGTGCTCTTCGTCCTCGGCGCCCCGGGCTGGCTGCACGAACGCTGGTTCCTGATCGGCGCCGTCGTCAGCGTTGTCGCCTGGCAGGCGGCCGAGATCATTGGCTTCGGCAAGGCCCGGCTGCAAATCTACAACGACCCCGAACCGACGGAAGGCGGCCCGCATGACTAGCCGCGAAGACCGCGAGAAGAACACCCGCAAAACGCCCCGCACCACGGGCGGTGCACCCGGCGTGTCGCAGGACGGCAACGACGGCGGATACAACGCCGGGATCGCCGTCTTCAGCTACATTGTTGGCGGAATCATCGTCTGGAGTTTGATAGGGTGGGGTCTGGATAATCTGTGGGGAACCCGCTGGATTGTGCTCGCAGGCGCCCTGCTTGGAGCTGCGGGAGGGTTCTATCTTTCTCATATGCACGGCCTCACCAGTCACCGAAATTCGGCTGGTGGAGACGGCGCTGCAGGTGGCCCGTCCAAGGACGCGGAACAGTAATGCCAAAAAATTTCAGAGGGGGAATGGCTGACAGGAATGTCGCCGCTCCCCGCCCAACGCCCAATGATGGACACTGCAGAGAGGAAACGCGTTGATCGCGCTTGCGCTCCCGGCCCAAGATTCAGGAGAGTTCACTCCTCCTGGAATTGAACAATTGCACCTGCCGGCTATCCTGCCCTGGGGTGCGGCCGAAGGATTCTCCAAGCAGATGCTGCTGGTGATCCTCTCGGTCGTCATTATCGCCACATTCTTTGTGCTGGCTGCGCGTAAGCAGCAGCTCGTCCCCGGCAAGCTGCAGTTCGCAGGCGAGGCCGCCTACGGCTTCGTCCGCAACGGTATCGCCAAGGACATCATCGGCGGCAAAGACTTCATGAAGTACGTTCCGCTGCTGTTCAGCCTGTTCTTCTTCATCCTGGTGAACAACATCTACGGCGCGATCCCCGTCATCCAGCTCCCGAGCTTCTCGCACGTCGGCGGCGCCTACGTGCTCGCCGCGATCGTGTACGTCACCTGGATCGCGATCGGCATCAAGAAGAACGGCCTGAAGTACTTCAAGCTGGCCACCGTGCCGAGCGGCGTGCCGATCTACATTCTCCCGATCGTCATCCCGATCGAGATCATCTCCAACTTCCTGGTCCGGCCCGTGACGCACAGCCTCCGTCTGTTCGCCACCATGCTGGCCGGTCACCTGATCGTGATGATTGCCGGCTCCGGCATCGAGTTCCTGGTCATGCAGGAGAATGTCCTGCTGAAGGGCGCCTCGGTGCTGGTCCTGGCCGGCTCGCTGGCGATGTACATGCTGGAGGCGCTGATCATGGCGCTGCAGGCGTACGTCTTCACGCTGCTGACCGCGATCTACATCGAAGGCGCACTGCACGCCGACAGCCACTAAGGCACCACAAACTTCCCCCCAGGGGGATGAAGCAACCCAAACAACCTGCCACACGGGTGGCATCTTGAAAGGAAGAAAAATGGAAGGCTCCATCAACGGCTCCCTCAACCTCATCGGCTACGGCCTCTCCGCCATCGGCGGTGGTATCGGTGTGGGTCTCGTGTTCGCTGCTTACATCAACGGCGTAGCACGTCAGCCGGAAGCTCAGCGCGTGCTGCAGCCGATCGCATTCCTCGGCCTTGCGCTGACTGAAGCCCTCGCCATCCTCGGCCTGGTCTTCGCATTCGTTCTCAAGTAAACCTTCAGAACCCAGCGAACATCCAGAACCGAGTAGATAAGGACGGGTGAAATATGAAGCAGCTGATCATCTCAGCCGCCACCGAGGGTGCACCCAACCCCCTCGTTCCCAACATCTGGGAAATGTTTGTCGTCTTTGTAGGCTTTGCCGTCCTCTTGTTCATCGTGACGAAGTACGTTGTCCCGATGTTCGAGAAGAACTTCGCAGAGCGTGCCGAGGCCATTGAGGGCGGCATTGCCAAGGCCGAGAAGGCCCAGGCAGAGGCTTCTGCAGCGCTCGAAGAGTACAAGCAGCAGCTCACCGACGCCCGCACCGAGGCCAACCGCATCCGCGAGGAAGCCCGTGCCGAAGGCGCCCAGATCCTGGCGGATCTGAAGGAGAAGGCAGCTGCTGAGTCTGCCCGCATCACCGCCCAGGCACACGCGCAGATCGAATCCGAGCGCCAGGCGGCCGTCGTGTCGCTCCGCGCCGAGGTCGGCACGCTGGCGACCACGCTGGCTGGCCGCATCGTAGGCGAAGCCCTCACCGATGATGCACGTTCGGCCCGTGTGGTTGACCGCTTCCTGGCAGATCTGGAGAACCAGAACGCAGGTGCAGCTAAGTAATGGCAGGTGTATCGAGCGAATCGCTGACCGCGGCACTCGTCGCGTTGGAGGCCAAGCTTCCCAACGCGTCGCTGCAGTTGGCTAAGGAACTCTTCGGAATCCTGGGAACGGTGGACAGCTCGGCTGGCTTGCGCCGTGCCCTGACTGACCCGTCCCGCAGCGGTGACGAAAAGTCGGCGCTGGTCAAGCAGCTTTTCAGCGGAAAAGTCTCCGCCGACGCTGTGGAGATCGCGAGCGGGCTGGCCGGCTCACGCTGGGCGTCGGCTCGTGACATCGGCGATGCACTCGAGACTCTTGCCGCTTCGGTGGTAATTGCCGTTGCTGAAAACAAGTCGGCAGTCTCTGCCTCGGGCATCACCGGACTGGAAGCGCTGGAGAACGATCTGTTCGCCTTCAACCACGCCGTCGATGCCAGCCACGAGGTGCAGCGTGCCCTGTCCGAGCCGCAGGCGAGCCAGGCAGCCAAGGTTGCCCTCGCCGAGAAGCTCGTGCCCAGTGCAAGCGAGGAAGCGAAAGTCCTTATCGGACAGGCAGTGTCGCAGCCCCGCGGGCTCAAGGCCACCAAGCTCGTCAGCCGTTTTGCCGAGCTTGCCGCCAAGCGCCAGCAGCGCTGGATCGCCACGGTCAGCGTCACCCGTCCGCTGACGGAGGCCCAGACCAGTCGTCTGCAGGCAGGGCTCAATGCCCTGTACGGCCGCGAGCTCAAGATCAACATGAACGTTGACCCGGCACTGATCGGTGGCATCCGGATCCAGATTGGCGACGAAGTGGTTGACGCTTCGGTCCTCGCCCGCCTGGGCCAGCTCCACCGCCAGCTTGCTGGTTAGCCGGACAAGCACAACTTACCGACAAGAAACCCCGGTCATCGTGAGCAACGATGATCACGAAAACAGGAGAGCAGGGACTGCAGATGGCCGAATTGACCATCAACGCCGACGACGTCCGTAATGCGTTGAACGAGTTCGCGGCGTCCTACGAACCCGGAAACGCAGAGCGCGTAGAGGTTGGCCGCGTAACAACCGCAGGTGACGGCATCGCCCGTGTTGAGGGCCTTCCCTCGGTCATGGCGAACGAGTTGCTTCGTTTCGAAGACGGCACGCTGGGCCTGGCCCAGAACCTTGACGTCCGCGAGATCGGCGTGATCGTGCTCGGTGACTTCACCGGCATCGAAGAGGGCCAGGAAGTCCACCGCACCGGACAGGTTCTGTCCGTCCCGGTCGGCGACGCCTTCCTCGGCCGCGTGGTTGACCCGCTGGGCCAGCCCATCGACGACCTCGGCGAGATCAAGGCCGAGACCACCCGTGCACTGGAACTCCAGGCGCCCGGCGTGACCCAGCGCAAGTCGGTCCACGAGCCGATGCAGACCGGGCTCAAGGCTATCGACGCCATGATCCCGATCGGCCGCGGCCAGCGTCAGCTGATCATTGGTGACCGCCAGACCGGCAAGTCCGCCATCGCCATCGACACGATCATCAACCAGAAGGCCAACTGGGCTTCCGGCGACGTGAAGAAGCAGGTGCGCTGCATCTACGTGGCCATCGGCCAGAAGGCATCGACGATCGCCGCAGTGCGCCAGACCCTCGAGGACAACGGCGCGCTGGAATACACGACCATCGTGGCTTCCCCCGCCTCCGACCCCGCGGGCTTCAAGTACCTGGCACCGTACGCCGGCTCGGCCATCGGCCAGCACTGGATGTACGGCGGCAAGCACGTCCTCATCGTCTTCGATGACCTCTCCAAGCAGGCCGAGGCCTACCGTGCCGTGTCGCTGCTGCTGCGCCGCCCGCCGGGACGCGAAGCCTACCCGGGCGACGTCTTCTACTTGCACTCCCGTCTGCTCGAGCGTTGTGCCAAGCTCTCCGACGAGCTCGGTGCGGGTTCGATGACCGGCCTGCCGCTGATCGAGACGAAGGCGAACGACGTTTCCGCCTACATCCCGACCAACGTCATCTCCATCACCGACGGCCAGATCTTCCTGCAGTCGGACCTCTTCAACGCCAACCAGCGTCCCGCCGTCGACGTCGGCGTGTCCGTCTCCCGTGTTGGTGGCGCCGCGCAGGTGAAGTCGATGAAGAAGGTCTCCGGTACCTTGAAGCTCGAACTGGCGCAGTACCGCGACATGCAGGCCTTCGCGATGTTCGCGTCGGACCTTGATGCGGCTTCCCGCCAGCAGCTGACCCGCGGCGCACGCCTGATGGAACTGCTCAAGCAGGGCCAGTACTCGCCGTTCCCGGTCGAGGACCAGGTCGTCTCCATCTGGGCCGGCACCAACGGCTACCTCGACGACGTTCCGGTTGAAGACATCAACCGCTTCGAGAGCGAATTCCTGGAGCACCTCAAGCACAAGTCCTCCATCCTGACGACGCTGGCCCAGACCAACGTCATGGACGACGACACCGCTGAAGCGCTGAAGACCGCGATCGTGGACTTCAAGAAGGGCTTCTTCGGCGAGGGCGACAGCCTCCTGGTCGGTGCGGGGCACGAGGAGTACGCCCCGATCGACGAGGACCAGGTCGACCAGGAAAAAATCGTCAAGCAGAAGCGCTAGTTTCGCTGGCAGGGACTGCCGGGACCCCCGCGGGTTCCGGCAGTCCCGGCCACCGGGATCTTAGGAAAGGATAAGTATGGGAGCCCAGATTCGGGTCTACCGCCAGAAGATCAGCTCGACGACGTCGATGCGCAAGATCTTCAAGGCGATGGAACTGATCGCTACCTCGCGCATCGGCAAGGCCCGCGCACGCGTAGCGGCTTCACTGCCTTACGCAAACGCGATCACGCGTGCCGTTTCTGCTGTCGCAACTCAGAGCGAAATCGACCACCCGCTGGTTACCGAGCCGGAGCAGATCCGCCGCGCCGCCGTCCTGGTCATCACCTCCGACCGCGGCCTCGCAGGGTCCTACTCGGCGACCGTGCTCAAGCAGGCGGAAGGTCTCACCGAGCTGCTCCACGAAGAGGGCAAGGAAGTGAAGACGTACGTCATGGGCCGCAAGGCGCAGGCATACTTCGAGTTCCGCAACCGCCCCTACGAGCGGGTGTGGACCGGCAACACCGACGCACCGCTGTTCGAGACGGCGCGGGAGGTCGGCGAAGCCTTGCTGGCCGACTTCGCTACGGCTTACGAAGAGGGCGGCGTCGACGAGATCCACGTTGTCTACACCCGCTTCAAGTCCATGGTGACCCAGGAGCCGACGGTTATCCGCCTGCTCCCGCTTGAGGTCGTCGAAGAGCAGGCTGCTTCCGAGTCGGAACTCCTGCCGCTCTACGAATTCGAGCCGGAAGCGGAGCAGGTACTCGATGCCCTGCTGCCGCGCTACATCGAGTCACGCATCTTCGCCGCCATGTTGCAGGCAGCAGCTTCCGAGCTCGCAGCCCGCCAGCGTGCGATGAAGTCCGCCGGCGACAACGCCACGGACCTCATCAAGAAGTACACGCGTCTGCGCAACACTGCCCGCCAGGCTGAAATTACGCAGGAGCTTTCCGAAATCGTGGCAGGCGCCGACGCGTTGAACGCGTCCTAGCCGGCCCGCTACGGACCCAGCTGTACCTGCACTAAAGAACAAACTTAACCGCCCACGCCATCTACTGAGTGAAGTGAGAGAGATGACTGCCACTGCTACCGAACACGTAGCCGCAACGTCCGGTGCCACCGGCCGTATTGCACGTGTTATTGGCCCGGTTGTCGACGTCGAATTCCCGGCTGACGCAATCCCCTCGATTTACAACGCACTCACCACGGAGATTACTCTCAACGGTGAGACCAAGACCATCACCTTCGAAGTTGCGCTGCACCTCGGCGACAACCTCATCCGCGCCATCTCGCTGCAGGCGACCGACGGCCTGGTCCGCGGCACCAACGTAGTTGACACCGGTGCCCCGATCTCCGTCCCCGTCGGCGACGGCGTCAAGGGCCACATCTTCAACGTCCTGGGCCAGCCCCTGGACGTCACCGAGTCCGAGCTGCAGATCAGCGAACGCTGGCCGATCCACCGCAAGGCTCCCGCGTTCGCGACCCTCGAGGGCTCCACCGAAATGCTGGAAACCGGCATCAAGGTAATCGACCTCCTCACCCCGTACATCAAGGGTGGCAAGATCGGCCTGTTCGGCGGCGCCGGCGTCGGCAAGACCGTGCTGATCCAGGAAATGATCACCCGTGTTGCCCGCAACTTCGGTGGCACCTCGGTGTTCGCCGGTGTTGGCGAGCGTACCCGTGAAGGCAATGACCTCTGGGTCGAAATGGAAGAGGCCGGCGTCCTCAAGGACACCGCGCTTGTCTTCGGCCAGATGGATGAGCCGCCGGGAACGCGTCTCCGCGTGGCCCTGTCCGCACTGACCATGGCGGAGTACTTCCGCGATGTCCAGAACCAGGACGTGCTGCTCTTCATCGACAACATCTTCCGCTTCACCCAGGCAGGCTCCGAGGTTTCCACTCTCCTCGGCCGCATGCCTTCGGCCGTGGGCTACCAGCCCAACCTGGCCGACGAGATGGGCCTCCTGCAGGAGCGCATCACGTCCACCAAGGGCCACTCCATCACCTCGATGCAGGCCATCTACGTTCCCGCAGATGACTACACCGACCCGGCTCCGGCCACGACCTTCGCACACCTCGACGCGACCACGGAACTTTCCCGTGAAATCGCTTCCCGTGGTCTGTACCCGGCCGTTGACCCGCTGACGTCGACCTCCCGCATCCTGGATCCGCAGTACATCGGACACGACCACTACAACACGGCCGTCCGCGTCAAGCAGATCCTGCAGAAGAACAAGGAACTCCAGGACATCATCGCCATCCTTGGTGTCGATGAGCTCTCCGAGGAAGACAAGATCGTCGTGTCGCGTGCACGCCGCATCCAGCAGTTCCTGTCGCAGAACACCTACACGGCAAAGCAGTTCACCGGCGTCGAAGGCTCCACCGTGTCCATCAAGGACACCGTGGAAGGCTTCACCGCCATCTGCGACGGCGACCTCGACCACATCGCAGAGCAGGCGTTCTTCAACGTCGGCGGCCTGGACGACGTCGAGCGCCAGTGGGCCAAGATCCAGGAACAGACCAAGTAATATGGCTGAGCTTGAGGTTGAGATTGTCGCAGCGGACCACTTCGTGTGGTCCGGAGCGGCCAAGATGGTCAAGGCCCGCACCAGCGATGGTGAAATCGGAATCCTGCCCGGCCACTCGCCCCTGCTGGCGATTCTGGCCGAAGGTGAACTGGCGATCGAGCCGGTGTCCGGTGACCGCATTGCCGTAGTTGTCGACGGCGGGTTCTTCTCCGTCGACAACAACAGGGTCGTCATTGTTGCTGACAACGCCCAAATGGGTGACGCGGCTACTGCGGGGATCCGCTAGCCCTACCTTGATGAACGTTACTGGTTTTCCGTTCATCGCCCTGGCAACCGTGTTCGCGTTGCTGGTCTTTGCACTGTGCCTTTCCGGGGTGCGCCGCTTCAATCTGCGGCGCGCCCTGGGCACGGTGGACGCCTCCATCTGCGTGGCTGGAAACAGCTGGCAGATGGGGGTTTGTCGTTATCAGGACAACGACCTTGAGTGGTTCCGGCTGGCCTCGCTCAGCGTGCGCCCGAAGCACACCTTCCGCCGCAGTTCGCTCGAACTCGTCGGCCGCCGCGAACCTACCGAGTCCGAACTCGTCAAGGTGCAGCCCGAGTCCGTCATCGTCGAACTGCGCTATGAGGGCCAGGACGTCCTGCTGGCCATGAGGTTCGACGCCTACACCGGCCTCTCCTCCTGGCTCGAGGCCGGACCGGTCATCGGCGTCGGCACCTGGCGCTAGCCCCGGTGGACTTCATCGAGGACATCCGGCTCGTCGACGGGCCGGTGCTATGGACCGCCTGGGTGGCCGGTATTGCCGGCCTGGCCTATCTGCTGTGGCGCAGCGGACGGCGTCATACAATCAGCGCCTCCGCCGTTGTCATCACCGCGGCGCTGATGCTTTCCGCAGGCCTGGTGGCCGGCGTCCACCTGCTGCTGATCTACGTCCTGTCAGTTTTCCCCGAGGAACTTCCCTGGGAGACCCTCGTCTGGAGCGTGCCGGCCGTCGCGGCGCTGCTGCTGTGGCTGCTGCGGCTGCACGGCATCTGGGGCCGGCGGCCGTTCCTCGCAAGCATCCCGCGCCCCACCCGGCCGGTGGTGCACCGCCTGCGCTCGACTGCGGTGGCGGTGGGCGCCCTGCTGGGAGTTGTCGCGCTCTCTGCGGTCCAGATCAACATCTATTTCGGGCTGAACCAGACCGTCAGCGACCTGGCGGGCACGGCGGTGGCCCGGATCCAGCCGCTCGAGGCGAAACTTACGCGGGCCGCCGGCGGCCCGGAAGCAGTCGACCTGGCCGACTGGAAAGCTCCGGGACCTCTGCCGGAGGGGACAATGCGCCGCGCCGGCATCCCCGGCACGAGCTCTGGATTCCAGAGCCGGGAGGCCTACATCTACCTGCCGCCGGCGTATCAGAGTTCCCCCCGCCCCGCCCTTCCCGTCCTGGTCCTGTTCTCCGGCCAGCCAGGCGGTCCGGCGGACTGGCTTGCCGGCGGCGCCCTCCGGAGCCGCCTGGACCGCTTCGCCTCGGCCCACGCCGGCGTCGCGCCGGTGGTGGTCGTCGTCGACCCGAACGGAGCCCCCTCGGGCAACTCCCTGTGCATGGACAGCCGGATTGCCAAGGCGGACACTTTCCTCTCCCGCGACGTTCCGGACTGGATCAACAAGACCCTCGATGTCGATCCGGACCCGCACCAGTGGGCGGTCGGGGGCTTCTCCTACGGCGCCACCTGCGCGATGCAGATGGTGACGCGCCACCCCGACATCTACAGGGCCGCGCTGGCGTTCTCAAGCGAGAAGGAGCCCGCCCTCGCCAAGGAGCGCGACAAGACGATCCAGGGCTCCTTCGGCGGCGACGTTGCCGCTTTCGAACGGCAGACGCCGCTGCACGTGATGAAGGAGCGCCGCTTTAACGGCAACGGCATCTACTTTGCGGCCGGCGAGCGGGACCCGGAGTTCATCGGCTACATGGATCTGCTCTCGGCGGCGGCCCATTCCGCCGGATTCGCCGTGGAGGCCCACCGGATCGCCAACGCGGGCCACTCCTGGGAAGCAGCATCCAAGGGCCTGCCGGGGGGCCTGGACTTCCTCGCCGCCCGCTGGGGGATCACGCCATGACGGGCCTGCGCGGCATTTGGAACCACTTCCGCCAACTGCCGTTCACCCTGTCGGTCCTCGTCCTCTTCCTGGCCGCCGCAGTGGCCACGGGCAGTTTCCTGGACGGACCGCCGGAGTCGCTGCTGGACTTCGCCTCGGTCAGTGTCCAGGGTCTCCAGGCCGGCCGCTGGTGGACCATGTTCACCTCGCTGTTCTTCGCGACCAATCCCTTGGCCTACCTGGCCGCCTCACTGATGATCCTGGGCCTGCTGGGGGTCGCCGAACGGCAGCTGGGGTCGGTCCGCACCGCCGTGTTCTACTTCGGGGGGCAGTTTGCGGCGGTGACGATCTTCCTGCTCCTGACGCAGCTTGCCCGCTACGCCGGGGACGGCTGGCTCGGGCTGATGGTGGACGCCGAGCTGATCGGGCCCTATGCGGCCATCCTGGCGGTCACCCTGGCGGCCTGCGGGCTGCTGCCCACCCTGTGGCAGCGCCGGCTGCGGACCGCCGTGGTCTCCACCGCCCTCCTGCTGGTCCTCTACGTGGGGCATGCGGAGACCGTCGTGGGCCTGGCCGGTGCCCTGGTCGGCCTGATGGTCGGTTGGTGGCTCCAGGGGGACAAGGGCACGCTGCACCGCCACCGCTCCACCGGCCGGGAGACCCGCAACCTGCTCGCGCTGACGGTGGCGATCTTCGCCGTCGGGCCCATCCTCACAGCCGCCGTGCGGACACCCACCGGCCCGCTGGCGCTGCTGCGCGACGTCGTGCTGAACCCGCTGCCCACGCTGAACCAGCTGGAGCAGAATTGCGGCGGCACCGTCGACGTGAACTGCCTTGAAGCCGGACGGGCAG
Source organism: Arthrobacter sp. KBS0702 (assembly GCF_005937985.2). Lineage (NCBI taxonomy): Bacteria > Bacillati > Actinomycetota > Actinomycetes > Micrococcales > Micrococcaceae > Arthrobacter > Arthrobacter sp. KBS0702. Next base: position 2,357,164 of record NZ_CP042172.1, on the reverse strand, counting down.
GTTTCGCCGGGCCGCTGGGACTGGCGCTGGCCGTGGTCCCCGTGGTGCTGCTGCTGATCTGCGCCGACGGTATGCGGCACGGACGCCGGCTGGCCCTGCGCATTGCCATCCTTGTCCAGCTGGGGGTGACCGCCCTCTCCGCGGTCTACCTGGCGCTGTTTGCCAGGATCCCGCACTACCCGAACCGGCCGCACACAGCGGTGATGGGTTCGGGCTTCGTCCACGTCCTGCCCCTCGTTGCCGTGCCGCTGGCCCTGGTGCTGCTGCTCTTTGCCTACCGGCGCCTGTTCCGGGTGGAGACCACCCGGCGTGCCCGCCTCATCCTCGCCATCGTGGTCGCAGGAACCTTTGTGGTGCTGGCCGGCAGCTACACCGCAGCCTGGTTTGCCGCCGGCGGCCTGGACCGCGACGGCGGCTGGCTGGGCCTCGCCGCCGAGCTCGCCCGGCAGTACCTGCCGCTGCCGATCCCCGGCACGTACAACCGCGTCTTCCAGAACCGCAACGCCGTCGAAGCGTTCTTGTTCGCCTCCTCGGGGGTCGTGTTCTGGGTGGTGGCGCTGGCAGGGGTGTGGCTCGTGCTGCTCCGCCGGCACCACGGCACGGACGCGGGAACCGGGGACCGGGACGTGGCGCGCCGGCTGATCAGGCAGGGCGGCGACTCGCTGTCCTGGATGGCGCTGTGGGAACCGAACAAGTACTGGTTCAGCGCGGGGCAGCGCGGGGGAGTGGCCTACCAGCAGCACGGCAACGTGGCGCTGACGCTGGCCGGCCCGCTTGGCCCGGCGGACAACCGCGAGGAGACAGCCGCGCAGTTCCTGGAGTACTGCGCCGAGCATGCCCTCATTCCCTGCTTCTATTCCTGCACCGACGAGCTCTGGCCCATGCTCCAGACGCGGGGCTACCGCCGGCTGGCCGTGGCGCAGGAGACCCGGCTGGGACTCAGCGAGCTCACCTTCAAGGGCAAGGAATGGCAAAACGTGCGGACCGCACTCAACCGGGCCGCCAAAACCGGGGTTAAGGCTGTCTGGGGCCGTTACAGCGAATTCTCGCCCTCGCTCCGCGCGCAGTTGAGTGAGGTCTCGGAAGAATGGGCGGCGCAGAAATCCGTCCCGGAAATGGGATTCACCCTGGGCGGCCTCGACGAGCTTGAAGATGATGAGGTGCTGTGTTGCCTCGCCGTCGACGCCGAGGGCCGCGTGCACGGCGTCACCAGCTGGCTACCGGTCTACGACGCCGGCACCCTGGTCAGCTGGACCTTGGACTTCATGCGCCGGCGCGCTGACGCCTTTCCCGGCGTGATGGAGTTCCTGATCGCTTCCGCAGTGCTGGAGCTGCGTGACTCCGTGGAGGTCATCTCACTCTCGGGCTCCCCGCTGGCCAAGGACGAGACCCGAGGGGACCCCGGGGACGGACCGAAGGCGGGCGAGGGGCTCGCCGGAATCCTGGACGTGGTGGGCCGGGCGCTGGAACCGGTCTACGGTTTCCGCTCGTTGGCCACCTTCAAATCGCGGTTCAAACCGGAATACCGCACGCTGTATCTGTATTACCAGGATCCGCTGCAGCTGCCGGCCATGGGGCGCGCACTGAGCCGGGCGTATCTTCCGGACCTTTCGGTTCGACAGAGCGCGCGCCTGCTCCGGACGCTCGTGCGCTAAACAATTACCGCTCGGTTTTACCTTTAGCCGCCGGCCGGAATGGACATTCCGGCCAGCGCATTTCCCTCCCAGGGGGCGCCGGGGCACGGGGGCGAAAACGCGCAGTGAACAAGACCAAAAAAATGATCCCCGGCGATATCGCCGGGGATCGTTTTTTAGCGGGGGCGCCCGGGGGCAGCCCTGCCGGGGAGACTAGACCAGCGTGACGCCGGTAGCCTGGGGGCCCTTGGCGCCCTGGCCGATCTCGAACTGAACGCGCTGGTTCTCGTCGAGGGTCTTGAAGCCGCCGGTCTGGATTTCGGAGTAGTGAACGAAGACATCGCCATCGGAGTCATCCGGGGTGATGAAGCCGAAGCCCTTTTCAGCGTTGAACCACTTGACGGTTCCCTGTGCCATTTAATTCTCCTCATTGTGGATCTTTAGAAAGTCCGGCGCACTTTACATCGGACCTGGTCACTCTGCGAGAAGAACCTTGGCTTCCGTCCGGATTGTCCCGGGCCTTGGCGGCAGGAGCTTCGCGCTCGCAACATGTCTTGCGAGCATGAAAAACACCTACACAAAGACTGGTACAAGAATTTCATGCCCCTCCCGTCAGGTCAACGGGCCCGGCGCATAATTGACCGAAATTTTATCTAAAGAGTGCATGAACGACGACGCCGCCCTTCAATGGTGGCGTGCAATGGTGCCGTTCCCCCAGTGTGAAACGGAGATTAGGAAAGCGGCGCCAGCCATTCCCCGCCTCGCATTACGCGGTAAAGGCCGAGGTCGTAATTGACCACGACCGCGTCGGCGCGCAGCCCGGGGCGCAGCGAGCCAAGCTCGGCGCCGAGGCCCAGGACCGCGGCCGGGACCGCGGTGGCCGAGCGGACGGCGTCGGGCAGCGGCACGCCGGCAGCTACGGTGCGGCGCACGACGTCGAGCAGCGTGGCGGTGCCGCCGGCGAGGGCGCCGCCGGTAGCCAGGCGGGCAACGCCGTCGGCGACGGTGACGGCGGAGCGGCCCAGGATGTAGCCGCCGTCGGGCAGTCCTGTTGCGGCCATGGAGTCGGTCACGAGCGCGATGTTGGCCGCTCCGGCCAGTTGGAACACCGTGGCCACGACCGCGGGATCCAGGTGCGTGCCGTCGGCGACGAGTTCCAGGACCGTTTCGCCGGCCGCCGCGCTGCGCAGGCACGCGGCGACGGGGCCCGGCGTCCGGTGGTGCAGGGGCGCCATGGCGTTGAAGAGGTGGGTCACGGTGGGCCGCCGGCTGCCGGGGGCCGCCCGCAGTGCCGCCCCGGCCGAGTGCAGCGCGGCGGCTGCCGTGGCGTCGTCGCAGTCGGTGTGGCCGAGGGAGGGGACCACACCGGAGCCGGCCAGGAGCCGGACCAGGACGTCTGCGCCGGCAAGCTCGGGGGCGAACGTCATGACGGCGAGCGTGCCGCGTGCGGCGGCGAGGAGTTCGGCCAGGAGCCCGGGATCAGGGTCGCGCAGGAACGCGGGGTCCTGCGCCCCGCACCGGGCCGCCGAGAGGAACGGGCCCTCCAGATGGATGCCGGCCAGCAGGCCCTCCCGGCTCAGCCGGGCGTGCAGCGCGATCGCGTGCAGCAGCGCCTCCGGTGGGGCGGTGACCAGGCTCGCCAGCAGGGTGGTGGTGCCGGAGCGGTGCAGGAAATCGATCGCCCGCCGTGCCGGGGTTTCCTCGCCGCTCGGAAAATCGCCGCCGTACGCTCCGTGGCAGTGCAGTTCCACCAGCCCGGGCAGGATCAGGGCGCCGGGCGGCAGCGGGAGTGCTGGGGCGTCGGCAAAGCCGGCCGGGCCGCTGCTGAACCCGGCCGCGGGACCGGCGTAGGCGATCCGGTCCCCTTCGACGGCCACGACCCCGCCCTCGTGCAGGGCGCCGTCGCTGACGACCGTGCCAAACAGGAGCTGCCGGCCGCGCGGGACGTGGTTCATGGTCAGAGTCTAGGGCGCGGCGGCGGCCGGGCCGTGGAAGAACCGCGCCTCAGAAGAGGCGGGACTCGCTGTCATCGACGCCTCGCATGGCGTCGTAGTCCAGCGTGACGCAGTCGATGCCGCGGTCGTTCGCGAGCACCTTCGCCTGCGGCTTGATCTGCTGGGCGGCAAAGATCCCGCGCACGGGCGCCAGCAGGGGATCCCGGTTCAGGAGCTCCAGGTAGCGGGTGAGCTGCTCCACGCCGTCGATGTCGCCCCGCCGCTTGAGTTCGATGGCGACGGTGCCGCCGTTGGCGTCGCGTGCCAGGATGTCCACCGGGCCGATCGCCGTGAAGTACTCGCGGCGGATCAGCGAGAAGCCGGCGCCGAGCGTTTCGATCTGCTCCGCGAGCAGCCGCTGCAGGTCCGCCTCGACCCCGTCCTTGATCAGGCCGGGGTCCTGGCCCAGCTCGTGGGAGGTGTCGTGCAGCTGCTCGTGGATATTGATGATCAGCCGGTCATCGGTCTTCGCGGACTGCACGGTCCACTGCTCGATCACGCCGACTTCGACGTCGACCTCGTCGGGGGTGGAGACGCTCAGACGCGCGGGCGGACTCATCCAGTTCAGCGGCTTGTAGGATCCGCCGTCCGAGTGGACCAGGACCGAACCGTCGGCCTTGACCAGCAGGAGCCTGGTGGCGAGCGGAAGATGGGCTTTGAGCCGGCCGACATAATCAACGGAGCAACGGGCTATGACTAAACGCACCCGGACAACACTACCGCCCCTGCGGCGCCGCAGGGTGCTGTGCCGGCCTCGTTGTGGCGGGGGAGCGGCCCGGCTGGGGCAGAATGGAGTCATGCCGCGTTCCAACCGACCCCGCCGCGCCGTGTCCGGAAAAGCCCGGTCCGGTAAGGCCTCCTCCGGCCAGGGCGCCGGACGGGCGGCCGGCGGCAAACACGCTGCAGGTCCCGCCCCGGAACTGGACCTGGAGCGCGCCCGCACCGGGATCGCGCGACGGGAGAGCGCCCCCGACGGCGAATGGATGGTCCGCTCGATCTCCGCCAGCCGGGCCGGGAAGACCTACGTCTGCCCGGGCTGCTTCACCGCCGTGACACCGGGCACCGCACATCTCGTGGTCTGGTCCGAGGACCACATCTTCGGCGCGGCCGCGGGCCTCGCCGAGCGGCGGCACTGGCACTCCAACTGCTGGACCTCGCGCAGTTACCGGTACCGCTGACCGGCTCCGCGCTCCGCCACCGCCGGCCGGCTTCGCTAAGCTGGAGGGCATGACTTTTGACCCGGCGTCCTACGTGTTCAGCCAGCCTTCCGAACCCACTGCAATCCGTGCCTCGACCGTCCTCCCGGCACGCCGAGAAAACGTGGAACTCCGCACCGAGGACGGGCACCGGCTGGTCGGCGAGCTGGCTGTTCCGGAGTCCGGGGAGATCAGGGCCACCCTGATCACCCTGCATCCGCTGCCGACGCACGGCGGCTTCATGGACTCCCACGTCTACCGCAAGGCCTCCTACCGGCTGCCTGGCCTCGCCGGCATTGCGGTACTCCGGTTCAACACGCGCGGGACCTCCTCGCCGCGTGGGACCAGCCAGGGTGCCTTTGAGGAGGGCATCGGCGAACGGCTCGACGTCGAGGCGGCGGTCCGCTTCGCTGTCGAGCGCGGACTGCCGAACCGCTGGCTGGTCGGCTGGTCCTTCGGCACCGAGCTCGCCCTGATGTACGGCGCCACCGAACCGGTCGCCGCCGAAATCGAGGGTGCCATCCTGCTTTCGCCGCCGCTGCACCGGGCCACGGACGTCCACCTCAAGGAATGGGCCGCCTCGGGCAAGCCGCTGAAGGTCCTGGTCCCCGAACACGACGACTACCTGCAGCCGGCGGCCGCCGCGGATCGCTTCAGCCTGGTGCCGCAGGCCGACGTCGTGGGTGTCGACGGCGCCAAGCACCTCTGGGTGGGCGAGAAGTACGCCGGGCGGGTGCTCAACGAGATCGTGGCCGGGGTGCTGCCGGGCGGCGCGGCCGCGGCGCTGCCCGAGGAATGGGACGGCCCGGTAGCTACCGCGCACTCGTGAGTCGTTAGTGCTTGTCCTGGCGCACGATGAAGATTTCCTTCACCAGCAGCATGATCGCGGCTGCCGTCGGGATGGCGATCAGGGCGCCGAGCACGCCGAGCAGGCTGCCGCCGGCGATGACCGAGATCACGGCCACGGCGCCGGGGACCGCAACGGCCTTCTGCATGATGCGCGGGGAGATGAAGTAGGCCTCGAACTGGAGGTAGGCGAAGTAGCAGATCGCGAAAACCACTGCCGTCTGCCAGCCCGCGGTGAGCGCGATCAGGGTGACCAGGACGCCCGCGATCATGCCGCCCACCAGGGGGATGAAGGCCAGCAGGGCCACAACGAAGGCGAGCAGGACCGCGAACGGGACGCCCACGATCGACATCACAATGAAGGCGAAGGTTGCGTTCAGCAGCGCCACGCAGACCTGGCCGATGACGTAGTTGCCGACGGAGCCGGTGATTTCCTCGGACAGCGCCTCGACCCGGGCGCGGCGTGACCGCGGCGCCAGCCGGTAGCCCCACTTCTTCATGGACGGCATGGCGGAGAGGAAGTAGAGGCTCAGGACCAGGACGATCAGGGCGCCGAACAGGCCGTTGGCCACGGTGGAGCCGAAGCCCACAACGCCGCCGAAGATGCCACCCATGGCTTCCGGGTTGTTGACGAACTTCTCGAGTTCCTGGCTGATGCGCTCACGCACGCCGAACTGGTTGTCGAGCGTGCGGAAGAAATCGGAGTCGATGAAATCCTGGACCCAGTGCGGTGCTTCCTGCACGATCTGGGTCACCTGCTGGACGATCGTGGGGATCAGGGTGGCGAAGAAGCCGGTGACGGCCAGGGCAAGGACGGCGACCGAGACCAGGATGCCCGCCGGCCGCGGCACCTTCCGGCCCTCGAGCCAGCGGACCACCGGATCCAGGCCGAGGGCGATAAAGAGCGCGGTGACGATCCAGAGCAGCAACTGGGTGGTGTTGGAACCGATCCAGTAGACCAGCAGGGCCGCGCCGACGCCGACGGTGCCCATAAAGCCGACGTACAGCGGGTGCTGGGCGGACATCCGGGGACCAGGGTCGCCGAAGCGCGCGGTGCTCCCGCTGTCGGCGGCGGCCGCCTCCTCCTCCTGCTCGGGGGGCATTTCGAAACGCAACCGGGGCTGGGCTCCGGGCAGCGGCTGGCGCAGACGGCGAGCCATCGAGATCAGGAAGCCGGCTGCTGCCGCGCGCGGGGCGGAAGGCTGCGGGGCCGGCTCGAGCGGGCCGCGTGGCTGGCTACCGGATTCCTGGGTGGCTGCGTGTCCTGAAAGGGACGGATCCGTGGGTTCAGTCACTGCGTTAAATGCCCTTATTCTCTGGTATTTCCCTGCGAATCCGCGGTTGCGGGCCGGGTGTGACGATCACCGCAAACACTATCAGCAGCCTTGTTATACGGCGGGTCGGCGGGGCCGGGGGAGGCCGGACAGGGGGCGGGCGCGGCCGCCGATCTGACTCGCAGGTAACAAAACGGTTACTGTTAAAGCTACGTGTCCGCTGATGATAGGTATTATTTTGCGTTTCAAGACTGCAGTTGCACTAGTGCTGCTCGGCCTCCTGACACTGCTGGCCGGAATCGGCCAGAAGACCGTGTGGGCGCCGCCCGCCACCGTCACCGCCGTCGCGCCTTCCGGCGCAACCGCTGCCCCGCTGACCGTCATCGACGAGAAACTGCGGACCCTGCACGGCGGCACGGTGAAGATCACGGTCAAGGGCGAGGGCAGCTTCATGCTGGCGTCCGGCCGGCCGGACGACGTCAACGCGTGGGTCGGGAAGACCGCCCACAACACCGTTACCGGCGTCTCCGGGGACGGCAAGGCACTGCAGCTTGACCACGCCGACGGCGAAGCCACGGCTCCCTCCCCGGCAGGTTCGGACCTCTGGGTGACGACCGAGAACGCCAACGGCGAGATGAACTACAACTGGACCCCGCCGGCCGACGGCGACTGGTCGCTGCTGCTGGCCTCGGACGGCACGAAGCCGGCCCCGTCCTCGATCTCCATGACGTTCCCCAATGACACGTCCACCCCGTGGGCCATCCCGCTCATGGTGCTCGGCGGCCTCCTGATCCTGGCCGGCGCGGCCCTACTGCTACTCAAGTCCAAGCGGGACGCCACGGACGACGACGATTCTGCCGGGACCGGCAGCAACCGCAAGGGCAGCCTCTTTGCCCGCCGCGCGCGTGCCCAGGCTGCCGCCCGGGCCCGGGCACGGAACGCAGGCGCGGCCCCGGAAGGCACCGTCGAACCCGGCCGCGCCGAGAGCCGCGTGGCAACCGCCGCCGTCCGTCGCGCCTCCGGCGCCGCAATCGCCCTGTTGACCGCCGCCGCGGTCGCCGGGACCGGCGTCGCGGCGCAGGCCAGCCAGGCGCCCTCACCTGCCCCTAGCGGTTCCTCCGCCGCGGCCAAGGGCTCCGGCGTCCCGGTGCTGCTCGACGCCCAGTTCCGCCGCATCCTCGAGCAGGTCGCCGGCGCGGTCGATGCCGGGGATGCCGCCAAGGACGCCGCCAAGCTGGCGCCCCGGGTAGCGGCGACCGAGCTGGACGTGCGCACGCAGAACTACAAGATCCGATCCCAGGTCGGCAGCTACGCACCCCGCATGCCGGTGCGCGCCACGAAGCTCCTGACCACTGTCGTGAGCAGCAAGCGCGACTGGCCGCGGTCCGTCATGGCCGTGACGCAGGGTGACGGCAACGTCGTCCCGCAGCTCCTGACCCTGGTGCAGGCTTCCGCGCGGGAGAACTACAAGCTCGTCGGGGCCACTCCGCTCCAGCCGGGCACCACCTTCCCGGCTATCAACCGCGGGGGCACCGAAACCCTGGCGGCTTCGGACAAGTCGGGGCTGCTCTACAGCGGCGAGGAAGCCCTCGCCGGGCTCGGCGACCGCCTGTCCTCCGCCGACTCGGCCTTCAAGGACAAGCTCGCCGAAGGGCAGTCCTCGCCGTACATCGCGGACACCCTGGCCTACCAGGCCGACGTGGTGAAATCCGGCGCGAACGGCACGTTCGCCTTCAGCCACAAGGTGGTTCCAGAGAACACTGTGGTGTTCCGAACCGCCGACGGCGGCGCTCTGGTCCTGGGCCGGCTGAACTTCGGCTTCGACGGCACGCCCAAGAACTCCGGCGACAAGCTGACGATCGGCGACGACGCGGCGGCCCTGGCCGGCGGCAAGGACACCAGCACCGGCATGGTCCTGACCTTTGCCGAATCGGTGGCCGTCTACGTGCCGCCGGCCGGTTCCAAGGATCCGATGAAGCTGGTCGCCGCCACCCGCGGCCTGGTGGGGGCCAAGTTCAAGTAATCTCCCCCGGAGGCCGCCCCGCCGGCGGCCGAAGCAGCTGACGCAGCAGGACAGACGACCGGGCCGCCACCGCGGCCCGGTCGTTGCTGCGTGGTGGGGCGTAGTGGATAGAGTGGAGCTATGACTTCGCCAGCTTCCCGCCCGGTCCCTCCAGCTGCCGCCAATCCGCTCAACCTGCGGGGCGCCGTCGACCTTTCCTCGCTGAAGCAGCGTCCCGCGCCGCCCGCGGGCGCCGGTGCCGGCCAGCCGCCGGTCCCCGGAGCCGCTCCCGGCGGCCCGGACGGCTCCGCCGCGGCGCCGCTGCGGGTGGACGTCACCGAGGCCAACTTCCAGGAACTCGTGGACCTCTCCGCCCAGGTTCCGGTGGTGATCGCCCTCTGGGCCGGCTACTCGCCTGGCTCCGCCCAGCTCGTCGATGTGCTGGAGCGGATCGTGGAGAGCTACGGGGGCCGGCTGGTGCTCGGCGCCGCCGATATTGAGGCCTTTCCCCAGCTGGCGCAGGCGTTCCAGGTCCAGGCAGTTCCGACGGCCGTCGCCCTGGTCAAGGGCCAGCCCGTGCCGCTGTTCCAGGGCGGGGCGGACGAACAGCAGGTGCGCAGCCTGTTTGACGAACTCCTCAAGGTCGCCGCAGCCAACGGCGTGACCGGCCGGATCGGAGCCGGCGGACCCGGCGCGGCGGAGCCCGAGGCCCCGCCGCTGCCGCCGCTGCACCAGAAAGCCTTCGACGCCATCGAAGCCGGCGATTACGCCGGCGCCGCGGCGGCGTACCGGCAGGCGCTGACCGAGATGCCTGCCGACGCCGAGGCCAAAGCCGGCCTGGCCCAGGTGGAGCTGATGGGCCGCCTGCAGGCGTTGTCCGCAGCGGAAACCGACGCCCTCCGCGGCCGTGCCGCCGACGAGCCGGACAACCTCGAGGCCCAGCTGGCCGTCTCCGACCTGGACATCGCCGGCGGCCACGTCGAGGACGGCCTTGGCCGGATCGTGGCGTTCATTGGCCGGAACTTCGGGCCCGAACGCGAAACTGCCCGGGTGCGCCTGCTGGAGCTGTTCGACGTGGTGGGAACCTCGGATGACCGGGTCGCCAAGGCCCGGCAGAACCTCGCGCGGGTGCTGTTCTAGTGGGGTCGGCCCTGTTTAGCCCGCTGGAGCTGCGCTCGCTGCGGCTGGAGCACCGCGGCTGGGTGTCGCCGATGTGCCAGTACAGCTGCGAGCCGGAGACCGGCGAGGGCGTGCCCAATGACTGGCATCTGATGCATCTCGGATCCTTTGCCACCGGGGGAGCCGCGCTGATCCTGACCGAGGCCGCCGCCGTCAACGCCGCGGGCCGGATCAGCCCGCGCGACGCGGGCCTCTACAACGATGCCCAGGCCGAGGCCTGGGAGCGGATCGTGGCCTTTGTGCACCGCCACGGCTCGGCCAATGCCAAGATCGGCACCCAGCTGGCGCATGCCGGACGCAAGGCGTCCTCCTACTGGCCGTTCTCCGGCAAGAGCGGCACGGTCCCGGCTTCCGACGGCGGCTGGAGCACCGTGGGCCCGGGCACCGGAGCCTTTGACGGCTACGCGCCGCCGTCGGCCATGACGGAGGAGGAGATCGACGGCGTGATCGCCGACTTCTCCGCCGCAGCCGTCCGCGCCGTCGGGGCCGGTTTCGACACGATCGAAATCCACGGTGCCCACGGCTACCTGCTGCACCAGTTCCAGAGCCCCTTGGTCAACGACCGCACGGACAGCTGGGGCGGCAACGAGCAGGGACGAAACCGGCTGACCCTGGCCGTCGTTGACGCCGTCCGGGCCGTGATCCCCGACTCGATGCCGCTGCTGCTGCGCATCTCCGCCTCCGACTGGGCCGAGGGCGGCATCGACGCCGAGGCCTCGGTGCGGCTGGCCCGCGCTGCGGGCGAACACGGGGTGGACCTCGTGGACGTCTCCAGCGGCGGGGCCGTGGCGCACCAATCGATTCCGGTGGGCCCCGGCTACCAGACGGGATTCAGCGCCCGGATCCGGCGCGAAGCCGGGGTCCGGACCGGCACCGTGGGGCTGCTGACCTCGGCGGGCCAGGCCGAGCACGCCGTCGCCACCGGCCAGGCCGATGGCGTCTTTATCGCCAGGGCCGCGCTCCGGGACCCGCACTGGTGGCTGCGGGCTGCCTTCGAGCTGGGCCACGAGCTGGCCTGGCCGCCGCAGTACGAACGGGCCATCCCGCGTCATTCGTTCTAGGCGCCGCGGCGGTTAGTCTAACGACATGACATTCGTTCAACCGCCCGTTCCGGCGCTGGCCCTGCGCGGGCTGGCCAAACGCTTCGGCACCAAGATCGCCGTCGACGGCATCAGCCTTGACGTGCCGGCCGGGTCGTTCTACGGGATCGTCGGTCCCAACGGTGCCGGCAAAACGACCACGCTGTCGATGGCGACCGGGCTGCTGAGGCCGGACTTCGGCACCGCACTGGTCCACGGGGTGGATGTCTGGCAGCACCCACTGCAGGCCAAGAGGCTGATGGGTGTGCTGCCGGACGGGGTGCGGCTCTTCGACCGGCTGACCGGCGAGCAGCTGGTGAGCTACGCCGGCCTGCTGCGCGGCATGGAACGGGATGTCGTGGCGTCGCGGGTGGCGGAGTTGCTGGCCGCCCTGGACCTCAGCCAGGACGCGGCCACGCTGGTGGTGGACTACTCCGCCGGCATGACCAAGAAAATCGCGCTGGCCTCGGCCCTGATCCACGCCCCGCGGCTGCTGGTGCTGGACGAGCCGTTCGAATCGGTGGATCCGGTCTCCGCGGCCAACATCCGTGACATCCTGGACCGCTACGTGGCCTCCGGGGGCACGGTCATCGTCTCCAGCCACGTCATGGACCTCGTTCAGCGGATGTGCGACCACGTCGCCGTGGTCGCGGGCGGCCGCGTGCTGGCAGCGGGCCGACTCGACGACGTCCGCGCAGGCCAGTCGCTGGAGGACCGCTTCGTCCAGCTGGTGGGCGGCCGCAGCCACGCGGAAGGGCTGGAATGGTTGCGGACCTTCTGAGGCTCAAGCTGACACTGCTGCGCAACAGCCTCCGGCGCAGCCCCTGGCAGCTGGTGGGCCTGGGCATCGGGGCGCTCTACGCCCTGGGCATCGTGGGCGTCGCCGTCGCGGGGCTGCTGCTCCTGCGCCAGGCCGAGATCGCCACGGCGCAGACGGTCGTGGTCCTGGGCGGCGCTGCCGCGGTGCTGGGTTGGGCCGTCATCCCGATTGTGGCCTCCGCGGCTGACCTGACACTGGACCCCGCCCGCTTCACGACCTTCGCCGTGCCGATGCCGCAACTGCTGGCCGGGCTGGCCCTGGCCGGTCTGATCGGCATCCCGGGAGCGTCGACGGCGCTCGTCGCCCTCGCCACCGTGGGCACCTGGTCGCGGGGCCTTCCCGCCGTGGCCGGGGCGCTGGTCGGCGCGGTCCTCGGCGTGCTGACCTGCGTGGTGCTCTCCGAGGTGGTGACGGCAGGCACGGTGGGCCTGGCCAGTTCCCGTCGCTTCAAGGACGTCAGCGGCGTGGCCTTCCTTATCCCGCTGGTGCTGATGGGCCCGATCGTCGCCGGCGTTGCCCGCGGTATTGCCGGCTCCGCCGGGTTCGTGGCGGAGCTCGCGCGGTTCCTGGAATGGACGCCCGCCGGGGCGGCCTGGGCCCTGGGCGGCGAGCTTGCCGCCGGCCACTACGGGGCCGCCGCCCTCAAGCTGCTCATCGCCCTCGCCAGCCTGGCCGGGCTGGCGCTGTGCTGGAAGGTGCTGCTGCAGCGGGCACTCGTCACCCCGCCCTTCGCCGGCACCGCCAAGAAGAAGACCTCCGGCCTGGGGGTGTTCGGAATCGTCCCAGCCACGCCCACGGGGGCGATCGTGGCGCGCTCCCTGACGTACTGGCTCCGCGATCCGCGCTACGCCGGGGCGCTGGTGGTGGTTCCGCTGTTGCCCGTGCTGCTGCTGTTCCAGGCCAGCCGGACGGGGTTCTACGGCATCCTGCTGTTCGTCGGGCCGCTGGCCGCGTTCCTGCTCGCCTGGTCCATTTCCTCGGACGTCTCCTACGACAGCACGGCCTTCGCGCTGCACGTCTCCGCCGGGGTGCGCGGCCTCCATGACCGGCTGGGACGGGCCGTGGCCTGCCTGGTCTTCGCGCTGCCGGTGGTGCTGGCCTTCAGTGTCATCCCGTTGTTCTTCACCGGGGAGTGGGCGCTCCTGCCCGGAATCCTGGGCCTGTCCCTGGGCGTGCTGTTCAGCGGCCTGGGCCTGTCCTCGGTGGTCTCGGCGCGCTACACCATGCCCGTGCCGCTGCCCGGCGAGAGCCCGTTCAAGAAGCCGCCGGGCAATGTGGCGCAGACCCTGGCCGTACAGTTCGGCGGCATGGCCGTCCTGCTGCTCCTGGTCAGCCCCGAGGTGGCCCTCGTGGTGCTGCAGCTCGCCGGCGGCGGTCCGGTGACCGGCTGGATCTGCCTGGGCGTGGGCCCGGTCCTGGGCATCGCCCTCTTCGCTGCCGGGGTGCGCCTGGGCGGCAAATGGTTCGATGCACGCACTCCCGAGCTCCTCGCGCAGCTGGCCGTCAACCGCTGACCGGGTCCGACGGCCCGGGCAGGAACGGCCGGAGTGGGATAGCCTGCGGTTCATGGAAGTTGTGATCCTTCCGGGCGGCAGGCCGATCGCCGTCCTCGCCGCGGACGCGATCGAGGCACTGCTGAAGAACAAGCCCGACGCCGTCCTGGGCTTGGCCACCGGATCCTCGCCGCTGCCGGTGTATGAGGAGCTCGAGCAGCGGCACCGGCGCGGCTTGGATTTCAGCCGGGTCCGGGCTTTCACCCTGGACGAGTACGTGGGCCTCCCTCCCGGCCATCCCGGGTCCTATCGCGAAGTGATCCGGCGAGAATTCACCGGGCGCGTCAACATCAGCCCGGAGAACGTCCATGGTCCGGACGGGCAGGCCGCGGACGTCCCCGCCGCGTGCCGGGCCTTTGAGGAGGCCATCCGGGCCGCCGGGGGAGTGGACCTCCAGCTGCTGGGACTGGGGACCGACGGCCATATCGGTTTCAACGAGCCGGGCTCCTCGCTGGCCTCCCGGACCCGGATCAAAACCCTGGTGGAGCAGACGCGGCGAGACAACGCCCGGTTTTTCAGCAACCTCGCGGAGGTGCCGCACCATGTCATTACCCAGGGCCTGGGCACCATCCTCGAAGCCCGGCATGTGATCCTCCTCGCCACCGGGGCGCAGAAGGCGCAGGCGGTCCGGGACCTGGTGGAGGGCCCGGTGGCCGCCATCTGCCCGGCCTCGGTTCTGCAACTGCATCCGCACGTCACGGTCCTGCTGGACGAGGCCGCGGCGTCCTCGCTGCGACTCGCCGACTACTACCGGCACAGCTACGACAGCAAGCCGCGCTGGCAGGGCCTGTAACGGCGCCGAAATGCCCGACGGCGGATGCCGCCGTCGCGATTCTGTCCGATCCAGCGGCTAAGATGGTTGGCATGACCAGCATGACGGATCCAGCCCTGGAAAATGACCCGGCAAACGACCCGATGCGTGAGCTCTCCGGAGCCGGGACGTCTACGGCCACCATTGAGCGCGAGGAACTGCGGCAGGAAGTGGAGCCGGGCGACCGGGAGCGCTTCTCGCACTACGTCCGCAAGGAAAAGATCATGGAATCGGCCCTGTCGGGGGAGCCGGTTATCGCCCTCTGCGGCAAGGTGTGGACGCCCGGCCGCGACCCGAAGAAGTTCCCCGTATGCCCCGAGTGCAAAGAGGTCTATGAGGGCCTCCGTCCGGGAAGCGACGGCGGAGACTCGGGCAAATAAGGCCCGCGAGCTAAGGTCCCCCGCGGCGCGGCTTTGATCCGTCGCGGGCAGAAACCGGCTGGGTTGCCTCCCTGCTGTCCGGTTCATCCGAAAAAGATTGGTGTTTTTGTGCTTACTAGGGTTTCTCCGGAACCGGCTGACGTGCGCGGAAGGGAGGGGTCCTAGGTGACTGAGACACTCTTTGGCGGGCCAGTGCTGCCCCCGGCCTATCCCGAGCGGGCCGCCTGGGGCACCGCACCCAAGCTCCGTGCCTGGCAGCAGGAAGCCCTGGACAGCTACTTCAGCACCCACCCCAAGGACTTCCTCGCGGTCGCCACCCCCGGCGCCGGTAAGACCACCTTCGCCCTCCGGGTGGCATCGATGCTGGTCGAGGCCGGGGTGGTGAACCGGGTGACCATCGTGGCCCCGACGGACCACCTGAAGCGCCAGTGGGCCGACGCCGCCGCCAAGGTCGGCATCGCCATCGATCCCAACTTCAAGAACGCGGACGGCCAGCATGGCCGCGGCTTCATCGGTGTCGCCGTCACGTACGCGCAGGTGGCCAGCAAACCGATGCTGCACCGGGCCAAGACCGAGGCAGCGCGCACGCTGGTGATCCTCGACGAAATCCACCACGGCGGCGAGGCGCTGTCCTGGGGCGACGGGCTGCGCGAAGCCTTCGATCCCGCCACCCGGCGCCTCTCGCTGACCGGTACGCCGTTCCGCTCGGACACCTCGCCCATCCCGTTCGTCGAGTACGCCGAGGACCGCGACGGGATCCGACGTTCCAAGGCCGACTACACCTACGGCTACGGAAAGGCCCTGCGCGACCACGTGGTCCGCCCGGTGATGTTTATGGCCTACTCCGGCCAGATGCGCTGGCGTACCAGTGCCGGCGACGAGATGGCCGCCTCCCTCGGCGAGGCCGCCGTGACCAAGGACATCGTGTCCCAGGCCTGGCGGACCGCGTTGAATCCGGCCGGCGAGTGGATCCCGGCCGTGCTGGTCGGCGCGGACAAGCGCCTCAGCGAGGTGCGGCGCACTGTGCCCGACGCCGGCGGCCTGGTCATCGCCACCGACCACGACGACGCCCGGGCCTACGCCGGCCAGTTGAAGCGGATCACCGGCGAGTCCCCCACGGTCATCCTCTCCGACGACGCGAAAGCCTCGTCCAAGATCGAGGAGTTCTCCGCCGGCGAGAAGCGCTGGATGGTCGCGGTCCGCATGGTGTCCGAAGGCGTGGACGTCCCGCGGCTTTCCGTCGGCGTCTATGCGACCTCCACGTCCACGCCGCTGTTCTTCGCCCAGGCTGTGGGCCGCTTCGTGCGTGCCCGCAAGCGCGGCGAGACGGCGTCGGTGTTCCTGCCCTCCGTGCCGCAGCTGATGGCGCTGGCGAACTCGATGGAGGCCGAACGGGACCACGCCCTGGACCGTCCGGAGAAGGAGGATGCCGACGGGCTGTTCAACCCCGAGGACTCGCTCATGGACGAGGCGAACCGCGAGGAAAAGGCCTCGGACACCCTGATGAAGGGCAAGTTCGAGGCGCTCGACTCGCAGGCCTCCTTCGACCGCGTCCTGTTCGACGGCGGCGAATTCGGCACCGGCGGCGAAGTAGGCTCCGAGGACGAGCTCGACTTCCTTGGTATCCCCGGCCTGCTCGACGCCGAACAGGTGGGCACCCTGCTGCGCCAGCGCCAGCACGAACAGCTCAACCGCAAGAACAAGCGCGCGCCCCAGGGAGCGGCCTCCGAGCCGGCGCCCGCAGTGCCGGACCACCGGATGCTGATGGACCTGCGCACCGAACTGGCCAAGAACGTCGCGGCCTGGTCCGCACGCACGGGCACCCCGCACGGCGTCATCCACACCAAGCTCCGGACCGTCTGCGGCGGTCCAGCCGTGGCGCAGGCCAACGAGGAGCAGCTGCAGACGCGGCTTCGGAAGCTCCAGGACTGGTTTATCGGCCGGAAGTAGCGGCCGGCGCAGAACGCAGGCATGAAAAAGGGACCGGGTGACCGGTCCCTTTTTCGTGCGCTGGTACGCCCGCCGTTACTGGGCGGCGCCGCAGGCCTGGGAGAAGGTCTGGCCGGCCGAGGTGTACTTGGCCTTCAGATCCTCCAGCTTGGCCGAGTCCGGGTCCTTCTTCGCGGACTCGTCGAGGTAGTCGACGATTGACTGCAGCGGGGCCTGGAGCTCTTCGGAGGCGTTCGCCTCGATGGGCCGGATCTGGTTCGCCAGCCGGGTCATGCCGAACTTGTCGGAGCTGGAGGTCGGCGAGGCGGTGATGGTCTTGATGCGCGCGCAGGTTTCCTCGCTCGTCATTTTCGGGGCCGAGCAGGCGGCAGCGCCGAGCAGGGTCCCGGCAGCGATCAGGACGGTCAGGATCTTCTTCATGGTGTACTCCGGGGCTTTACGGATCAGACGTTTACTGGCAAGGATTCCGAGTCTACTGTGCGGGCGGACGCCGCGACGAGCTCAGGCGATGTCGACGCCGCCGAGTTCCATCTCGGCCACGGCGTCGTCGAGGTCTTCCGCGATGCCCACGGTGAGCCCGCGCAGCACGGTGACGGAGTAGCCGGCCTGGACGGCGTCCAGCGCGGTGGCCTTGACGCAGTGGTCGGTGGCGATTCCCACCACCACAACCTCCTCGACGTCGTGGCTCTGCAGCCAGTCGTCCAGGCCGATGGCATCCTCGCCGGCGGCGAAAGCCTCAGCGGCATCGGCGCCCCCGACGGGCAGCGAGCCGGGCGTGCGGTCGCCGGTGGGGACGGCGTCGTCCGGGGCGAGCAGGCCCTCGAAACCCGAGTAGGCCGCGGTGAACTGTCCCTTGCGGAAGTAGGCCTGGATGTATTCGGTGTCCAGGTCCGGGTGGAGCTCGGCACCCCGGGTTCCGGCGACGCAGTGCTTCGGCCAGCTGTCGACGAAGTCCGGCTCGTCCGAGAAGTGCGCGCCGGGCTCGATGTGCCAGTCCTGGGTGGCGACGATGTGGTCGAACTGCCCGTGGTGGGCGTCGACGTATTCGCTGATCTCGGCGGCCAGGGCAGCCCCGCCCTCGACAGGGAGCGCCCCGCCCTCGCAGAAATCGTTCTGCACGTCAACAATGATCAAGGCGCGTGACATTCAGTCCTCCTCGTAGATGGTGGGGATGGCTGCTTCGCCGCGCTGGAGCCGGTTGACCACGGCAGGAAGCTCCCGCATGCTGTCCGCGTGGCGTTGCCGTGCCCGCACCACACCTTCGGGCCCGGTCCAGCCGGGCAGCAGCTCGCCGTTCTTGATGAACTGCTGCAGCAGCGGCCGGTCGTTGCCGTCGTCGTCCGGGCGGTGCCCGATCCCGACGATCTCCTGGCTGGCGGTACCGCGTTCGTTGAGCTTGCGCAGGGCATACTTCCGGCCGCCCTTGCTGGTCTTGTTCTTCGCCGCCTTGGCCACCGCAACAAAGTCGCCGTTGTCGTCGGTGCGGCTGACCAGCTTGTAGACCATGCTGGCCGTCGGCGCGCCGGAGCCCGTCACCAGCGAGGTGCCGACGCCGTAGGAGTCCACCGGGGCGGACTGCAGCGCGGCAATGGCGAATTCGTCCAGGTCCGAGGTGACGATGATCCGGGTGTTCTCGTTGCCGAGTTCGTCGAGGAGCTGCCGGACCCACTGCGCCTGGGCCACGAGGTCGCCGGAGTCCAGGCGGACGGCGCCCAGCTTGGCGCCGGCCAGTTCGACGGCGGTGCGCACGGCCGCCTCGACGTCGTAGGTGTCCACGAGCAGCGCGGTGCCGGCGCCCATCGAGGCGATCTGCGCCTCAAACGCCTCGCGCTCGGTGTCGTGCAGCAGGGTGAAGGAGTGGGCGGCCGTGCCCACCGTCTTGATCCCGTAGCGGCGGCCGGCTTCGAGGTTGGAGGTGCTGTCGAAGCCCGCGATCACGGCGGCCCGGGCGGCAGCGACGGCGGATTCCTCCTGGGTCCGGCGGGAGCCCATCTCGACGCAGGGCCGGTTGCCGGCGGCGGTAATCATGCGGGAGGCCGCGGAGGCGATAGCGCTGTCGTGGTTCAGGATCGAGAGGATGTACGTCTCGAGGATGCAGGCCTCGGCGAAGGTGGATTCGACAATCAGGATGGGGGAGTTGGGGAAGTACGCCTCGCCCTCCGCGTAGCCCCAGATGTCACCGGAGAAGGAGAAGTTCGCCAGGTACTCCAAGGTTTCCTCGTTGACCACCTTGGTGCGGCGCAGGAAGTCGAGCTCGGCGTCGCCGAAGCGGAAGTCGGCGATCCCTTCCAGCAGCCGGCCGGTTCCGGCCACGATGCCGTAGCGGCGTCCGTCCGGCAGCCGCCGGGCGAAGGCCTCGAACACCGATTTGCGGTGCGCGGCGCCGGAGTGCAGCGCGGCCTGCAGCATGGTCAGCTCGTAATGGTCGGTGTACAGGGACGTGCGGGGATGGTCCCAGCCGGCAGAGGTACTCACAAATTCACTCTAGTGCGCCGCCCCATAGAATGGACAGATGACCCTTAGCGTTGCGCTCGGCCCTGACACCCAGGAGAGCACCCAGACCGGAACAGCGGCGTCCACCGACGTCCTGACCGCCCCGGACATCCCCTGGAACCTTGTGATCTGGAATGATCCGGTGAACCTGATGAGCTACGTGAGCTACGTCTTCCGCAGTTACTTCGGCTACTCCGAGGCGAAGGCCAACAAGCTCATGCTCGAGGTGCACAAGAAAGGCCGCTCCATCGTGGCGCACGGCAGCAAGGAGCAGGTGGAGCAGCACGCGGTCGCCATGCACGGCTACGGCCTCTGGGCCACCGTGGAGAAGGCCACCGGCGGCCACGGCGGCGGCAACGGATCAGGCAAGGGCAAGGGTAAGCGTGGCTAAGGCATTCAAGGACGGGCTCAAGGGCATCACAGGCTTCCTGGAGCCGGCCGAGCGGGATCTGCTGCGCAGCCTCTTCGATGACGTCATTTCCATGCTGGAACCGGAGGAACGCCCCAACCAGGATCCTCTGGCCGCGCTCGTCGGGCTCGACAGCGAGGCCCGCGAACCGTCCGACCGGGCCCTGCGGCGCCTGCTGCCCAACGTGATGAAGGACGACGACGAGGCCTCCCTCGAGTTCCGCCGCTACACCGAGCGCTCGCTGCGCGAGAGCAAGATCGGCGCGCTGAAGGCGGCGGCCCTCGGCCTGGACAAGGACGAACTGGTGCTCACGCCCGCGGACGCCCGGCACTGGTCCACGGCGCTCAACGACGTCCGGCTGGTGCTCGCCGAACGCCTCGACATCCGGGACGACGCCGACGCCGAGCATGTCCACCGGATGCAGGACTGGTCCCAGGCGGAGGACGTTGAAAGCTACCTGGCCCTGGTGTACAACTTCACCACCTGGCTGCAGGAGTCCTTGGTCCAGGCGATGCTGGCCTCGCTCGAGGCGTAGGGGGCCGCTGAAGGCTAGGCGACTGTGGTGACGCCGGCGACTGGCACCGAGAGGATCTGGGGAAGCGCTTCGAAGGCCGGCTTCGCGAACCAATATCCCTGAAACAGGCGGATCCCCGCTCGCTTGAGGACCAGGAACTCCGCCTCCGTCTCGATGCCCTCTGCGAGCACCGTGATACCGAGCTCCCTGGCGATGCCGACGATGCCGGCGATCACGGCCTGACGGGCCGGGCTCGTGTGGATTCCCCGGATGAGCTTCATATCGATCTTGATCAGGTCGGGCTGGAAATCGACCAGGAGCCCCAGGCCCGCATGTCCGGCACCAAAGTCGTCGATGGCGGTGGTGAAGCCGTGCTTGCGGTACTCGGTGATGATGTTCGTGAGGTGGGAGGTGTCCGAAACTTCTTCGTTCTCGGTGAACTCGAACATGATTGACGTCGTCGGAAAGCTGCAGCGCCTGGCTGCCAGCAGCGTCGCACGCAGGCACGCCGCCGGTTCGTAGACCGCGTTCGGCATGAAGTTGATGGAAAGAATCAAGTCCTCACCGGCAGGAAACAGCCGCGAGGCCAGCTCGATTGCCTTGACCCGGCAGTCCTGGTCGAAGCGGTACTTCTGCTCGGGGGCGACTCGTGACAGGACGCTGAAGGCACCCTCGCCGGCCGAGCCCCTGACCAGTGCCTCGTAGCCCCAGACGCGGCCGGCAGCGGCGTCGTAGATCGGCTGGAAAGCCATGCTGAAGTCGAAGTCGAGTTTTGACGACGTCGTGCAGCCATCGCATGCCATTGTGCGGTCCCTTCCCCCTGGTTGCGCCCACCGTTGTGCACGACGGCCGCCGCCGACAACTCGACGGAGCCAAAAGCATATCGGCCCGGTGCAGCGGCAGGCCGTCACCGGCGAACACCGGCCCTCCGCGCGTCGCCCCGCCGCCGGAGACCGGTGTGACCCATTAGACACGAGTTGCGCGACACAATGTGATGGCCGCACCTGTAGCGAAGCCCTATCCTCGAATAATCATGACTTCAGCATCGAGCACGGATCCGGCAGCGCCAGCTGCGGCGGAGACCGCAGCGGGCAGCGCCGGAAATGCCGGGCTGGGGGAGCGCCCGATCGGCGTCTTCGACTCCGGCGTCGGGGGCCTCACGGTCGCACGGTCCATCATTGACCAGCTGCCCAACGAGTCCATCCTGTATGTCGGCGACACCGCGCACGGGCCCTACGGTCCGCTGCCCATCGCCGAGGTCCGCGCCAACGCACTCGGCGTGATGGACGAGCTGGTGGATTCCGGTGTCAAGCTGCTCACCATCGCCTGTAACTCGGCGTCCGCCGCCGTGCTCCGCGACGCCCGGGAACGCTATACCGCCCGGTACGGCATTCCGGTCATTGAAGTGATCCAGCCGGCCGTCCGGCGCGCGGTTGCCGCCACCCGCAGCGGCCGGGTCGGCGTGATCGGCACCTCGGCCACGGTCGGCTCCCGCGCCTACGAGGACACCTTTGCGGCGGCGCCGGACCTGCACATCACCTCGGTGGCCTGCCCGGCCTTCGTGCCCTACGTGGAGGCGGGCATCACCACGGGCCCGGAGTTGCTCGCCGTCGCCCGCGAATACCTTGAACCGCTGAAGGCCGCCGGGGTGGACACCGTGGTGCTCGGCTGCACCCATTACCCGCTGCTCACCGGAGTGATCTCCTACGTCATGGGCGAGGATGTCACGTTGGTGTCCAGCGCGGAGGAGACGGCCAAGGACGTTTACCGTTCGCTCGCGTCCCGCGGCCTGGAACGCACCGGGACCTCCGCGCCGGAGCACCACTTCATCGCCACCGGCGACGCCGCGCAGTTCGAGCACCTCGCCCGCCGTTTCCTCGGCCCGGAGGTCCTCAGCGTCCGCCACGTCGACCATGTCGCGGCGCAGTACCCCACCGGCAGCCTGGCCCGGATCACCCCGGAAATGCTGGCCGCCGCGCAGGCCGGCGCGAACCGGCCGCGCATCTCCAACTTTGTCTCCGCCGATGGGGCGCCGCTGAACGGCCTCCGGGGGTCCGGCCTGTGAAGCTGACCATCGTGGGGTGTACCGGGTCCTTTCCCGGTCCCGGCTCGCCGGCGTCGTGCTACCTGCTGACCGCGCACGACGGCGAGCGGAGCTGGAAGATCGTGCTGGACCTCGGCAGCGGCGCCCTCGGCGCGATCCAGCGCTACACGGACCTTGAGGACATCGACGGGATTTTCCTCACCCACCTGCATCCGGACCACTGCATGGACCTGTGCGGACTGCACGTCGCGGTGCGCTGGAAGCCCGGCGGCTGGGGGCGCGGCAGGATCCCGGTCTGGGGGCCGGCCGCGACCGCGGACCGGATGGCCACCGCCTACGGCCTGGACCTGGATCCGGGCATGCACGAGGAATTCGACTTCAGCAACTGGTCCGAGCGCAAACCGGTCACCATGGGCCCGTTCACGGTTACCCCGTTCGCGGTGAACCACCCGGTCGAGGAGGCCTACGCCCTGCGGGTGGAGGTGACCGAGCCGGGCAAGGACGGAACCCCGCTCACCCGCGTGCTGAGCTACTCGGGGGACACCGACTCCTGCGGCGGCCTCGAGGACGCCGCCCGGGACGCCGACTTGTTCCTGTGCGAGGCGGCGTTCGAAGAGGGCCGCGACGACGGCATCAAGGACGTCCATCTGACCGGCAAGCGTGCCGCCGAGGCCGCGGTTGCTGCCGGGGCGCGTCGGCTGCTGCTGACGCACATCCCGGTGTGGACGTCCCCGACGACCGTGATGGCGGAAGCCAAGGAAGTCTTCGGCCAGCACGTGGCCGTTGCCGTGGCGGGCGTGCACTACACCGTCTAAACGTACGCCGTCTGAACAGGGTCCGGGGGAGAAGCCCGCGCCGAGTCGATATGCTGGAAGGCATGACTTCCGAAGCCCTCACTGCCCCCGTCATCCGCGCCGATGGCCGCACCCCCGACCAGCTCCGCCCGATCAGCATCACCCGCGGCTGGTCCAAGCAGGCCGAAGGCTCGGCACTTATCGAGTTCGGCAACACCCGGGTACTCTGCACGGCGTCGCTGACCGAGGGTGTGCCGCGCTGGCTCAAGGGTGAGGGCCGGGGCTGGGTCACGGCCGAATACGCCATGCTGCCGCGGGCCACGAACACCCGCTCCGCCCGCGAGTCCGTCAAGGGCAAGATCGGCGGCCGCACCCACGAGATTTCCCGACTGATCGGCCGCTCGCTGCGCTCCATCATCGACACAAAGGCCCTCGGCGAAAACACGATCGTGCTGGACTGCGACGTCCTGCAGGCCGACGGCGGCACCCGCACCGCGGCGATCACCGGCGCCTACGTCGCCCTCGCCGAAGCGATCCGCTACGCCCGGGAGAACAAGCTGATCGCCCGCAACGCGCAGCCGCTGGTGGACACCATCGCAGCCGTCTCGGTAGGCATCATCGACGGCGTGCCGATGCTGGACCTGCCGTACGTGGAGGATGTCCGGGCCGAGACCGACATGAACGTCGTGGTGACCGGTTCGGGCAAGTTCGTCGAGGTCCAGGGCACCGCCGAGGGCGCTCCGTTCGACCGCGACGAGCTCAACAAACTGCTGGACCTGGCCCTGCTGGGCACGGAACAGCTCGCCGCGATCCAGCGCGAAACCCTGGCCGAGGCCCCGTGAGCGGCGCTGCGTCCGCTCAGCCGGAGGCCCGCCCGGTGCTGGTCCTCGCGACCCACAACCAGGGCAAGCTGCGGGAATTGCGGGAGCTGCTGCGCGGGCAGCTGCCCGGGCTCGACGTCGACACGCAGGTGGTGGACGCCGGCGCCGTCGGTGCCCCCGACGTCGCCGAAACCGGGGTGACGTTCGCGGAAAACTCGCTGCTCAAGGCCCGGGCCGTGGCACACGCCACCGGCCTGGTCGCGATCGCCGACGACTCCGGCCTGGCCGTGGACGTCCTCGGCGGCGCCCCCGGCATCTTCTCGGCGCGCTGGGCGGGACGGCACGGGGACGACGCCGCGAACCTGCGGCTGCTGCTGGACCAGCTCTCCGACGTGCCGGACGAATTCCGCGGCGCGGCCTTTGTCTGTGCCGCCGCGCTGGCCGTGCCCGAACAGGCCGGCGGGGAGGCCCGTGAGGTGGTCGAGTACGGCCAGCTGGAAGGCACGCTGCTGCGGGAGCCGCGCGGTGCCGGCGGCTTCGGCTACGACCCGGTGCTCCAGCCCAGCGGCCTGGACCGCAGTTGCGCCGAGCTGAGTCCTGAGGAGAAGAACGCCATCAGCCACCGCGGCCACGCCTTCCGGGCGCTGCTGCCGGCGATCGTGGAGGCGCTGGCGGGAAAGTAGCCAGCGCCGTTCCCGCAGCTTAGGGCGTCTTTCGCTCTTCTTCGGGCTCGTGCTCCTCAAGGAACTCTTCCACGACGTCGGTTCCGTACTTCTCGGCCTGGCGCCGGGCGATGACACCGCGGACCAGTTCAATGCCGATCGGAATGACGGAGAGCAGGACGATCGCGATGAAGATGATGTCCAGGTTGTTGCGCACCCACGGCACGCTGTCGCCCAGAAGGTAGCCGAGCAGGGTGACGCCGCCGCCCCACAGCACGGCGCCGATCACGTTGTAGATGAAGAACTTGCGCTTGCTCATCTGGGCCACGCCGACAATCACCGGGACAAACGTCCGGATGATGGGCACGAAGCGGGCCAGAATGAGTGCCTTGCCGCCGTGCTTCTCGAAGAACGCGTGGGCGCTTTCCACGTTCTCCCGCTTGAACAGCTTGGAGTCAGGCTTGTTGAAGATGGCGGGACCGGCCTTGGAACCGATCAGGTAGCCTGCCTGGTTGCCGATGATCGCGGACACGACAATCAGCGCGGCGAACGCCCAGATGTTGAACTTGATCGTGTCCGTCGCCACGAGCAGTCCGGCCGTGAATAGCATCGAATCGCCCGGCAGGAAGAAGCCGATCAGCAGGCCGGTTTCGGCGAAGATGATGCCGCAGACCAGCACGACAACCCACGGCGCCAGGGCCGGGTCGGCCAGGAAGACCTGGGGATTGAGCCAGTCGGGCAGGAACGAGGACAGGTGCGGCTGGACCGGTCCGGCGCCCGCGAGCGTGGTCACGGCGGCGTCGTGCAGCGTATAGAGGTTCACCTATCTAGGGTACTTGACGGGCCCGGGCCGGTTCCGGCGCTAAAGTTGGAGCGTGGGTTTGGACTTTACGGCGATCGACTTCGAGACCGCGAACGGCTTCCGCGGCTCGCCGTGCGCCGTCGGCCTAAGCAAGGTGCGCGGCGGCGTCGTCGTCGAGGAGGCCTCCTGGCTGATGCGGCCGCCCGCCAACCACGACGCCTTCGACCACCACAACGTCCGCATCCACGGGATCCGGCCCGAGCAGGTGGCTGGCCTGCCCCGGTTCGGTGAGCTGTTCCCGGAGATCGGCGCCTTCATCGGCGACGACGTGCTGGCCGCCCACAACGCCGCCTTTGACCTGGGGGTGATCCGCTCCGGCCTGGAGGTGTCCGGGTTGCCTGGTCCCGCCTACGACTACGTCTGCACCGTCATGCTCTCCCGGCGCTGCTACTCGCTGGTGTCCAATTCGCTGCCTTACGCCGCCGCCGAAGCCGGGGTTCCGCTGCTGAACCACCACGACGCCGCCGAGGACGCGCGCGCCTGCGCCGGCATTCTGATCGACATCGCCGCCCGCAACGGCGCCGCCGGCATTGCGGAGCTCTACCTCTCGCTGGGGCTGGCCGTGTCCCGCCAGCCGGCCTTCGACCCACGCCGCGACCCGCTGTCCAAGGCCACCCAGTCGGCCCTCGCCGCGCTGGCCGCCGGCCAGGGCCCGGCTGCCGCGACCCGCCCGTTCCGGCCGGGCTGGCCGGAGGAGGGGGCCAACCCGGTGCCCAACGCCGCGGCCGAACCGGACCACCCGCTGTTCGGGCAGACCGTGGTGTTTACCGGGGAACTGGCGATTCCGAGGCCGGAGGCGAAGCTGCGCTCGGCCGAACTGGGGGCACGGCCCGAAAGCCGCGTCACGGCCCGCACCACGGTCCTGGTGGTGGGGGACGGTTTCGTCGCGTCGGACCTGCGGTCGGGCCGGCTGACCGGCAAGGCGCGCCGGGTGCTGGAACTGCATGAGCGCGGCCAGCGGATCGAAGTCGTCTCCGAGGGGGAGTTCCTGCAGATGGTTGGCGGCCACGTGGCGGCGGCGAGCTGAGCCGGGGTCACACGGCGCAACAATCATTTCGTCCCGGGCCCGGGCGCTCCTAGCCTTGAATGATGAGCAAACTGATCTCGGCAGACGCCCGCCCGGGGGGAAACACCATTGGGGAGACCATCTCCGGGGAGAACAGAACAGCACAGGCTCCCGCCGCCGACCCACGGGGCGGGATCGACTGGGGCAAGGTGTTTGCCTTCCCCAACCCGGTGAACGAGTACTCTGCGCGGATCACCGCAGCCCTCGTGGTGCTGCTCTCGCTCGCGACGCTGCTGACTGGCTTCGGCTGGGGGCTGGCGGTCATCGCGGCCGGCTTCTGGCTGCGCGTGCTGTTCGGCCCGCGGATCTCGCCCTTCGGTGTGCTCTCGGTCAAGGTCCTGACGCCGTGGCTGGGCAAGAAGAGGCTGGTCCCCGGCCCGCCGAAGCGCTTCGCTCAGGGCATCGGGGCGGCCCTGTCCACAACGGCCGCCATCCTCCTCGCCGCAGGTCTGGCCCCGGCCGCTTGGATCCTGCTCGCGCTCCTGATCGTTGCCGCCTCGCTGGAGGCCTTTGCCGGCTTCTGCCTCGGCTGCGCGATCTTCGGGATGCTGCAGCGCCGCGGACTCATCCCCGAGGATGTCTGCGAAGCCTGCAACAACATTTCCCTCAGGCGCCCGTAACCGCCGCCAGCCGCTCGGCCATGCCGCGGATGAGCTCCGGCGCCTCGAGCGCCGACAGCCAGTCCGCCGGCAGGCAGTCCTCGCCGTAGTGGGCGCCCAGGATGTTGCCCGCGATCGAGGCGGTGGAGTCGCTGTCCCCGCTGTGGTTCACAGCCACCGCGATCGCCGCCCGGAAGTGGTCCTCCGGCCCGGCGGACGCCGACGTCGTCGTCGTTGCGGGGGCGGTGGCCAGTACAGCATAAAGCCCGACGGCGAGTGCCTCCTCGGCCACCCAGCCCTCACCGAGTTCGCGGACGAGCTCCTCGGCGCCCAGCAGGCCGCCGTCGCCGGCAGCGGCCAGCCGAACGGACGCCGCCAGCCGCTCCAGCAGCACCGGATCGGGTTCCTCGCCCCGTGGCAGCCGGCCCGCCTGCAGCCGGGAGAGTGCGAAGCCGGCCGCCTCGTCCAGGCTTCCGCCGTTGGCCAGGGAGTGGATCAGCAGGCTGAACACGCCGGCGCTCTGCCGTGCCGAGGGGTGCCCGTGGGTCAGCGACGCCGCGTCCGCACTGAGCTTGTAGACCGATTCCGCCTCGATGTGCGGGATCAACCCGAACGGGGCCGAACGCATCACCGTGCCGCAGCCCTTGGAATCCGGGTTGACCGGCCGGTACACGGTTCCCATTTCGCCGGTGGCGAGGCCGCTGAGGCAGGCGTTGCCCGGCGCGCGGCGGTGCCGGAGCACCTCGTGGCCGTCGATCCAGCGCGGCGGCTGGAACGGCGCGGAATCGGGTATCGGCACGCCCTGGCTGCCGAGCCAACGCAGGTAGGCTAGCCAGAGGCAGGCGTTCGTGTCCGCCGCCACGCCCGAGTTGGCCCACTCCAGCGCCTCCAGCAGGCCGTCCACGGTGTACAGCGTCATCTGGGTATCGTCGGAGAAATGGCTGCCGGCGCCCAGCTCCGCGAAGTCGCGGAGCCCTTCGGGCCCGAACGTGGCGCGGATCGAGTCGATTTTCTCGAATTCCACGGCGTAGCCCAGCGAATCGCCGAGTGCACCGCCCAGCAGGCAGCCGTGGATGCGGGATGCGTGGGACGGTGCGGGGGTTGCGGCGGGGGCCGCCGCGGGGGTTGCGGCGTCGGTGCTGCCGGGCTCAGTGCTCATGCTTTCAAATTTACCCCGCAGCCCGGCCCGGGCGGGAACGCGGCGCCGGCTGGGCGGGTAGGGTGCTGGTGGTGCCAGGTTCGTCATGGTGCCGCGGCCCCGAACAAAGGACTGACAAGGGAAAGTGATGCGCGAACCAGCGTGGCGGAAGACAGGCAGCACACCCGACTACAGGTTTACGTTGGCCAACGAGCGGACCTTCCTGGCCTGGGTACGGACCTCGCTGGCCCTGATCGCCGGGGCCCTCGCCATCGACCAGCTCGCACCCAACATCGCCCCGGGGCCGGTGCGCATCGTCATCTGCGTCGTGCTGGCGGTCCTCGGCGCCGGACTGGCAGCGCTGGCCTACCACCGCTGGGGCCGGATGGAAGCCGCGATGCGCAACAACCGGGAGCTGCCCTACTCCGGGCTGATGCTGGTCATGACCGTCGGTGTCGCCATTGCCGCGCTCACCATCGCCATCCTGATCTTGATCGCACGGTGACCGCGCCGCCGCGGGACCCCGGGCTGCAGCCGGAACGCACCACTTTGGCCTGGGGCCGGACCCTGCTGGCCCTCGTCGTCGCGGATCTGTTCATCTGGCGCACCTGGGCGGTCTCCGGAGCGCGGGATCACGCCGCCGACCGCTTCGACTACCTGGGTCTGTGTGCCGCTGCGGCGCTCGGATCCACCGTGGTCCTCTTTGTCTGTGTCCGGGTGCGCTCCCGGCAGCTGCGCAGCTCCACCGAAGCGGTCCCGGCCGCGCTGATGTTCAGTGCAACTGCGGCTGTCCTGGCGCTCGCCGTGAGCACGGTGGCCGCGATCGCCCTCGGGACCTAGGTACCGCCCGGCCCGGCGGGCCTCCAGCGAACATCCAGCCTCCGCTGGCAGACTCCAACCAGACTATGACCCCCTACCAAAGGATCTCCGCGCCATGACCCTGCCAGTGCCAGCCTCCGGGCCCGGCGGTGCCCAGCCGTCCACCGACCTCGCCGACCGGCAGCCCGGCCTCCTCGCCCGGCTGTCCGCCGAGGCTCTCGGGACCCTGTTCGTCGTGGCCGTGGGCCTGGGCGTACCGCTGTTCGCCGTACCGCAGTACAACCCGCTGTCCGCGTCGCTGGCGGCGGGCTTGGCGCTTACCGCGGCCATGCTTGCCTTCGGCTACCTGTCAGGGGGCCACTACAACCCCGCTGTAACGCTCGGGAACCTGATCGCCGGGCGGATCCGTCCGGTCGAGGCCGCGGCCTACCTCGGCGCGCAGCTGGTGGGCGCCCTGCTTGGCGCGTTGACGCTGTTTGGCATCCTGCGCACCGTCCCGAAGCTCAACGGAACCCGCGCGGCATTCGACACGGTGGCAGCCGGCTTTGACGCGCGCTCGGTGATCCAGGCCCCGATGCCCGGCGTCCTGCTGGTCGAGGTACTCGGCGCCGCGCTGCTCGTGGCGGTCTATCTCGGCACCACCGCGGGACGCAATCCGGCGAGGGCCGCCGCGCCGTTCGCCGTCGGCCTGAGCATGGCCGTGCTGCTGCAGCTGGGACAGAGCATCGGGAATGCCCCGTTCAACCCGGCCCGCGCGACGGCATCGGCCGTGTTCAGCAGCCCTGACGCCCTGGGCCAGCTCTGGCTCTTCTGGGTGGCGCCGCTGGTCGGTGCCGCGGTGGCCGGCCTGGTGTTCCGTGGCTTTGCCCACACCTCGGCGCCGCTGGCGGCCGCCCCCGCGGACCCGGACGAACGCGACGGATTCGCTGACGTCGAAGACCTCGGGGACAGCGAGGACCCGGCTGGCCTGGATTATCGTGGCGACACGGCGCCTGCCGCGCCGGCCCGCACCCTCACTCCGGCGCCGGCCGACGAGGCCCGCGACTTCTTCGACAAGCCCACCCCGTAGCTGACGCCGCCGACGGCGCCGGCCCGGTGCGCAGAACTGTCGGTGGCAGCCGCTAGCGTAGTGGCATGCGGTTATTGCACACCTCGGACTGGCATTTGGGCCGGTCGTTCCACGGCGTCGGGATGCTCGAGGCCCAGCGCGCCTTCGTCGACCAGCTCATCGACGTGGTCCGCGAACAGTCGGTCGGCGTCGTCCTCATCGCGGGAGACGTCTACGACCGCGCGCTGCCCGGCGTCGACGTCGTCGGCCTGCTGGACGACGCACTGGTGCGGCTGAGCGGGGCCGGAGCCAAGGTGGTGCTGACCAGCGGAAACCACGACTCGGCCATCCGGCTCGGGTTTGCCTCCCGGCTGCTCGAACGCGGGGGAGTACACCTGCGCACCCGGCTCGCCGAACTGGACTCGCCGCTGCTGCTGCCGCTGTCGGATGACGCCGGCGCTGGGCCCATGCTCGCCATTTACGGCATCCCCTGGCTGGAACCGCGGCTGGTCGCCGCGCAGCTGGGTGTCGAGACCGCCAGCCACTTCGAGGTCACCCGTGCCGCCACCGAACTGATCCGTGCCGATATCGCGGCCCGGGCGAAGATCCGGACAGTGCATTCCGTGGTGCTGGCACACACCTTCGCCAGCGGCGGGATCAGCTCCGACAGCGAACGGGACCTGAGCATCGGCGGGGTCGGCGCCGTGCCGCTGGATCTCTTCGACGGCTTCAGCTACACCGCCCTGGGACACCTGCACGGACGGCAGACGCTTTCGCCCGCCGTCCGCTATTCCGGCTCCCCGCTGGCCTACTCGTTCTCCGAAGCGAAGCACCAGAAGGGCGGCTGGCTGATCGACGTGGATGCCACCGGCGTTACTGACGTCACCGAGGTGCTCTGGGACGCGCCGCGCCAGCTCGCCGTGCTCCGGGGCACCCTCGAGGAGCTGCTTGCCGCCGAGGAACTTGGCTGGGCCGAGGGCGCCTACTGCCAGATCACGCTGACCGACCCGCAGCGCCCGTCCCAGGCGATGGAACGCCTGCGGGCCCGTTTCCCCGACACGCTCGTGCTCGGCTTCGACCCGCAGGGCGCCGAGGCGTCGGCGAAGACCAGCTACAGCAGCAGGTTGGCCCAGGCCGGGGATGATCTCTCTATTTGCTGCGGCTTCCTGGAACACGTCCGGGGCCGCGCTGCCGATGAAGCCGAATCCGGCGTTCTGGCCGAAGCGCTCGAAGCTGTCCGACTGGAAGGGGTGTCCCGGTGAGGATCCACCGCCTGGAAATCTCCGCGTTCGGTCCGTTCCCCGGCACGGAGGTCATCGACTTTGACCGGTTGAGCGCGCACGGGCTCTTCCTGCTCAACGGCGCCACCGGAGCCGGGAAAACCAGCGTCCTGGACGCCATTTGCTTTGCCCTCTACGGCTCCGTGCCCGGTGCCCGCCAAGAGGGCAAGCGGCTGCGCAGCGACCACGCCGACGCCGCCGCCGAGCCGCGCGTCACCTGCGAGTTTTCCGCCAAGGGCAGGCACTTCGAGGTTTCCCGGACGCCGGCCTGGAACAAGCCCAGCGCCCGGGGCAAAAACGGCTTCACCGAACAGAAGGCGAACACCCTGCTGCGAGAGCAGGTGGACGGCGCATGGCTGGAAAAGTCCGGCCGCAACGACGAGGCCGGCGCCGAGATCACTGCCCTGCTGGGCATGGACCGGGAACAGTTCACCCGGGTGGTGATGCTGCCGCAGGGCGACTTCGCCGCCTTCCTGCGCTCGAAGGCCTCCGACCGGCTAGTGCTGCTCCAAAGCCTCTTCGGCACCCAGCGCTTCGAAGCGGTGGAACAGGAACTTGGGCGGCGGGCCGCCGAGGCCCGTGCGGAGGTGGAAAGCCTCAACAACCAGCTCATGCTGCTGCTGGCCCAGGCTGAGGTCGAGACAGCAGGACTGGGCCTCGAATTGGACGGTGCGCCGGCCCGGGAGGACGCCGACGGATTGCTGGCCTGGCTCGGGGACGCTGCAGCGGCGGCGGCGGCCGAGCGGCAGGCCGCGGCGGCCGAGGCGGAGCGGCAGGGCCGCGAACTGGCCGCGCGGCTGGAGGGAACGGCCGCGCGCGCCGAGCGGCAGGCCAAACTCGCGGCGGCCAAACAGCGCCGCTCCGACGCCGAGGCGGCAGCCCCCGAGCTGCGGGACGCGGCCGAACGGCTGCAGCGGCACCGGAAAGCCGAAGTGCTCGGCGGTCAGTTGCAGGCCGTGGACAGCGCCGAGGCCGCGGAGGACCGGGCTGCCGCGGCCGCCGCCGATGCAGCCGCGGAACTGCGGGCCGCAGCCCTCGCCGACCCGGAACTTGCCGCACTGCCGGCCGCCCCGCCGGATCTGCCACCGGCCGCCGCGCCGCTCTTTGCGGGCACTGTGCTGCGGGGCGAACTCGGCCGGCTGCGTTCGCTCCGGGCGGTCCTGGAGGAGCGGCTGCCGGACGAGGACCGGCTGGCCGCACTGATCACCCGCGGCACCGAACTGCAGCTCAGCCTGGACGGACTGCACGAGGCACACCGCTCCGGCGCCGCGGCCCTGGCCGCCCTGCGCGCCGAGTCCGCGGCGCTTGCGGCCGCCCTGGCCCCGCTCGAGGAGTTGGCCGCGGAAGTCCAGCTGCGCACCAAGGAGGCCGCGGCCGCGGACGAACTGGTCGCCATGGTGGGCCGATACGCCCGGGCCGCGGAAAGCTGTGCCGGGATCGCCGAGCGGCACCGGCTGGCCCGGGACACTCATCAGGAACGGCGGCAGCGCTGGCTGGACCTCCGGGAAGAGCGGCTCGCCAATGCCGCCGCGGAACTCGCGGCCCAGCTGATCCCGGATGAACCGTGTCCTGTCTGCGGCAGCGCCGAGCACCCGGCTCCGGCTCCGGCCGCGGCCTCCGCCCTGGCCATCGCCGACGCCGAGAAGACCGCACAGGAAGCCGCCGAGGCGGCCGAGGCCGTGCTGGCTGCGCTGGAACGAGAGCTGGGCGAGGCGCAGCAGAACCTGGCCGTCCTGGCCGCGCAGGGCGGCGACACGGCGCCGGATGTTGCCCGTAGCGACGCCGCCCTGGCGAAGGAGCGGGCGGCCGAAGCGACCCTTGCCGCGGAGGAACTCGCGGCCAACCGGGCGCGGCGCGGCGAGCTGGAGGTAGAGATTTCGGCCGCGGAACAAGGCCAAACGGCGGCCGCCGCCGGGATCGCCCAGACCGAATCCACCCTCAGCGCGGTCCGGGGGCAGGCTGACGAACTCGAGGCCGCCCTGGCGGGGCTGCGTTCCGGGCACCCGAGCCTCGGGACGCGCCTGAACGCGGTCCGCGGAACGACAGCACTGCTCGAACGCGCCGATGCCGCTGCCGGCAGCCTCGAACAGGCCAGGGCACGGACCGCGGAGGCCCGCGCCCAGCTGGACCAGGCCCTCCCCGCCGCCGGCTTCGAGTCGGCCGCCGCAGCCCGCTCGGTGCTGCTCCCGGCCCACGACGCCGCCGGCCTGGAAGCCGCCGTCCGTGCCGGCCAGGACGAGGCCGCCCGGCTCGAGGAACTCTTTGCCGGCGAGGAACTCGCCCTGGCCGCCCGGGAGCTGGCGACGGACGGCCCCGTGGACCTGGCCGTGCTCGCCCAGCTCCGGGAGGACACCGCCGCGGCTGACCGCGCCACCCGGGAGTCCGTGCTGGCCGCGGGGCTGGCCGGGAAATCGGTGCGGGCCCTTGGCCGGATCTCCGCCAACTACGCGGAACAGGCCGCAGCCGGCCGGGAGCGGCGGGAACGTGCGGCACTGTGGAGCGCCGTCGCCGAGGCCGCCCGCGGCGCCGGCGACAACACGTACCGCATGAGCCTGAACAGCTACGTGCTCGCGGCCCGGCTGGAGCAGGTGGCGGCCGCGGCCTCGGAGCGGCTGATCGGCATGAGCGACGGCCGGTACACCCTGCAGCACACCGACGCGCGGGCGGCCCGGGGGCAGAAATCCGGGCTCGGACTGGAAGTCGTGGACCAGTGGACAGGCCAGCGCCGGGACACGGCCACGCTCTCCGGCGGGGAGTCCTTTATGGCCTCGCTGGCGCTGGCCCTCGGCCTCGCGGACGTGGTGCAGATGGAGTCCGGCGGGGTGGACATTGAGACGCTTTTCGTGGACGAGGGGTTCGGCAGCCTCGACGAGCAGTCGCTCGAGCAGGTCATGGATGCGCTTGAGGGACTCCGCGACGGCGGCCGGGTGGTGGGCCTGGTGAGCCACGTGGCGGAAATGAAGCAGCGGATCACCACCCAGCTGCAGGTGGTCAAGGGCCGCAACGGTTCGACGCTGCATATCTCGGACGATGCCCCGGCCTGAGGCCAAGCTGCTCGGGTATAATCTGATCGTTACCGGGTCGCGCGCATCGGGAGGAGGGACGATGCGCACCATCGAACGAACCCGGAAACATGACTTCCTCTCCGTCTTCCCAGGCGCCCGTCTCTGCGGCGCCCGTCTCCACCGAGACAACAACCACCGACACAACGACCACCGCGACAACAACCACTGCCTCGCCATCGCCTGACACCGCAGCGGCACGCCGTGGCGGCCGCTTTGCCCGGCTTCCCCTGCTGGCCGGCCGCGCTTTCATCCCGCTGGGCCTGTTCGCCCGCCTCCCGCTGGCCATGCTCACCGTCGGCGCCCTGACGCTCGTCACCGCCGTCACGGATTCCTATGCCGTGGGCGGGGCCGCGGCCGGCGCTGTCGGCATCGGCTCGGCGCTCGGCGCCCCCGTGCTGGGCGCGCTCGCGGACCGGATGGGCCAACGCCCGGTCCTGCTCGTTTCCGCCGTTTTCAACACTCTGGCCGTCACCGCCCTCATCCTCGCCGCGTACCTGGTTCCGGCGGCCCGGGAGCTGGCCGCCTCGGTTCCGGTGCTCGCCGCGGCGTTTGTCGCCGGCGCCAGCTGCCCGCAGGTTGGCCCATTGGCCCGGGTCCGCTGGATGGCCCTGAGCTCCCGGGGCGGGGCCGGACGCGCCGACGACCTGGACACCGCCCTGTCCTACGAGAGCACCGCCGATGAGCTGACCTTTGTGTTGGGCCCGGCGCTGGTGGGAATCCTGGCCAGCCTTATCAGCCCCTGGCTGCCGCTCGCCCTTGCCGCGGTGCTGACCCTCACCTTGGTCCCCGCCTTCGCCGTGCACCCGACGCACCGTGCCGTGCCGCGCACCCCGGCGCGGAGCCGGACAGCCTCGGCCGCGAAGCGGCAGCGGCGGAAGGCGCTGACGGCCGGGCAGCGTGCGGCCGGCATTGCCGCCGTCGGACTGCCGGTGCTGGCCATGGTCTGCATGGGAACGTTCTTCGGCTCGACGCAGACGTCCCTGAGCTCCTTCGCGGCCAGCTTTGCGAGCTCGGAACTGGCGGGTCTGTTGTACGCGGTGATGGGCCTGAGCTCGGCCGGCGCGGCGTTGTCGGTGGCCTACTGGCCCCGGCGGTTCAGCGTCAACGCCCGGTGGCTGGCCTGCGCCGCCCTGATGGCGGGACTCGCGGCCCTGCTGCTCCTGCCCTCGACGGCGCCGCCCATGATCCTGGTACTCCTGGTCCTGGGCCTGCCGGTGGGTCCGCTGATGGTCACCGTGTTCGCCATCGGCGGCCTTGTGGCCCCGGCAGGCAAACTCGGTACGGTGATGACGGCGCTGGCCAGCGGCATCGTCGCCGGCACCGCCGTGGGCTCGTCCATCGCCGGCCAACTGGCGCAGAACCTCGGCTACTCGGCCGCGTTCCTGGTTCCGGTCTGTGCCGCGGCGGCGCTGTTCCTGCTCGGCGCGGCAGCCGCCGTCGTCCTCCACCGAGGTAAGACGACGGCGGCCGCCCCGCGCTAGAGCTGCGAGCCGAGCTTGAAGCCGCGCTCCTCGCCCGGTTCCCGGGTGTAGGCGAAACCGTCGGCGCCGACCGTCACGGCCATTTCGCTGCTGTCCGTGCGGATCACGAGCGGCTGCGGCTTGCCGTCCAGGTCCAGGACCAGGGAGGCCTCGGTGTACCAGCTCGGGACCACCGGGTTGCCCCACCAGTCGCGGCGCTGGTTGTCGTGCACATCCCAGGTCACCGTGGGGTTGTCCGGATCGCCGGTGTAGTAGTCCTGGGTGTAGATCTCCACCCGGTGGCCGTCGGGGTCCAGGATGTAGAGGTAGAAGGCGTTGGACACGCCGTGCCGGCCGGGGCCGCGCTCGATCCGGTCCGAGATCCGCAGGGCGCCCATCTTGTCGCAGATCTGGATGATGTTGTGCTTCTCATGGGTGGAGAAGGCGATGTGGTGCATCCGCGGGCCGTCGCCGCCGGTGAGGGCGGTGTCGTGGACGGTCTGCTTGCGGTGCATCCAGGCCGCGTACGTGACGCCGTCGGAGTCCTTGATGTCCTCGGACACCCGGAAGCCCAGGTCCTCGAGGTACTTCCGGCCGCGCGGCACGTCGGGGGTGACCTGGTTGAAGTGGTCCAGCCGGACCAGCTCGCCGGCGCTGTAGAGATCGTAGCGCTGGGTCAGGCGCTCCACGTGCTCCACCTCGTAGAAGAACTCGTAGGGGAAGCCCAGCGGATCCTCCACCCGGACCGAGTCGCCGATCCCGCGGGCGAAGCCGTCCTTACGGCGCTCCGTGCGGCAGCCCATTTCGGCGAAGTAGGCCTCTGCCTTGTCGACGTCGTCGGGGGTGCGGACCCGGTAGGCGAACGCCGCGGCCGCGGCCACCGGCCCCTTGCGCAGCACCAGGTTGTGGTGGATGAACTCCTCGAAGGAGCGCAGGTAGATCGCGTCCTCATCCTCGTAGGTGACGTGCAGGCCCAGCAGGTCCACGTAGAAGGCGCGGGACTTTTCCAGGTCGGTGACCACGAGGTCCATATAGGCGCAGCGGACGATGTCCGGCGCCGGGACCGTGGGCGTGATGATGTCGTTTGCCATGGTGGGTACTCCTCTTTGAGCTGGCGGGTGCGGGCAGTCGGCGGCGCGTCAGTGCGCCGTTGCACCGAATTTCGGGGTGTGGACGCTGCCCAGGGTGATGTGGACGGCCTGCTGGTCGGTGTAGAAGTCGATCGACCGGTAGCCGCCCTCGTGGCCGAGGCCCGAGGCCTTGACCCCGCCGAACGGTGTGCGCAGGTCCCGGACGTTGTGGCTGTTGAGCCAGACCATGCCCGCTTCGAGGTTCTGCGAGAAGGTGTGCGCCCGGGTCAGGTTGTTGGTCCAGACGTACCCGGCCAGTCCGTAGCGGGTGTTGTTGGCCAGGGCCAGCGCCTCGGCGTCATCCTCGAACGGGGTGATCGCCACGACCGGGCCGAAGATCTCCTCCTGGAAGATCCGGGCGTCCGGCTTGACGTCGGCGAACACCGTGGGGGCAATGTAGTTGCCGGTCGGAAGTCCCTCGGGACGTCCGCCACCGGCCAGCAGCCGGCCCTCGGACTTGCCGATCTCGACGTAGCGCGCAACTTTCTCGTAGTGCTCCGGGTGCACCAGCGCGCCGACCTCGGTCTTCGGGTCGTGCGGGTCGCCGACAACGATGTTCTTGGCGCGGGCGGCGTATTTCTCGCAGAATTCCTCGTAGATGCCGCGCTGGACCAGGATCCGGGAGCCGGCCGTGCAGCGCTCGCCGTTGAGCGAGAAGACGCCGAAGAGGGTCGAGTCGATCGCGGCGTCGAGGTCGGCGTCGTCGAAGATGATCGCCGGGCTCTTGCCGCCGAGTTCCATCGAGAGGCCCTTGAGGTTCTCTGCGGCGTTGCGGAAGATCGTCTTGCCCGTGGTCGTTTCGCCGGTGAAGGAGATCAGCGGCACGTCCGGGTGCTTCACCAGGGCGTCCCCGGCCTCCTCGCCGAGGCCGTTGACCAGGTTGAAGACGCCGTCGGGCAGGCCCGCGTCCTTGAAAATCTTCGCCCAGAGCGAGGCGGAGAGCGGGGTGAACTCGGCGGGCTTGAGCACCACGCAGTTGCCTGTGGCCAGCGCCGGGGCGAGCTTCCAGGACTCCAGCATGAACGGCGTGTTCCATGGCGTGATGAGGCCGGCGACGCCGATCGGCTTGCGGTTGACGTAGTTGATCTGTGCGCCGGGGACCTTCATGGCGTCGTCGAACTGCGCCACGATCAGGTCCGCGAAGAACCGGAAGTTTTCCGCTGCCCGCAGCGCCTGTCCCTTGGCCTGGGTGATCGGCAGCCCGGTGTCGAAGGTCTCCAGCTGCGCGAGCCGCGTCTCCTGGGCCTCGACGGCGTCGGCGATCCGGTTCAGCACGCGGGCGCGTTCGCGCGGCTTCATCCGCGGCCACGGGCCCTCGGTGAAGGCCCTGCGGGCTGCGGCGACGGCCAGGTCGATGTCCTCTTTCTGCCCGGCGGCCGCAGTGGCATAGGTCTCGTTGGAGACCGGATCCAGGACGTCAAAGGTCCGGCCGTTGACGGAGTCGACGAATTCGCCGTTGATGTAGTGCCGGATACGGGTGGGGAGGTCGTCCGGAATGTAGTGCTCGGCCATGGGGATCAATCCTTTGCTTCGACGGTGAAGTTGCGGTGTGCTGCGGTGCAGCTGTTACTTGGCGATCCGGAAGCCGTCCACCGGGGTGAGGTACTCCCGGCCGGCTTCCATCAGTTCGTTGATCTTCTTGAGCCCGGCGTCGGTGGGGGTGATGAGCGGCGGGCGGACGTAGTCGGAGGAGATGAGGCCGGCCTCGGCCATCAGCCACTTGCTCGGTGCCGGGTTGGTCTCGACGAACAAGAGATCCACCAGCGGGTGCACGCCGTAGTGGATCTCCCGGGCTGTCTCGAAGTCCCCCTCGACCCAGGCCTTGTACATGTCGGCGGAGGCTTTCGGGGCAATGTTCGCCAGCGCGGAGATGAAGCCGACGCCGCCAATCGCCATCAGCGGCAGGCACAGCAGCTCGATGCCGGACCAGACCAGCAGGTCCTTGCCGGCCAAGTGCATCACGCGGGAAAAGTGCTCAAAGTCCTTGGTGGTCTCCTTGATTCCGACGATGTTGTCGAAGTCGCGGAACAGCCGGGCCACGGTTTCCGGCGCCATGTCCACCGCGGTCCGGGACGGCACGTTGTAGATGACGAACGGCATGTCCGGGAACTCGGTGGCGATCGTGGCGTACCAGCGGTATAGGGCTTCCTGCGTGGGCCGGGAGTAGTACGGGGTGATGATCATCGACGCGTCCGCGCCGGCGTCGACGGCGGCCTGG
Source organism: Arthrobacter sp. KBS0702 (assembly GCF_005937985.2). Classification (NCBI taxonomy): domain Bacteria; kingdom Bacillati; phylum Actinomycetota; class Actinomycetes; order Micrococcales; family Micrococcaceae; genus Arthrobacter; species Arthrobacter sp. KBS0702. Next base: position 2,318,024 of record NZ_CP042172.1, on the reverse strand, counting down.
GTCAGTTCCAGCGTTTCCTGCAGCTTCGCGGTGCCGGTACCGGCCATAAAGGGGACGCGGTCGCCGATGGCCTCGGCGGTGGCGCGGATCGCGGCCGCCCGTTCCTCCACGGACTGGGCGCTGGGCTCGCCGGTGGACCCGCCGATCGTGATGCCGGAGGAGCCGCTGGCGATCTGCCACTCGACCATGTTCCGCAGGCTGTCGTGGTCGACGTCGCCGGCACTCGTGAAGGGGGTGAACATCGCGGCGAGGGAGCCTTTGAGGTGCTGCTGGGGGTCGGAACGGAACTTCATTGTTATTTCCTTGTCGCTCGGGGGCGGGGGAGCCGTGGGCTGTGGCTGTCGCGGTCGGGTTGGCTGTGGCCGTGGTCAGGGGGAGGGCGCCCGGTGGGCGAGGTAGGCGTCGAGGGTGGCGTTGCGGTGTGCGCGGGCAGCGCGTTCGACGTCGTCCGCCGGCGCGCCCGCCTGGAGCAGCCCCAACAGCGCCTCGTGTTCCTCGACCGACTGCCGGGCCCTGCCGGGCACGTAGCTGAAGGTGGAGGAGCGCAGTGCCTGCAGCCGGTTCCAGCCGCGGTGCACGAGGTCGAGGATGTGCGGGTTGGGGCAGCGTTCGAACAGGACGCTGTGGAAGTCCCGGTTCAGGCTCGTGAAGCGGACCGGGTCGAAGTTCGCCAGGCATTCGCGCATCAGCTCGTTGACCGCGCGGGCCCTTTCGATGTCCGCCGCGGAGATCAGCGGCGCGGACAGTGCCGTCGCGGCGCCTTCGACGATCCCGAGGGTCTGCATGGTGTAGAGGTATTCGGTGGGATCGATCCCGGCCACCGTGGCGCCGACGTTGCGCTCGAACACCACGAGGTTCTCTGCCTCGAGGCGGCGGATGGCTTCGCGGACCGGGACCACGCTGAAACCCAGATCCTCGGCGATCTTGGCCAGCACCAGCCGGTAACCGGGGGAGTACTCGCCGCTGAGGATGCCCGCCTTGATCGCGGCGTAGGCCTGCTCGGACTTGCTCGCGGTGCCGGCGCCGGTGCTGTCGCTGACGCCCTCGGTACGGGCCACGGCGCTGGTCATGGCCGTGACTGCGCGCGGTCCGCGGCCCATGCCCGGTACTTTTCCTGCCACTGCGCGTTCATCGGGTACAGGCCGTCCACGCTGTGCCCGGCGGCGACCATCTCCGCGATGAACGTCTCCTCGGCCTCCTGGACCAGCGCGTCGTTAACCACTTCTTCCGCGAGGGCCGGCGGAATCACGAGGAGGCCGTCGGCGTCGCCCACAATGATGTCCCCGGGCTGAACCGTGGCGCCGCCGCAGGAAATGGTCAGGTCAACGTCCCACGGGATGTGGCGCCGGCCCAGGACCGCTGGGTGGGCGTTGGCGAAGAAGGTGGGCATCTCCAGGGCGCCGACCGCGGTGACGTCGCGGACGCCGCCGTCGGTGATGACGGCGACGGCGCCGTTGACCTGGGCGCGCAGGGCCAGGATGTCCCCGACCGTGCCGGTGCCCTTTTCGCCCCGGGCCTCCATCACCAGGATCTCGCCTTCCCGGAGCGAGTCGATGGCGCGTTTCTGGGCGTTGAAGCCGCCTCCGTGGGTCTTGAACAGATCCTCGCGGTTGGGCACGTAACGCAGGGTGCGTGCGACGCCGACGACGGTGCGGTCCGGCCGGGTGGAATGCAGGCCGTCGATGCTGACGTTGTTGAGGCCGCGCTTGCGCAGCTGGGAGCTCAGCGTTGCCGTGGCGACGGATTCGAGCTTGGCCTTCAGCTCCGGGGTCAGTGCACTCTTGGCTGCGGCCGGTGCAGCGGCCGCTGCGGCCGCCGGCGTGCCGTAGGCCTCCGCACGCTGGGCGTCGTCGCTGCGCGGCTGTGCGCCGTAGTCGGCGAGAGGCACCGTGCCCTGGGCCGCCGTCGTCGTCAGCCTGCCGGTGCTGAGTCCGGACGCCGGGGCGTCGACTTCGACTTCCATCACGTCGCCGGGCTGCGCCACCGAGGCGCCGGCCGGCGTGCCGGTCAGGATGATGTCGCCCGGCTCCAGGGTCAGGAGCTGGGAGAGGTCAGCGACGAGCCGGGCGAAGGGGAAGAGCAATGTGCCGGTCGTGTCCTCCTGGACCAGCTCACCGTTGAGCCAGGTGCGGACGCGGAGGGCCGCCGGGTCGAGCTCGGCGGCGGGGATGAGGCCCGGCCCCACGGGGGTGAAGCCGTCCCCGCCCTTGGAGCGGAGGTTGGAACCCTTGTCCGCATAGCGCAGGTCGTAGACGCCGAGGTCGTTGGAGGCGGTGACGAAGCCGACGTGGCGCCAGGCGTCCTCGGGGGAGACCCGGCGGGCCCGGGTGCCGATCACCAGGGCCACCTCGCCCTCGAAGGCCAGCAGCTCGCAGCCGGCGGGGCGTTCGACCGTGCCGCCGGAGAGACTCAGGGAGGAGGAGGGCTTGAGGAAGTAGGAGGGCTGTTCCGGGGTGCGGCCGCGCTGGGCGGCACGGCTCGGGTAGTTGATGTGCACGGCGATGACCTTGCCGGTGGCGGCCAGGGCGTCCTGCGAGAGCTGCTCCATCGCATTCTCCTCATTGAGTATGAAATCGTATACGATACTAAACTGCCCGAGCCGGGGCGAATTGTCAAGGCACTGTGCCCGGCGCCGGGCTCAGCCCAGCTGGGCTTCGATGCGTGCGGCGCTCGCCGACAGGGCGGCCGCAACCTCCGACGGATCCTGGGTGTCGCGGATATAGACCACCGCCAGGGCCGCCGGCCGGCCGCCCGGGACCCTCACCGGCACGGCGAGCGAGGAGACGCCGGGGATGACTTCGTCATGGCTCGCCGCGAAGCCGCGCCGGCGTGCCTCGGTGGCTTCGGCACGGTAGGGGATGGAGGGGGCAAGGCTGTGCCATTCCTGCTCCGAAAGTGCCGACTGGATCGCGATGCCCGGGGCACCGGCGCTGACCGGATGCCGGGACCCGGGGTGCTGGACCACGGCGGCGCCCGTGTGGCGCGGATCGACAGTGACGAGCGTGACGCAGTCCTCGCGGTCCCAAACCGCCACGAAAGCGCTCATGTTCAGGGCGTTGGCCAGCTGGGTGAGCTCCGGAAGGGCTGCGGTCTGCAGGTTGCGGGCCACCCCGCGGGCCAGGACAGCCAGGCCGGGGCCGGGCTGGACCCTGCCGGCGTCGTCCCGGACCAGCAGCGAGTGGTCTTCGAGGGTGCGCAGGATGCGGTAAGCGACCGAGCGGTGGACGCCCATGGCGTCGGCGAGCTCGGCGATAGTGAGCGGCTCCGGAGCGTCGGCGAGGATCTCCAGGGCGCGGATGCCGCGGGACAGCGTCTGGGACGGGGAGGCCTGGGCGCTGCCGGCGGTCGGGGTCATGGGATCCATCCTAGGGCCGTGGCTGTGGCGCCGGGGGCGGCGCGGCGAGACTCTTGTGTTCGGGCTCACAGTCCAGTACCGTTCTATATCGGAACTGAGTGTTCGATTATAGAACACAGATGCGGGCCGCTACAAGGCTTCGGCGAGCCGCGGCCCGACACGGGCCGCCGGTGGACCGCTGGTCCTGGCCGGATGGGCCCGGCGTCACATTTTGGGTATCATTCAGCATTTTTGCCCCAAATGTGTGCCTGATCACATTTTCCATAGTAAGATCGCAGATACTAACTGACCGTTCGATCAGTAATTCAAGAGGCATTCAGTTATTCACTTCGCACCCACCACGGGCAGCACCTCTGCCCCCAGCAACGGAGTTCCAATGACCGCAACTTCAACCGTCGATTCAGAGACGGGCCCCAGCAGCAAGCATGAGGAACGCAAGGTCCTCGCCGGGACGCTGGTCGGGACCACCATCGAGTGGTACGACTTCTTCATTTTCGCCCAGCTGACAGCAACGCTGCTCTCACCGCTCTTCCTGGCGCCGCTGAACGCCTCCAACCCGGGCCTGGCGCAGATCCTGTCCTTCGCGCTGATCGGCATCAGCTTCCTGTTCCGCCCGCTTGGCGCCATCATCGCCGGACACCTCGGCGACCGCCTGGGCCGCAAGGCGATGCTGGTCTTCACCCTGGTCATGATGGGCGCCGCGACGGCCCTCATCGGCATGCTGCCCACCTACGCCCAGATCGGCGTCTGGGCTCCGATCCTGCTGATCGCGCTGCGCGTCATCCAGGGCTTCTCCGCCGGCGGTGAATGGGGCGGCGCTGCCCTGATGGCCGTCGAGCACGCTCCGATGAGCAAGCGCGGCCTGTTCGGCGCCTACCCGCAGATCGGCGTCCCCGTGGGCATGATCCTCGCCACCGGCCTGCTGTACTTCCTCAACACCGGCATGTCCAAGGAAGATTTCGCGTCCTGGGGCTGGCGGGTGCCGTTCCTGCTCTCCATCGTGCTGATCGTGGTGGGTTACCTGATCCGCCGTGCCGTGGCCGAGAGCCCGGTCTTCCAGGAGATGCAGGAGCGCAAGGAGGAAAGCAAGGCTCCCCTGGGCGAGCTGATCCGCAAGCACAAGAAGGCCGTCCTCTACTCGACGATGATCTTCATCGGCAACAACGCGGCCGGCTACCTGCTGATCGCCTTCTTCATCTCCTACGCCACCAAATCGCTGAAGATGCCCACCCCGCAGATCCTGCTGGCCACCACGCTGGCCTCCTTCGGCTGGCTCATTTTCACCCTGGTCGGAGGCTGGCTCTCTGACAAGATCGGCCGCGTCAAGACCTTCCTGATCGGCTACGGCATCGTCTTCGCCTGGATGATCCCGATGTTCGCCCTGATCGACACCAAGGACATCGTGCTCTACGGCGTGGCGCTGTTCGTCCTGACGGTCGGCCTTGGCCTGTCCTACGGCCCGATGTCCGCCATGTACGCCGAGATGTTCCCGGCCAACGTCCGTTACTCGGGCATCTCGATCGGCTACGCCTTCGGCGCCATCCTCGGCGGCGCCTTCGCGGCAACCATCGCGGAAGCCCTGCTGCAGGGCACGCGCTGGACCGGCTCCATCGGCATCTACATCATGATCCTCTGCGTCATCTCCGCCGTCGGCGTCATCCTGGCGAAGGAAACCAAGGGACGCCCGCTCGGCGTCAGCCGGCACCACTAGGCAGCCCAAAAACAACGCGGGGTCACTTACCGCCCATCCGGAACCCCCGGACCGGCGGTAGGTGACCCCGCGTTGCTGTTTAAGCGAGGGCTCAGGCGCCCAGGAACTCGATGGCGCCCTGCTTGAAGGCCCGGCTGGTGATCGCATTGGTGTGGTTCCGGGCCGGGAGGATCAGCTGTTCCACCATCGCCCCGGCCTTGGCTCCCAGCCTGGCGAGTTCGGGCATGGAGGCGGCCCGCTCGTCCTTCTCCCCGGCCACCAGCAGCATCGGCATCGGCGGCACGGCCTCGGCGGGGTCAAACGGCTCGTCCTTGATCGCCTCGACCAGGGACAGCAGGGCAAAGATGTTGTTGCTCGGCAGCAGCTGCGCCATCTTCAGCAGCCCGGCGGTGGACGCATCGGCGATCGGCGTGCCGTCGGCCAGGTAGCGCTGCGCGGCCACCAGGTCGAAGTCCGCCAGCGGATCCGCCACGTTGGGGCCGCCCAGCACCAGACGGTGGACCAGCTCGTGCTGCGTGGCGCCGAATTCCCAGGCCAGCCGGGAGCCGAGCGAGTAACCAATGACGTCCAGTCCGCTGGCCGGGTCGCCGTCGCGCAGCGGGCGGGCGCCGGCGTCGAACGCGATCTGGAGCAGATCCGCGCGGATCCGGCTGGGGGAGTAGGAGTCCCGGTCGTCGGGGGCGCCGCTGCGGCCGTGGCCGGGCAGGTCCACCGTGATGACGCGGCGTCCGTCCTCGGTCAGGGCCGTGATCCAGCCGGTGTCCTCCCAGTTGAGCTTGGAGGAGGAGGAGAAGCCATGCAGCAGGAGCACCGGACGCAGGCCGGCGTCGTCCTTGGGATCGTGCACCCCTACGTACAGCTGGGGGTCGGTGCCCTCGACGGTGTGGGAATGCTGTTCGCCGGTGTGCCTGCCGCTCATGGTGTCAGTCCTCATCAAGTACGGCGCTCAGGCGGACCCGGCGCTTCGGTGCCTCTTCCTTCGGAACCGTGCCCACGATGCCTGCGGTGTTGTCCGGCACCTCGAACACGATCAAGGGCTCGCCGACGTTGATCTTGTCGCCGGGCCCGCCGTGGATACGCACTACCTTACCCGCCTGCGGGCTCGGCAATTCGACGGCCGACTTGGTGGTTTCAACTTCCACCAGCGGCTGGTTGCGCTCCACCTGGTCGCCCGGCGAGACCAGCCATTCCAGCACAGTCGCCTCGATCAGGCCTTCGCCGAGGTCCGGCAGCGGGAAGGAAATTTCAGCCACGTTTGTACTCCAATACTCGCTGGATGCCGAAGAGGATCCGGTCAATGTTCGGGATGTATTCGTCTTCGAGGTCCCCCGAGGGGTAGGGGACGTCGAAGCCCGTGACCCGCTCCACCGGCGCCCTGAGGGTGTCGAAGCAGCTCTGCGTGATCAGCTGTGCCACCTCGGCGCCAAGGCCCGAGGTCAGCGGCGCCTCGTGGACGACGACGGCGCGGCGCGTCTTGCGCACGGACGCGGCGAGGGCTGCGGCGTCGATCGGCTTCAGCCAGCGCAGGTCCAGGACCTCGATGTCGATCCCGTCCTCAGCCGCGAGTTCGGCCACCTGGAGGCAGCGGGCCACCATCGCACCCCACGCCACGAGGGTCAGGTGCCGGCCCTCCCGCATGACCTTGGCGCCGGCGGGGGAGCCGCCGTCGGCGTCGTGGCGGGTGGGGTCCACCTCGCCCTTCTGCCAGTAGCGGGACTTCGGCTCCATGAAGATCACCGGGTCCGGCCGGGTGGCGGCGTATTTGAGCAGGTGGTACGCCTCGTGCGGGTTCGACGGCGAGACCACCTTCAGCCCCGGCACGTGGGCGAAGAGCGCCTCGAGGCTTTCGCCGTGGTGTTCGGGGGCGCGGATCCCGCCGAAGCTGGGCACGCGCAGGGTGATCGGCATCGGCAGCGTGCCGCGGCTACGGTAGTTCATCCGGGCGATCTGGCAGACGATCTGGTTGATGGCCGGGTAGGCAAAGCCGTCGAACTGGACTTCCGGGATGGGGTGGAAGCCGGCCATGGCCAGGCCTACGGACATGCCGAGGATGCCGGATTCGGCCAGCGGTGTGTCAAAGACCCGCTGCGCGCCATGCTTGGCCTGCAGCCCGTCGGTAATCCGGAAGACCCCGCCCAGCCGGCCGCAGTCCTCACCGAAGATGACGGCCTTGGGGTTTTCCGCGAGAACTTCGTCCAGGGCGCGGTTTAGCGCCTGCTGCATGGACATCACGGTGCCGGCGGAAGCGGGGGCAGTGTTCTCGGCGGTGTTGTCGCCTGCGGCGTCGGTGCTTGCAGCGGTTCCGCTTGCAAGGATTGAGTTAGACATGTTCGGACTCCTCGCGCCAGTTGGCGGCCTGGGCCTGCAGGGCCGGGGTGGTTTCCTGGAAGACCAGGTCAAACATTTCGGCTCCGGGGCGCGGGCCAAGGGCCTGGATGCCGGTGCGGATCTGCTCCTCCTCGGCCTTGGCGGCGGCCAGCGCGTCGGCGAAGAACGCCTCGTCCGCCATCCCGTCCGCCAGCAGCCGTTGCCTGAGCCGCTCCAGCGGGTCCTCGCCGGCGCCGTCGCGCTCCTCGTCGAGGGAGCGGTAGCGGCCGGGGTCATCCGAGGTCGAGTGTGGGCCGCGGCGGTAGGTCATGGCCTCGATCAGGACGGGGCCGTTACCGGAGCGGGCGTGGGCGAAGGCGCGGCGGGTCGCCTCGACGACGGCGACGACGTCGTTGCCGTCGATCTGCAGCGCCGGCATGCCGTAGCCGGCCGCGCGGGCGGCGACCGAGCCGCCGGCCACCTGGCGGTCGGTGGGGACCGAGATGGCCCAGCCGTTGTTCTGCACGAAAAAGACCACGGGTGCCTTCATCACGGCGGCGAAGTTCATCGCCTCGTGGACGTCGCCCTGCGAGGAGGCTCCGTCGCCGAAGTACGTCAGCGCCACGCCGTCCTTTTGGTCCAAGGTCTGGCCGTGGGCCCAGCCGACGGCGTGCAGCACGGATCCGGCGACGACGGCCTGGATCGGGGCGAGCCGGGACTCCACCGGGTCGTACAGGCCGCCATGCCAGGTGGCCTTGTGGGTGGACATGTAGCCCACCATGTCCACGCCCATGGTCCGGGCGACGCCCATCTCGCGGTAGGTGGGGAAGACGAAGTCGCGGGTGGTGTCGACGGCGTAGCCGCTGCCCACCTGGGCCGCCTCCTGGCCGAGTTCAGGGGCGTAGCCGGGAATGATGCCCTGCCGCTGCCAGGCGATCGCGGAGGTGTCCAGGTGCCGCACCGCGACCATCAGCGAATACAGCTCGCGCAGCTGGGCGGAAGTAAGCGGGCCGGCGTCGTCGCCGGTTGCCGCGAGGGGGAGTGTGTCCATGCCTGTGACCCTAGTCACGGGCCCGAAGTTAGGCAATCAGTCCAGCAAAGGCTGACCACTCTGCGCAAAGCTTACCGGTCCGGCGTTGATGAAGTTGGCAATTTGTATAGGAATGGTCTGCGGGTCAGCTCGGGCGCCGGCCGCTGATCCGGGCGCCGATCCAGCATGCGGCGGCGATGCCCGCGATCAACGCCATGGTGCTGAAGAGCTGCCTGCTGCTGTCCGGGCTGCTGAAGCCGACGGCGAAGATCAGGGCGAGCAAGACCAGCCCGAAAATGGTCAGCCCGGGGAACCCCTTCATCCGCAGCGGCAGTTCGGTGCCGGCGCGGTCCGCCCGGCGCCGCAGGATCAACTGGGACACCAGCGCCGAGCCCCACACCACGAGGCAGGTCGAACCCACCAGCTGGAACAGGGCCGGGAGGATCCGCTCCGGGAACAGCAGTTCAAGCACCGCCGCCAGGAAGCCGAACGCCACCGAAATGCCGACGGCGATGACGGGAACACGGGCCTCGTTCAGCCGCGACAGGAACCTGGGGGCCTCGCCGCGCTGTGACAAGGAGTAGGCCATCCGGGAGGCGCCGTAGAGGTTCGCGTTCAGGGCCGAGAGCAGGGCGACGACGGCGACCAGCGTGATTGCCGCCCCGGCGCCCGGAATACGGGCCAGATCCAGCACGCCCGCGAACGGTGACTTGAGCGCCGCCGACGTCGAGGGCAGCACGGCGGCGATGACGAAGACGGAGCCGATGTAGAACACCAGGATGCGCCAGACAACGGTGCGGATCGCGTGGCCGACGCTGCGTTCAGGGTTCTCCGTCTCGGCCGCGGCGACGCTGACGATTTCGGTGCCGCCGAAGGCGAAGATCACCACGAACAGGGCGGTGGCGATGCCGCCCAGGCCCGCGGGGGCGAAGTCGGCGGTGAAGTTGTGCAACCCCGGGCTGGGCACGTCCGGCAGCCAGCCTAGGAGCAGCGCGGCGCCGATGGCCAGGAACAGCAGGATGGCGGCAACCTTGAGGATCGCGAACCAGAATTCGAACTCGCCGAAGTTCTTCACCCCGGCGAGGTTGATGGCGGTGAAGAGCACCATGAAGACCAGGGCCAGCCCCCACACCGGGATCACCGGCCAGACCGTAAAGAGCAGTCCGGCCGCACCGAGCGCCTCGGCGGCGATGACGACGACGAGCTGCAGCCACCAGAGCCAGCCCACGGTGGCGCCGGCAGTCCTGCCCAGGGCCCGTTCGGCGTAGACGGAGAACGCGCCGCTGTTCGGGTTGGCCGCGGCCATCTCGCCGAGGGCCCACATCACGATGATGATCAGGGTGCCGGCGACCAGATAGGAGATCAGGACGGCCGGGCCGGCGGCCTGGATCCCGGCCCCCGATCCGAGGAACAGGCCCGCGCCGATGGCGCTCCCGAGTCCCATCATGGTGAGCTGGCGGGGCTTCATGCTGTGGCCGAGTTTCAGGGCCGGGCGCTCCGCGGGGGACATCGTTGTCATGCTGGCGAACCTTCTTACGGTGGTGGTGGCGTCCTTTTGGGACCATACGAATTTACCGCCCCGGCGGGGCCCTTTAGCGCGGGCGGCGTGAGAGCATGGTTGCAGTTTGTTCATCGCCCGGCCCGGATCGCGACGATGTGTGCTGTTGAAACCCTGCAGGCAAGGAAGCTGAAGTGAACGTCGACCCGCTGGATGCCAAAATTGTCCGATTCTTCACGGACTCCCCACGGTCCTCCGTCCTGGAGGCGTCCCGGGTGCTTAAGGTCGCCCGCGCCACCGTACAGTCGCGGCTGGACCGGATGCAGGACAGCGGCGTCATCGGATCGTGGGTGCCGCAGCCGGACCCGGCCCGCTTCGGCTATCCGGTCGTGGCTTTCTGCTCCCTGACCATCAACCAGGACCTCGGGCACGACGCCGTTGTGGAGGCACTCGCCCGGATTCCCGAGCTGATCGAGATCCATACGGTGTCCGGCGGATCGGACCTCATGGCCCGCATCGCGGCACGCTCCAACTCGGACCTGCAGCGCGTGCTGGACGCCATGATCGCAACCCGCACCGTACTGCGCTCTTCCTCGGTGATCGTGCTCAACACCCATTTCCAGGGCCGCACCCTGCCCCTGCTGGAGGCTGCCGCCCAGCAGCAATAGCCGCCGTCGTGCGGCGCCGGGCTGAAACATTTTGCGCCGGGCCTCCGGCGTCGTAGAATTAGTTCTAGTCAATTTGACTATAACTACTCCGGCGGTCGGGCCGGAACCGTCCGGGCGGTCCGCAGGGGCTGGCCAGGATCCCGGAACGCGGGGGTCGATCACCGTCTACACCTCACCAGCCAACGTCTCCGAGCGCCAGCTCGCGCCGCCGTCGCTGGCCATTTCCACGGTGATTTTCGCGTTGCGCCCCAGTGAACGCACCGGCCGCCCCACCCTGTGGATCCCGCTGGTGCGCCGGATCCGCGAACCCTTTAAGAACCAGTGGGCCCTCCCCGGCGGCCCGCTGACACATGCGGAGTCGCTGCAGGACGCGGCCTCCCGCAACCTGCGCGAGACCACCGGGCTGGCGCCCAGCTACCTCGAACAGCTCTATGCCTTCGGCGGCCTGCACCGCTCGCCCACCCAGCGGGTGGTCTCGATTGTCTACTGGGCGCTGGTCCAGCCCACCGAGGCCGCGCTGGCCGACGAATCCGAAAATGTCCGCTGGTTCCGGGCGGACCGTCTCGGCGACCTGGCTTTCGACCACAACGCAATCGTCGACTACGCGCTCTGGCGGCTGCGGAACAAGATGGCCTACGGCTCGATCGCCTACCACCTGCTCGGCGAGTACTTCACCCTTGCGCAGGTCCGCGAGGTCTACGAGGCAGTCCTGGACCGCGAACTGGATCCGGCCAACTTCCGCCGCCAGATCAAGGCCACCCCGGAAATCGAAGAAACCGACGAATACCTCCAGGGCGGCAAGCACCGCCCGCCCCGCCTCTACCGCTTCACCGGCCGCCCCGGCCTCGATCCAGACAACAGGAGCACACCATGAGCAGCGTCAACACGGCGATCCAGCTGATTACGCGCGAACAGGCCGCAGGCCAGGCACCAGCAGCCGCGGCAGGTTCGACCTGCAGCCCGGCCCTGGCCCGCGGCCCGTGGGACTTCGACCTCGCCGAGGCCCTGGCCGGTGTCCCGGCGTACGGCCCGGGCGCCTCCGCAGCCGATGTCGCCCCGCCGTCGACGCCCCGGCAGGGGCAGCTTCCGGAGGAATACCGCCTGGCCGGCGACGCCGAACTGGACGCCCGGATCCGGGCGGCGAAGGCGGCGCTGGGGGACCGGGCCGTCATCCTGGGCCACTTCTACCAGCGCGACGAGGTGATCCAGTACGCCGACTTCGTGGGCGACTCCTTCCAGCTCGCCAACGCTGCCCTGACCCGGCCGGACGCCGAGGCGATCATCTTCTGCGGAGTGCACTTCATGGCCGAGACCGCGGACATCCTCTCCGCGCCCGAGCAGGCCGTGATCCTGCCCAACCTCGCCGCCGGCTGCTCAATGGCGGACATGGCGGACATCGATTCGGTGACCGAGTGCTGGGAGCAGCTGGAGGAGCTGTTCGGCACCGAGCCCGACGCCGAGGGCCGGGTCCCGGTCATCCCGGTCACCTACATGAACTCCTCCGCAGCGCTCAAGGGCTTCTGCGGCGAGCACGGCGGAATCGTCTGCACCTCCTCGAACGCCGCCACGGTGCTGGAATGGGCTTTTGAACGGGGCCAGCGCGTGCTGTTCTTCCCCGACCAGCACCTGGGCCGCAACACCGCCAAAGCCATGGGTGTGCCGCTGGAGCAGATGCCGATGTGGAATCCGCGCAAGGAGCTAGGCGGCAACGACGAACGCGCCCTGCAGGACTCGCGGGTGATCCTGTGGCATGGCTTCTGCTCGGTCCACAAGCGCTTCAGCGTGGCCCAGATCGAGAAGGCGCGCGCCGACTTCCCGGGCGTGCAGGTCATCGTTCACCCCGAATGCCCCATGCCGGTGGTGGACGCAGCCGACTCGGCCGGCTCCACGGACTTCATCCGCAAGGCCATCGCCGCCGCCACCGAACCCACGGTCTTCGCCGTCGGCACCGAGATCAACCTGGTCAACCGGCTGGCCGCGGAATACCCGCAGCACACCATCTTCTGCCTGGACCCCGTGATCTGCCCCTGCTCCACGATGTACCGCATCCACCCCGGCTACCTGGCCTGGGTGCTGGAGGCCCTGGTCCGCGGCGAGGTGGTCAACCGGATCACGGTGGCGGACGACGTCGCGGTCCCCGCCCGGGTGGCCCTCGAACGCATGCTGGCGGCGCGACCGTGACCAGGCGACTCGTCGTCGTCGGGAGCGGGATCGCCGGGCTGTATGCGGCGCTCCTCGCCTCCGAAGCGCCGGCCGCCGAGGTGGTGCTGCTGACCAAGGGCTCGCTCGAGGCGAGCAACACCTTCTACGCCCAGGGCGGGGTGTCCGCGGTGCTGGCGCCGGCTGAGGCCGCGCCGGGAGACTCGGTAGAGGCCCATATTGCCGACACCGTCGCGGCCGGGGCCGGGCTGAACAATCCCGACGCCGTCCGGATCCTATGCACCGAGGCCGTGCGGGACATCGCCGGGCTGCGGCGCTTCGGCGTGAACTTCGACGTCCGCTCGGACGGCGGACCGGCGCTGGGCCTGGAAGCCGCGCATTCGGCCGCCCGCATCCTGCACGCCGGCGGCGATGCGACCGGTGCCTGGATCGCCCGAGGCCTCGTGGCCGCCGTGCTGGAGCGCGCCGTCCAGGGTCGGCTCCGGGTTGAGACCGGCGCCTTTGTGACCGAACTGCTCACCGACGGCGACCATCCGGCAGCCCCTACGGGGGCCGTCACCGGGGTCGCCTTCCTGGCCAGCGGACAACGGAGGCGGCTGGAGGCCGACGCCGTGCTGCTCGCCACCGGCGGCGCCGGGCGGCTGTTTGCCCGCACCAGCAACCCCGCCGTTGCCACCGCCGACGGCCTTGCCCTGGCCTGGCGTGCGGGCGCAGCGGTCCGTGACCTGGAGTTCTTCCAGTTCCACCCCACCACGCTGGCCGCCGCCGAGGCACCCGGCGGGCCGCCGTCGCTGCTGATCTCGGAGGCGGTGCGCGGGGAGGGGGCCGTGCTGCTGGACGCCGCCGGCCACCGCTTTATGCCCGACTACCACCCGGACGCCGAGCTGGCCCCGCGCGACGTCGTCTCCCGCAGCATTGCCCTGCACCTGGCGGCAACCGGGCAGCCGGCGGACAGCCCGGTGTACCTGGACGCCCGGGGGATCGAAGCCAGCCGCGGGGCCGGGTTCCTGGCCCGTCGTTTCCCGACCATCACCGCCCGGACCCGGGCCGCCGGCTACGACTGGACCGCCGAAGCGCTGCCGGTGTCCCCGGCCGCCCACTACTGGATGGGCGGGATCGCCACCGACCTCTGGGGCCGCACCTCGGTGCCGGGGCTCTACGCCGCGGGCGAGGCCGCCTGCACCGGGGCCCAGGGAGCCAACCGGCTGGCCAGCAACTCGCTGCTCGAAGGGTTGGTGTTCGGGCGGCGGGCCGTGGAGGACTTCCTCCGTGACGAAACGGGCTGGACGTCAGTTGGGGCGTCGTCCGACGCCGTTCCTCCGCGTGCTGTCTCGGCCGCAAGCGGCCTCCCCTTGACGCACGCTTCCGGAACGCCATCGAACGACGGTGGCCAACGTTCCGTAAGTGCCGGCCGGGAACCCCACCAGTCCGGTTTGCCCGAAGTTGTCGTGAAGTCAGGGCCCGGTTCTGGGGAGTTTTCTCGGGAGGGTTTGGGGCGGTTGATGACCGCGCGGGCCGGGGTGTTGCGCAGTGGCGTTGAGCTTGATGCCGCCGCGGAGCGGCTTGCCGACTGGGCCGCCGTCGTCCCCCCTGGGACGGTGCCGGACTCGGAAGACCCGCGGGAGCACGAGGACCGCAACCTGCTGCTGGCTGCTCGACTGCTCGTGGATGCCGCCCGGAACCGGACGGCATCCGTGGGCGCCCACCACCGGGCCGATACCGACCCGGCCTCCGCACCAACCCCCTCCATGCAAAGGATTTCCTCATGACCACCACCACCCAGGACACCCCGGGGCTGACCGGCGTCGAGCTTGCCGGCTCGCTGCCGGCAGCCGCCGTCGACGCCGTGCTCCGTGCGGCCCTGCTGGAGGACGCCCCCTACGGCGACATCACCTCGCAGACCCTTATCCCGGCCGACGCCCGCGCCACTGCGGTGCTGGCAGCCCGGGTGCCCGGGGTGCTCAGCGGCGGCGAGGTGTTCGCCGCGGCGATGAAGCTGGCGGACCCGGCCGCCGTCGTCGAGCTGCTCATGGCCGACGGCGAGGCCTTCGAGGCCGGCGCGGCGCTGGCCCGGGTGACCGGCAACGCCCGCGGCGTGCTGCTGGCCGAAAGGGTGGCGCTGAACCTGGTCCAGCGGATGAGCGCGATCGCCACGCGTACCGCGGAGTTCGTCGCGCTGGTGGCCGGCACCGGCGCACGAATCACCGACACCCGGAAGACGACGCCGGGGCTCCGGGTGCTGGAGCGCTACGCGGTCCGCTGCGGCGGGGGAGCGAACCACCGCTTCAGCCTCTCGGACGCGGTCCTGGCCAAAGACAACCACCTTGCGGTGCTGACCGGGGGAGACCCGGCGAAGCTCACCGCGGTGCTGCGCGGCGCCAAGGCCCGGCTGGGCCACACCACGCACTTCGAGGTGGAGGTGGACAGCATGGAGCAGATTGAGCCCGTGCTGGCCGCCGGCGTGGACACGATCATGCTGGACAACTTCTCGCCGGAAGAACTGGCTGCCGGCGTCGAACTGGTCGGCGGGCGGGCCCGGGTCGAGGCCAGCGGCAACGTCAGCCTCGCTACCGTGGCCGGGGTCGCCGCTGCCGGCGTGGATATCATCTCCATTGGTGCCCTCACGCACAGCGTCACCGCCCTGGATCTGGGCCTCGACGTCGAGCTGGAACCGGCCGGCTGAGGCGCACCGTGATCTTCCTGGACGCCGCCGCCACGACGCCGGTCCGCCGCGAGGTCCTTGAGGCCATGTGGCCCTACCTCAGCGGGGACTTCGGCAATCCGTCGAGCCACCATTCGCTCGGCGACGCCGCCGCTGCGGCGCTCGCCGGGGCACGGGAAGCGACGGCGAAGGCCCTGGGCTGCCGCCCGGGCGAAGTCATCTTCACCGCCGGCGGGACGGAAGCGGACAACCTCGCGGTCAAAGGCATCGCCTTGGCCCGCCGCGCGGCCGATCCGCGCCTGGACCGGGTGGCGATCAGCGCCGTCGAACACCCGGCGGTGGAAGAATCCGCCAGGTACCTCGAACGTGTCCATGGTTTCGCCGTGGACGTGGTCCCGGTGGACCGCTACGGGCAGGTGAGCGAGGAAGCGCTCGCGGCCGTGCTTCGGCCGGAAACCGCGCTGGTGAGCGTGATGTACGCCAACAACGAGGTGGGTACGGTCCAGCCGGTGGCCCGGCTGGCGGCACTGGCCCGGGGGCTCGGCATCCCGTTCCACACCGACGCCGTGCAGGCCGCCGGCTGGCTGCCCCTGGATGTGCGCGGGCTAGGTGTCGACGCGCTGAGCCTCTCCGGCCACAAGCTGGGCGCCCCGAAAGGCTGCGGGGCGCTGTATGTGCGTGGCCGGACCCGGCTGGAGCCGCTGATCCACGGCGGCGGGCAGGAGCGCGGCCGCCGCTCCGGCACCGAAAACGTGGCCGGGGCCGTGGCCATGGCGACGGCGCTGGGCCTCGCCGGGCCGTCGCAGCGGGAGGCCTCGGCCCGGGTCGCCGCCCTGCGCGACGACTTCATTGCCGAGGTCCTGACCGGGGTGCCCGGCGCCTTCCTCACCGGCCATCCGGCGGACAGGCTCCCCTCGGTTGCGTCGTTCTGCTTCCCGGGCACCAGCGGGGAATCGGTGCTGCTGGAGCTCGAACGCCAAGGAGTGATCTGCTCCAGCGGCTCGGCCTGCGCGGCTGGTTCCGACGAGCCCTCCCCGGTGCTGCTGGCCTTGGGGATCGACGCCGAGGTGGCGCAGACAGCCGTGCGCTTCAGCTTCGATGCGTCCGTCACGGCTGCCGAGCTGCGCGAAGCGGCAGCCGCGGTGCGCACCGCCGTCGGCAGCATCCGCACCCTCGGCCCAACTAGCCCGCAGTAGTTGGCTGGGGGCTAGCGGTGCCGGGCCCGGCGGAAGATCCAGTGCCGGAGCATGGTGAACCGCACGGCCGTGGCGAGGAAGCCGGACAAAGTGGTGGTCCAGAGCTCGTCGGCCACGGTCGCGTCGGGGTCGACCCAATGCAGCACCCCGAGGCTGCCGCCGGTGATCAGCAGCGCAACGGCGATCACTATCAGCCCGTTCAGGTGGTCGCGCTTCATCTTGTGCCGTTCGGTGATCTTGAACGTCAGCCGCCGGTTCAGGGCCGTGTTCATCAGCGAGGTCATGATCAGCGCCGCCGCGTTGGCCGGCTGGGATCCGATCCACGGCCGCAGGAACGCATACAGCGCCAGTGAGGTCACGGTGCAGACGACGCCGACGCCGGTAAAACGCAGAAGCTGCCGGACCACCGGATAGCGGAGCACGCCCCGGTGGCGGCGGCGCGTCGCCGCGGGCGACAGGGGCTGCGAAGTTGGCTGCGCTTGTTGTAGCTGCGACTCCATCCGGCTAATACAGCTCGCCGACCGGGATGTCCACGGCCAGACGGTTCGACGGCCCGGCCAGGGGGCAGGCCCAGGCCTCGTTGTACGCGCAGGAGGGGTTGTAGGCGAAGTTGAAGTCCAGTACGAACTCGGCGGCGTCCCCGGAACCGGTGACGCCGTGGAAGGCGCCCTTGATGGTGTCCAGCAGGTAGCGTCCGGCGCCGTAGCTGCCGCCGGGCTGGCCGGCGGTGGCGTCCCGGAACGGCACGAAAATGCCGCCGCCGTAGCCGTTGAGCTTCCAGACCGCCAACTGGCCCATCTCCGGCAGGTCGAAGGTGCCCAGCCGGACAAAGCGGACCACTCCGTCGGTCCCGGTCTCGACGTTCATCTCCCGCCCCGCGCCCTCTTTGGTGATCGGGACGTGGAAGCGGTAGATCGGGTCGTAGTCGGCGGTCTTGAGGCCGCCGAAGCTGGCTTTGGCCTCGTCGGTCAGCGGCGACGCCGGGTGCGTACCGAACATGCGGTCGCGCTCGTGCCGCCAGTAGGAGTGCGCTTCGGCCGGGCTGTCCGCGGCGATCTTCCGCACGGTGGCGTACAGCGCAAAGGTCCGGAGCCGCCAGTCCGCGATGTCGACGGCGGACATCCGCGCGACACCGTCCGGCTCGCCAAAGTCCGCTCCATCAAAGTGCTGTTCAGCCATCCCCCCAGCCTAGCCGGGTTTCGTTGCAGGAAATGCGGCGGCCCCTGCCGTCGGGTGCGCCAGGCGCGCCGTAGGCTGTCGCGCATGCACACCAACGCCCCTGCCGGGCCCGCCCTCCGCGCCGCCGCCTCGCTGGCAGAACTCGTCCGGTTCCGCACCGTGTCCTCCCGGGTTCCCGCCGAGGTGGACACCGCCGAGTTCGAGGCCTTCCTGTCCGCCCTGCCCCGGCTCTACCCCGCTGTCCACGCCGCACTGGAGATGGAACGCGTCAACGGGCTGGCACTCCTGTTCCGGTGGCCCGGTACCGGTACCGGCACCGGCACCGGCACCGACGCCGGGACCCGAAACCGGGCCGCCGTGCTGATGGCGCATTACGACGTCGTCCCGGCCGGGGACGGGGACGCGTGGACCCATCCGCCGTTTTCCGGCCACAATGACGGCACCCACCTGTGGGGTCGCGGCACCCTCGACGACAAAGGCCAACTGGTCGCCATCCTGGAGGCCGCAGAAGCCCTGCTGGCAGCGGGCTTCGCCCCGGTAAATGACATCTACTTCTCCTTCGGCAACAACGAGGAAACCGCCGGTGACAGCGCCTCAGCCGCAGCCGGACTCCTCGCCGCCAGGGGAGTGCGGCCCTGGCTCGTGCTGGACGAGGGGGGCGCCGTCGCGGGAGACGCGTTCCCGGGCGTGAGCCGGCCGGCCGCCGTCGTCGGTGTGGCCGAAAAGGGGATCCTGGACGTGGAACTGCTGACCCGCGACCCCGGGGGACACGCCTCGACGCCGCCGCGGATGGGGGCGACGGCGCGGCTGGCCCGGGCCATCACCCGGATCGAGCGCAGTCCGTTTCCGCAGAGCCTGCCGGAGGTGACCGCGGAAATGCTCCGGCGCTTCGGCCCGCACGCACCGGCCCCGCTGCGGGTCGCCTTCGCGAACCTGTCGCTGCTCAGGGTCCCCATGACCTGGCTTTTCGGCCGGCTGGGGAACGAAACCAACGCGATGACCCGCACCACGGTGGCGGTCACCACGCTGGAGGGCAGCGCCGGCGCCAACGTGCTCGCCGCGACGGCCAAGGCGAACGCCAACATCCGGGTCGCCGTGGGGGACACCGTGGCCGGAACCGTGGAGCGGCTGAGGAAGGTCATCCGCGATCCGAAGGTGGAGCTGCGGGTCGTGGAGGGCAACGATCCCACGCCGGTCAGCGACTTTGCGGGACCGCAGTGGGAGCTGCTGGAGGACTGCATTGCCGAGACCTTCCCGGAGGCGATCATCACGCCGTACATCATGATGGGCGGAACGGACTCGCGCCGGTTCACCGGGATCTGCGACGCCGTCTACCGGTTTGCGCCCTTCGCCATGGACGCCAGGGACCGCGGCTCGATCCATGCCGTGGACGAAAAGATCTCACTCGAGACGCTGGGCCGGGGCGTCCGCTTCTACGAAACGCTGCTCCGGAAACTCTGAACCGCCACGGGCCCCGGCTACGCTGTCACCATGACAGGGACGGCTATTTCCCGCGGACTCCGGATTGCTGCTGCGCTGGCGCTCACCGCGGCGGCGCTCGCCGGCTGCAGCACCGACGGCAAGGGCACACCGGCCTGGACGGCGGGCAGCCCGGGCGGAAGCTCGACGGCGGGTCCCTCCGCCGGGACCGCGTCGCCGGCGTCGCCCGGCGCCTCTGCCTCGGCGCCGGGGACCGCGACGGGTACCGCGTCCGCGGGCGCCTCCGCGGGCGCGACGGCGGCCGCCTGGAAGACCTTCACGGACCCTGCTAAGAACGTCAGTTTCGACCTGCCGCAGGAATGGATTGCCCAGTCGCTCACCCCGGCGCAGGGCACCCTGCCGGGGGCCCTCAAGATCGAGGTCAAGGATGCGGACGGCCGGTACCTGGCCACGCTGCAGACCGGACTGCCGGCCCAGGCGGCCGGCGCCTGCTCGGGCGATGCCGCCAAACCGTACGTCGTGGTCAGCAGCATTCCGGTGGAACTGCCGCACCGCGGCGGGGCGGGGACCATCGACCCGCACGTGGTGTTCCGGGTCATCCAGGGCTACAAGTACTTCGGGTCCTACGGCATCACCAACGTGGTCGGGGGAGCGGAAGGCAAGGCTTGCTCCCTGCAGAACGTGGTGCGCGGGCCCGACGGCAAGGGCGACTATTCGTTCGGCGACCTCGCCGAACTCAAAGCGTTCGCCCCGGACCAAAAAGTCGCGCCGGCCAGGTCTTTTGACACGCTGGCCCAGGCGGACAAATACGTCAACGAGGGGTCGGAATTCGCCAATGTCCAGCGGATGCTAATGTCGCTGAAGATCAAAAACTAGTCCCGCCGCCGGCATCATTGCGGCTGGGGCGATTGCCCGCCCGCTGAGGCTTCAGCGGCTTCGCTCGTACCCCTCCGGAGATCCATGGAACGCATCGTGACCGCACGCCTGGCCTTCAAGACCGTGGCCGATACCAAGGTCGCGATGGCGGTGGCCGTGGCCCGCAACCCCGGCTACAGCGGATTCGAGGAGTCGCTTTCCGTCACGGCCGGCGGCGAGGACGTGCCTCTGACCGAGCTGTCGGACCACCACGGCGGACGCTTCCACTACATGGAGTTCGCCGAGCCCACCGAGGTCCTGGTCGAATACGGTGCCACCGTCACCGGGTCGGCCGCGCCTGAGGAACCCGGACTGATGGAGCTCATCCGCTACGTACGCCCCAGCCGGTACGCCGAATCCGACCGGCTGCTCCCGACGGCGTACGCCGAGTTCGGCGGCCT
Source organism: Arthrobacter sp. KBS0702 (assembly GCF_005937985.2). Classification (NCBI taxonomy): domain Bacteria; kingdom Bacillati; phylum Actinomycetota; class Actinomycetes; order Micrococcales; family Micrococcaceae; genus Arthrobacter; species Arthrobacter sp. KBS0702. Next base: position 2,297,502 of record NZ_CP042172.1, on the reverse strand, counting down.
GCAGGGCGGGGAGTTGCTCCACGCCGTGCGGGACTGGGTCTTCAGCGAGCTGCGCTACGTCAGCGGATCGTCGCGCGGCACGGACGGCGCCGTCGAGACGCTGCTGCACCGGCGCGGCGTCTGCCGGGACTTCGCCCACCTGGCAATTTCGCTGCTGCGGTCCAAGAACGTCCCGGCGCGCCTGGCCGCGGTGTACGCGCCCGGGCTGAGCCCGATGGACTTCCACGCCGTGGCCGAAGCACACGTCAACGGGGCCTGGCACGTGATCGACCCGACCGGACTGGCGCCCCGGGAGAGCATGCTCCGGATTACCGCCGGCCGGGACTCCTCGGACACGGCGTTTCTGTCCACCGTCGGCGGCAGCCTCTCGTTGAAGGAACTCAAGGTCACCGCCACGGTCACCGGTCAATTGCCCGTAGAGGACCCGGCCGCGCTGGTCACCATCCGCTAGCTGCGCCAGCAGCGCCAGCGGGCTCGGGCCCGGCTAGCGCGCCTGGACCGCGGTCCGCAGTTTTTCCGTCAGGCGCAGCAGCTCGCGCTGTTCCTCGTCGGTCAGGGCCGGGGCCACCAGGGCGGCAATGTCGCGGACGTGCTCCCGGCCGATCTGTTTCTGCAGTTCCCGGCCGGCGTCGGTGAGCCGGACCAGGACACCGCGGCCGTCGTCGGGGGCGGGCCGCCGTTCCACCAGCCCCCGCTTTTCCAGCCGCTCCACCAGCCGGCTCAGGCTCGACTGGCTCAAGAGCACGTGGTCGTTGAGTTCATTCTGGCGGAGCCAGCCGGAAGGACAGCCGGAGAGCGTGAACAGCACGTCGTACTCGTTTACGGCCAGGGCCTTGAAAGCGGGCCCGGACTGCAGCCGGCGCATCACGGCCACCTGGGCGCGGAACAGGGACTCCCAGGTTTCCGCGGCCAGGCGGACCGGCGATTCGGTCCTGGCTGACATCATGCCTCCTGCGGGGCGGCGTCCCGGGATGCCAGCGAGGCGGCGACACGGGCGGCGTGGGTCGGCGGTTCCGGGACGTGGGCCGGCGTCTTCTCGGCGTATTCCTTGCGGAGCACCGGCAGGACTTCCTCGCCAAAGAGGTCCAGCTGCTCCAGCACGGTCTTCAAGGGCAGGCCGGCGTGATCGATCAGGAACAACTGGCGCTGGTAGTCGCCGAAGTACTCGCGGAAGGTCAGGGTCTTCTCGATGACTTCCTGCGGGCTGCCGACAGTCAGCGGGGTCTGGGACGTGAAGTCCTCCAGCGAGGGGCCATGGCCGTAGACCGGGGCGTTGTCGAAGTAGGGACGGAACTCCTTGACGGCGTCCTGTGAGTTCTTCCGCATGAAGAACTGGCCGCCCAGGCCCACAATCGCCTGGTCCGCCTTGCCGTGGCCGTAGTGCTCGTAGCGTTCACGGTAGAGGCCGATCAGCTGCTGGTAGTGCTCCTTGGGCCAGAAGATGTTGTTGGCGAAGAAGCCGTCCCCGTAGTACGCGGCGACTTCGGCGATCTGCGGCGTGCGGATGGAGCCGTGCCAGACAAAGGGGGCGACGCCGTCGAGCGGGCGCGGGGTGGAGGTGAAGTTCTGCAGCGGGGTGCGGTGCTTGCCCGACCAGTTGACCGTGTCCTCGTCCCAGAGCCGGCGCAGCAGGGAGTAGTTCTCGATCGCGAGTTCGATCCCGTCCTGGATGTTCTTGCCGAACCAGGGGTAGACCGGGGCGGTGTTGCCGCGGCCCAGGACCAGGTCCACCCGGCCGTCTGCGAGGTGCTGGAGCATCGCGAAGTCCTCGGCGATCTTCACCGGGTCGTTGGTGGTGATCAGCGTCGTCGCGGTGGAAAGGATGATCCGTTCCGTCTGCGCCGCGATGTAGGCCAGCGTGGTGGTGGGGGAGGAGGAGAAGAACGGCCGGTTGTGGTGCTCGCCGATGGCGTAGACATCCATGCCGATCTCTTCGACCTTTTTGGCGATCGCCACCGAGGCCTTGATGCGCTCGTGTTCGGTAGGGGTGCGGCCCGTGGTGGGGTCCGTGGTGATGTCGCTGACGCTGAAGACGCCGATCTGCATGGTGTTCCTTTCCCTGGCCGGAAACTTCCGGTTGCTGTTTCCACTGTACCCGATTTAGATGCATTTGCATCTATCGTTCGGTACAACGCCCGCCACGCCGGGATATTCCCCTGCCCTCCGGGGAGCCGGCGGCGCCCGGCCCTAGGATGCAATCAATCGGCTGGCCGCCAGGTCTCCAGCCCGCCCGGAAGGTTCCCATGCGCCGCATCGTTGCTTTTTTGTGTCTGGTGGAACTCACCAGCGGAATCCTGCAGGGCTACTACACTCCCATCCTCACCGACATCGCCCGGCACCTGGGGATCCACGACGGCGACGTCAACTGGTTCGAGGCCGCCCAGTTGACGGTCAGCGCCCTGGCCGTGCCCGTGCTGGCAAAGCTGGGCGACCTGTACGGGCACCGCCGGATCCTGCTTGTCTCCACTGTCCTCACCGCTGCCGCCTCCTGGGGCGTGGCGCTGGCGCCGGATTTCTGGACGTTCCTCGCCGCCTGGTCCCTGCAGGGCTTCTACGTGGTCTGGCTGCCGCTGGAGATCGCCTTGGTCTTCAGCCGGGTGCACGGACTGCCCGACGGCGCTGCCCGCACCCGCCGCGCGGCGGGCGTCCTCGTGGGGGCGCTGGAATTCGGTGTCATCGCAGGCGCCCTCGCGGCCGGGGCGCTCGTGGAAGTGTTCGCCGGGCAGCTGCAGCTGGTGCTGATGCTTCCGGCGCTGGCCGTGACCGCCTGCTGGTTCGCCATCCGCTTCGGCGTGCCGGAATCGACCGGGCGCGCCAGCGGCCGGGTGGACACCGGCGGCTTCGCGCTGCTCGCCGTCGGGCTGCTGCTGATCACCTCCGGGCTGACGTTCATGCGGCTCAACGGACCCGGTGCCTGGTGGGCCTGGGTGCTGGTCGCGGCCGGGCTGCTGGCCTTTGTTCGCTTTGTCCGCGTCCAGCTGCGCCGCGAGGACCCGCTGGTGGATATCCGGATGCTGCGGTCCAAGTCCATGTGGCCGGTGCAGCTGACCGCGGGGCTGTTTGGCGTCTCCGTGCTGGGTGCCCAGGCCCCGCTCTCGACCTTTGCCCGGACCGATCCCGCGCTCCACGGCTACGGGCTGGGGCTGCGTGCGGGGCAGGTTTCGATCATCATCGGTGTGTACGTGCTCGCCCTGCTGGTGGGAGCACTGCTCTACCCCGTGGTGACCCGCCGGCTCACCCCGCGCTGGACCCTCGTGGGCGCAGCGGCGCTTGTGGGCGTCGGCTACCTGCTGTTTTTGCCCCTGCACGGCAGCCTGGCCGAGGCGCTGGTCAACATGGCGGTGGCCGGCGTCGGTTCCGGGGCGCTCGTTGCGGCACTGCCCTCGGCGGCGGCTGCCGCGGCGCCGCTGAACCGGACCGCGATGGCCACAGGGCTGACGAACACCACCAAGACCATCGGGGGTGCCTTCGCCTCCGCGGTCTTCGGCATTGCGCTGCTCAGCCACGTCCTGGGCGACACCGGTGCTGCCGCGGACGCGGGCCAGACCGCGGCGCCGCTGGCCGGCTACCTCACGGTGTGGGCCGTCTGCGGGGTCACCGGACTGGCCGCGGCCGCCGCCCTGATGCTCGTGCCCCGGCTGGCGTTCTCCGACCCCGGCCCGGTCCCCGCCGAAACCCCTGCCGACACCCCCGACCCCGCGTCCGCCTCCAAATGACCCGTCCCATCCCCAACTAGCTCGCAATAGTCGGGCGGGGAGGGCGGACCCTAGTTGCGGAGCGCCGGGGCCTCGTCCGGTTCGTCGGCCTCGTCATGCTGGTCCAGGCCGCCAGCCGTGCCCGCCGCGTCCGCCGGTGCCGGCTGGGCGCGGCGGCCGTGGGCCGGCTTGCCGCCGGCGGCCTTCTGCAGCGCCCTGCGTTCGCGCCGGCCCTCCACCAGCCGGTACAGCACCGGGACCAGGACCAGGGTCAGGGCGGTGGAGGAGATGAGTCCGCCGATCACCACAATAGCCAGCGGCTGGGAGATGAAGCCACCGCCACCCGTGAGGCCCAGCGCCATCGGGGTCAAGGCGAACACCGTGGCCAGCGCTGTCATCAGGATCGGCCGAAGGCGCTGCCTCGCGCCGTGCGTGATCGCCTCCGCCACGCTCATCCCGGGCTCGCCGTTGCGCGGCTGGCGGTACTGGTTGATCAGGTCAATCAGCACGATCGCGTTGGTCACCACGATGCCCACCAGCATCAGCATGCCGATCAGCGACGGAAGCCCCAGCGGGACGCGGGTCACGAGCAGCAGCGCGATGGCGCCGGTGGCCGCGAACGGGACCGAGACCAGCAAGATCAGCGGCTGCACGAGCGACTTGAAGGCGGCCACCATGATCACGTAGACGATGGCGATGGCGGCGAGCAACGCCAGCCCGAGCTGCCCGAAGGACTCGGCCTGCTGGGTCGTGGCGCCGCCGATCTCCGCGGTGACGCCCGGCGGGAGCTGGACGTTCTTGAGCCGGGACTGCACCTCGGTGCTGACCGCGCCGAGGTTGCCGCCCGACGGCGTGATGGAGACGCGCGCGGTCCGCTGGCCGTTGCTGGCCGTGACGGAGACCGGAACGTCCACCTGTTCCACCGAGGCGATCGAGGACAGCGGAACCGGCCCGCGCGCCGTCGGCAGCGGAAGGTCGCGGACGGCGCCGATGCTGGTGAATCGGGTGCCCTCTCCGATCCGGACCGGGAAATCGGTGGTGCCAATGCGGACGGTGCCGGCCGGGATCGGGCTGATGGTGGAGGCCAGCACGCCGGCGACCTGCTGTTCGTTCAGGCCCGCCGCGACGGCCTTGGCACGGTCCACCTTGACCTGCACCACGGGCTGGCTTGCGGCCAGGTTGGTGCTGACCTCGGAGGAGCCGGGGACGCCGTCCATGGCCTTGACCATGGCATCGCTGGCGGTGCGGAGGTCCGCGGAGCTGGCGGCCTTGAGCGTGATGTCGACCGTCGACGTCGTGCCGAAGCCGCCCTGTTGCGAGCCGACGGTGATCTTGCCGGCCCCGGAGATCTTGGCGAGTTCGCCGCGGACAGTGTCCTGCAGCTGGCCCTGGTTGAACTTCTCTTCGGTCACCACGGTGAAGCTGGAATTCGCCGCCCCGGTCGACTGCAGCGCGGAGAAACCGGTCTGGGCGTTGCCGGTGGTGACCTGGACGTCCTTGATCCCGTCGATGCCCCGCAGCACGGTTTCGACCTTGATGGCCGCGGCGCTTCCCTCGGCCAGGCTGGTGCCGGCCGGAAGGGCCTGCTTCACGGTCATGCTGTTTTCGCCGGAACGGCCCAGCAGGTCGGTGGCGAGCAGCGGCGACATGGCCGCGGTCCCGCCGAGGACCAGGACGGCAGCGACCAGCGTTATCACGGGATGCCGCTGGGTCTTCGTGAGGATCGGGAGGTAGCCGCGCTGCAGGAAGCTGCGCTGTTCGGCTTCGTGAGCCTTTGCCGCGGTCTCGCGGGCCGAGGCTTCGGACACGGCGTTCCCGGCCTTGTCCGCCGGCGTCCGCAGGAACCAGTAGGCCAGCACCGGAACGATGGTAAGCGAGACCAGCAGTGAAGACACCAGGGCGATCGTGACCGTGAGCGCAAAGGGCCGGAACAGCTCGCCGGCGAGTCCGGCCACGAAGGCGATCGGCAGGAACACCGCCACCGTGGTGAGCGTGGAAGCCGTGATCGCTCCGGCGACTTCCCGGATGGAGGTCAGGATGGCGGTGATTTTCTGTTCGCCGTAGCTGAGGTGCCGTTTGATGTTCTCGATCACCACGATCGAGTCGTCCACCACGCGGCCGATGGCGATGGTCAGCGCCCCAAGGGTCAGGATGTTCAGCGAGTACCCGGTGGCGGAGAGCCCGATGAAGGTGATCAGCAGGGACAGCGGGATGGACACAGCCGTGACCAGGGTGGAGCGCACCGAAAGCAGGAACAGCAGGATGACGGCGACGGCGAAGCCGAGCCCCAGCAGTCCCTCGGTGGTGAGGTCCTTGATCGACTTCTCAATGAACGGCGCCTGGTCGAAGACCGGGGTGAACTTGGCGTTCGAGCCCAGCTCGGCCTCAAGCTGCGGGATGGAGTCCTTCACCGCATGCGAAATGCCGACCGTGTCGCCCTCCGGCTTCTTGGTGACCGACAGGGCCAGGGTTTCCTTGCCGTTGGTCCGGGTGATCGAGGTGCGGGCGTCCTCGGTGACGCTGACATCCGCCACGGTGCCGATGGTGGCGGCGTCGCGGGCGCCTCCCAGCGGCAGGGCCTTGACCGCGTCCAGGGAGTCCACCGGACTGCCGATCTGCAGCGACAGTGTCTTCCCCTGCTCCTCGATGCTGCCGGCGGGCACCAGCGAACCGTTGTTCTTCAGCGCATCCGTAATGGAGGCGATGGTGGCGCCGGAGGCCGCCATGGCCTCGGGCCGCGGCAGGATCTTGATGTGCTGGGTGGCCCCGCCGGTCACCTCGGCTCCGCGGACGCCGTCGAGCTTCTGCAGCCGCGGCACGCTCAGGCGGGCCAGGTCCGCGTTGAGTTCGCTGAGCGGCTTGTCCGAGGAAACCGCGAGGTAAACGATCGGGAAGTCACTGATGCTGCCGGCGATCGCCTGCGGCTGGACGTCCTTCGGCAGCGCCTGCTTGGCGTTGGAGATGGCACGGTCGATCTGGTTCCGGGCCCTATCCAGGTTGGAGCCGTAGGTGAACACCAGGGTGATCTGGGAGACGCCGTTGCGCGAGGTCGAGGACGTCGACTCCAGCCCCTCGACGCCGTTGAGCGCCGTCTCGAGCGGACCGCTGATCTGCTTGTCCACGACTTCCGGCGAGGCCCCGGGCATCGAGGTGATGACCGTGATCTGCGGGAACTCGATGGACGGAATGAGCTCCTGCTTGAGCGAGGACATCGTGATCACGCCGAAGACGGACGCGAAGACGGTGATCAGCGCGATCAGCGCCCGGTTTCCTAGCGAGAGCTTGGCCAGCCGGAACATCTCATGGTCTCCTGGTGGGTCGACGGACGCACGTCACAACATGACGTCAAAAGGATTAAACGTGCCGCAACCCCACAGGGTTTCAGCGGGTGGCGCTGACCGGTTCAAGCTGGAGGGCTGCGGCCGTCTCGGCCTCGAGCCGGGCGGCGAGTTCCGGGTTCTCGTTGAGCTTGACGCCGTAGCCCGGCATCATCTCCTTGAGCTTGGACTGCCAGCCCTTGAAGTTCTTCGGGAACGACTTCTGCAGGAGTTCGATCATGATCGGCACCGCGGTAGAGGCGCCCGGGGACGCGCCGAGGAGGGCGCCGATGGTGCCGTCGCGGCCGGCGATGACCTCGGTGCCGAACTGCAGCACGCCGCCCTTCTTCGGGTCCTTCTTGATGATCTGGACCCGCTGGCCGGCGGTGATGAGTTCCCAGTCGCCGTCCTTGGCCTCCGGGTAGTACTCCCGCAGGGCCTCCACCTTGGCCCCGTGCCGCTTGGCGACTTCCTTGACCAGGTAGGCGGTGAGATCCATGTTGTCCTTGGCCACGGCCAGCATCGGGATGATGTTGGAGGGACGGATGGACAGCGGCAGGTCCAGGTAGGAGCCGTTCTTGAGGAAGTTGGTGGAGAAGCCGGCATAGGGTCCGAAGAGCAGGGACCGCTTGCCGTTGACGAACCGGGTGTCCAGGTGCGGCACGGACATGGGCGGGGCGCCCACGGATGCCTGGCCGTAAACCTTGGCGCTGTGCTGGGCGGCGAGGGTCTCGTCGGTGCAGCGGAAGAACTGGCCGGAAACCGGGAAACCGCCGTAGCCCTTGCTTTCGGGGATGCCCGAGGCCTGCAGCAGGTGCAGCGCCCCGCCGCCGGCGCCGACGAAGACGAACTTCGCGTGGATCGAGCCGTGCTCGCCGGAGCGGGGGTGCTTGAGCGACAGGTCCCAGCCGCCGTCGGAGGCACGCTTGAGGTCGGTGACGTCGTGGCCGTAGTTGATTTCCACACCATTGTTGCCGAGGTAGCCGGTCAACTCGCGGGTCAGTGCGCCGAAGTCGACGTCGGTGCCCTCGGCGGCGCGGGTTGCCGCGATGTGCTGCTTCGGGTCGCGGCCCTTGACGATCAGCGGCGCCCACTTGGCGATCTGGGCGTGGTCCTCCGAGAACTCCATGGAGCGGAACAGCGGGTTCGGCTTGAGCGCTTCGTAGCGGGTCCGGAGGAACTTGGCGTTGGCGTCGCCCACCACGAAGCTCATGTGCGGCACCGTGTTGATGAAGCCCTTGGGGGAGCCGATCAGGGAGTTGGTGACCAGGTGGGACCAGAACTGGCGGGACAGCTGGAACTGCTCGTTGATGTGCAGGGCCTTGGCCGGGTCCACCGAGCCGTCTTTGGCTGCGGGGGAGTAGTTAAGCTCACACAGGGCGGCGTGCCCGGTGCCCGCGTTGTTCCACGGATCGGAGCTTTCCAAGCCCGGCTGGTCCAGGCGCTCGAACAGCGAAATGGTCCAGTTCGGCTCCAGCTGCTTTAGGAAGGCGCCCAGCGTGGCGCTCATAATGCCGCCGCCAATCAGGACAACGTCGGCATGTTGGGTCTTGGAAATGAAAGTCACAATCAGTCTCCGATAGCAGCGGCTCTGGCTGTCACAGAATATCCCTGCACCGCCCACTAACTGAAATTGGGTGCCTCCGTCAAGGCTTTAACACGACCTTGGTGAAAACTTCGTTCAGGACGGGCGAGGCCGGGTACTTCAGCACCCGGTCGGAGAGCGCCAGTGCCGAGATCGGGAACGCGATCGGCACGGCCGGGACGGTCGCGGCAATCTGGGCGTTGATGGTCTGGTACTGCTCGGTGCGATCCTTGCCGTCAGGCAGGCCGCGCGCCCGGGCGATCTTGGAGAACACCTGGGGATCCTGGTAGCCGAACTCGCCGGTGTTCTCGCCGAACAGCGGGCCCACGAAGTTGTCCGGATCGGCATAGGAGCCGTTCCAGCCGAGCAGGTGCAGGGCGTGGTCCCCGGGGGAGGTGACTTTCTGGAGGTAGCCGTCGGACCAGTCCACCGGAACCGGCTTGATGTTGAGACCGACGGCGGTGAGCTGGCGGCTGATCTCGGCGTAGACCTTCTCCGGAGTCGGCAGGTACGGCCTGGCGACGTTGAGCGGGTAGTAGAACTTCAGTTCCTCGCCCTTGTATCCGGCCTCGGCGAGGAGTTCCTTGGCCTTGGCGGGATCGTGTCCCAGCGAGGGGGCGTTGTTGTTGAAGCCGCTCAGCTTCGGCGGTACGAACTGGGAGGCCGCCGCGGTGTTGTCGATGAAGAACTTGCGGATCAGGGTGTCCTTGTCCAGGGCCATCTCGATCGCCTGGCGGACCTTGAGGTTCTGCAGCACCGGCACTTCCTGGTTCATGCCCAGGTACATGACCGAGAACGGATCACGCTGGATGATCTGCTTCCCGCGCTTGACCAACTGGTCAAAATTTCCCACCGTGACCGAATCGAAGGCATCGATCTTGCCATCCAGCAGCGCCTGCAGCCGGGTCTGCGGGTGGTCGTAGCTGATGAAGTTGATGGTTCCGATCTGGCCCTTGTCGCCCCAGTAATCCTTGTTGCTGGTCAGGGTGACGGTGTTGTTGTCCCATGAGCCGAAAACGAAGGGGCCGGTGCCCACCGGGTGCAGGGCATAGGCGGACACGGCCTGGCCTTCGCGGCTCTGGGTGAGCGCGTCGGCGGACTGCGCGGCGAGGGCCTTCGGCGAAGAGATCGCGAAAGCGGGCAGCGTCAAGGCCTGGAGGAAGCCCGTGAACGGCTGGGTGAGGTCGATCCGGACACTGTTCGCGGCCAGGGCGGTGCAGCCCTTGTAGATGGACAGCGAGGCCTGGTCGGCGTGGGCCTTGAACACCCCCTTGAAGGTGCTGCCCGTCGCCTGCTTCCGGAGGGCTGCGGGGAAGTTGAACCAGCGGTTGAAGTTGGTGCACACCGCGGCCGCGTCGAAGACCGTTCCGTCCTGGAATTTCACGTTCTCGCGGAGCTTGAAGGTGTAGGCGCGGCCCTCGTTGCTGTCGTTCCACTCCGTTGCCAGCAGGGGGGTGGGCTTGCCGCTGGTCTGGTCGACCCCGATCAGCCCCTCGAGTACCTGGCGGGTGATGCGGTAGGAGTCGACGTCGGAGACGAGCGCCGGGTCCAGGCCCAGCGGCCGCGATGCGGTGCCGAAGTTGAATGTGGCGGTGGGGGCGGCGTCGGACGCGCTGGCGGTGGACGGCGACGGCGCCGGGCCGGGTGTTCCGGTGCACGCTGCGAGCGGCAACAACAACAGGACTGCACTGACACCGGCCGCGATGCGGCGCAACGTCCTGCGGGGGCCGGTCGTGGTCGGCGCGTTACTGCTGGGCACTGAAGGAATCACCTCTGGGGAACTGTAAGGCCGCCGGCTGCGGAACAGCCCCAGTCTAGTAGACCGGGCTGCGGATCCCGGCGTGGCCGCCGCGGCGGTGACCCGAGGCGAACCCGGCACACCCGCCCGCAACGGGCGAAGGCCCGCACCAACAGGTGCGGGCCTTCGTTTCTCCTCGTGGATCCAGGGAGTCAGTCTGGAGCCGGGCAGGAGGGTCTTCGGGTTGCCTACTTGGGCATCAGGACGGAGTCGACCATGTAGACCGTGGCGTTGGCCGTCTTGACGCCGCCGCAGACGACGTTGGCGTTGTCGACCTTGAGCGCGTCCTTGGTGCCGGTGACGGTGACGGAACCGCCCTGGACCGTCTTGTGGGTGCCGACAATCTTGTCCGGGCTGATCTTGCCGGGCACCACGTGGTAGGTCAGGATCTTGCTCAGCAGGGCGTCGTCCGTCTTGAGCGCTTCGATGGTGGCGGGGTCGATCTTCTTGAACGCGTCATCCGTCGGAGCGAAGACGGTGAATTCGCTGCCGTTCAGGGTGTCCACCAGGTTGACCTTGGGGTTGAGCTTGCCGGAGACGGCGGCGGTCAGGGTGGTCAGGATCGGGTTGTTGGAGGCGGCCACGGCCACCGGATCCAGGGCCATGCCGGACACGGAGCCTGCGCCGCTGGGAACCTTGGCGGCGTAGCCGGCGCAGCCGGCGCCGACGAGGTCAGCTGCCGGGTCCATCGCGGCGGCGGAAGAGCTCATGGACGGCGACGGCGCCATGCTCGAGGCGGACGGCGTGGAGGCCGGAGCCGAGGAGGAGCTGGAACCGGTGCTGGAACCGCCGCAGGCAGTGAGGCTGAGCATGGTTGCGGCAGCGATACCTGCAACGGCGAAAGTCGTGCGCTTGATGGTCTGCATTTCGAATCTCCTTTGTTGTGCCGATTTCGTTGCCGGCAGCGAACGTCTTTGCCGCTGCGGCCCTTATCCGACTGATGGGCACCGACCCTTGGTTGGTGTCTCAATGGGTATTCGGGGGTTCGGCGGAAAGGGATGGGTGGGATTCGAAATTTTTTTCCGGCGGGTCAGTTCTCCCCGGCGCGACCGTGGGCCAGTCCGGTGGGGAAGCCGACAAGGACGGGTTCCGGCGCTCCGCAGCAGCCGCCCGAGGTTTCCGCCACGAAGCCTGCCGGCGCGGCGGCGGCCACGTCGCAGCTGGTGCCGACATCCGAGGAGCAGACGCCGGTCTCCGGCAGCTCGAGCTGGACGGTGTCGGCGGCTTGACGGTCGCCGGCCAGGGCAGCCGCGACGGAGCGGACCTGTTCGTAGCCGGTGGCCAGCAGGAAGGTGGGGGCCCGGCCGTAGGACTTCATGCCGACGATGTAGAAGTCCTGTTCCGGGTGGGCCAGCATCCGGGCCCCGTGGGGCTCGACGGTACCGCAGGAGTGGAATTCGGGGTCGATCAGCGGGCCGAGCTCGCGCGGGGCCTCGACGCCGGGGTCCAGTTCCAGCCGGAGTTCCCGAAGCATGTCCAGGTTCGGACGGAAGCCGGTGGCCGGGACCACGACGTCGGCCGTCAGGGTGCGGCCGTCGGTTGCGGTCAGCGTGACGGGGCCGCCGTCGGCGGTAAGGCCGGCGATACCGAAGCCGGTCTGGAGGTCCACGGTGCCGGATTCGACCAGTGCGCGCAGCCGGCTGCCGAGTTGGCCGCGGGCGGCGAGGCCGTCGGCGTCGCCGCCGCCGTAGACCTTGGCCGCCGAGGCGCCGCGGATCGCCCATACGATCTTCGTCCCGGGCACCTGGGCGGCAAGCTCGGCGAGGTTGAGCAGGGTGTTGGCGGCGGAGTGGCCCGCGCCGATGACGACGGCGGTGCGCCCCGCAAACGTTTCCCGGTCGCGGCCCAGGACATCCGGAAGCGGCGAGGAGATGCGTGAAGCCGCGGCGGCTTCGCCGACCGCGGGGAGCCCTGAGGTTCCCAGCGGGTTGCGGGTGGACCAGGTGCCGGAGGCGTCGATGACAGCGGCGGCCTGGTGATCGCTGACTTTGCCGTCGGCGTGTTCCACCCGGACCAGGAAGGGGGTAGTGTCGCGGCCGCGGCTGTGGGTTTTGTCCATGCCCTGCCGGGTTACTGCCACGACGCGGACGCCGGTCCGCAGCCGGGACGCGATCTCGGGCAGCGAGGCGAGCGGGGTGAGGTAACGGTCAACCAGGTCGCCGCCGGTGGGCAGCGCGGCCGGCTCCGGTGGTTCCCAGCCGGTCGCGGCGAGCAGGCGGACGGCGGCGGCGTCGGTGTTGTACTGCCACGGGGAGAAGAGCCGGATGTGGCGCCACTGCTCGATCGCGGCGCCCGCGGAGGGGCCGGCCTCGAAGATCAAAGGTTCCAGTCCTCGTTCGATCAAGTGGGCCGCTGCGGCCAGGCCAACGGGGCCTGCGCCGATGATGGCCACGGGAAGGGGAGTGGTTACAGCCATGATGTCCTCTGTTTCATCCGGTGGTGCCTAGGAGTGGGTGGGTTCCTCGACCAGGGCGGTGGCGATGCTGTCGGCGTCGTCCAGCGCGGCGAGGTAGCGTTCGGCGTCCAGCGCGGCCGCGCAGCCGGTGCCGGCGGCGGTGATGGCCTGGCGGTAGCGGTGATCAACCGCGTCCCCGCAGGCGAAGACACCGCTGACGTTGGTGACCGTGGTGGGGGAGTCGACCTTGATATACCCCTCGGCGTCGAGCTCCACCTGGCCGTGCAGCAGCTCGGTGCGCGGCACGTGGCCGATCGCGACGAAGATGCCGGTGGCGGCCTGCTCCCGGGTTTCGCCGGTGGCCGTGTCCGTCAGGGTGACGCCGGTGACCTTGCCGTCACCGTGGATCGCGGTGACGGCGGAGTTCCAGGCGAAACGGATCTTGGGGTTGTCCTTGGCCCGCTGGGCCATGATGCGGGAGGCCCGCAGCTCGTTCTTGCGCACAACGACGGTGACGGTTTTGCCGAAGCGGGTCAGGAAGGTGGCCTCCTCCATGGCCGAGTCGCCGCCACCGACCACAATGATGTCCTGGTCGCGGAAGAAGAAGCCGTCGCAGGTGGCACACCAGGAGACGCCGTGGCCGCTGAACTTCTTCTCCTCCGGCAGGCCGAGCTCCTTGTAGGCGGAGCCGGTGGCGAGGATGACGGCGGGCGCCTCGTAGGTCTCGCCGGCTCCGGTGACGACGCGCTTGAGGTGCCCGGTGAGCTGGACCTCGGTGACGTCGTCGAACAGCACCTGGGCGCCGAACTTCTCGGCCTGCTGCTGGAGGCCGTCCATCAGCTCGGGGCCTTGGACGCCTGCGGGGAAGCCGGGGAAGTTCTCCACCTCGGTGGTGTTCATCAACGCCCCGCCCGCGGTGACGGCGCCGGCGATGACCAGGGGTGCCAGCCCGGCGCGGGCGGCGTAGATCGCAGCGGTGTAGCCGGCCGGGCCGGACCCGATGATGATCAGCTTTTCGGTCATGGCCGGACTCCTATTTGGCGGCGGGGGTGAGGGAGGCGATGAGGTCCTCGATCCGGGACCTGATCTCGTCGCGGATGGGGCGGACGGCGGCGACGCCCTGGCCGGCCGGGTCCTCGAGTTCCCAGTCCTCGTAGCGCTTGCCCGGGAAGATCGGGCAGGTGTCGCCGCAGCCCATCGTGATGACGACGTCGGATTCCTTGACAGCCTCGGTGGTGAGGACCTTCGGGATTTCGGCGGACATATCGATGCCGAGTTCGGCCATGGCCTCGACGGCGGCCGGATTGACCTTCTCGGCGGGCTGGGAACCGGCGGACCGGACCTCGACCGCGCCGTTGGAAAGCGTGGTGAGGAAGGCGGCCGCCATCTGCGAACGGCCGGCGTTGTGGACGCAGACGAACAGGACGGAGGGCTTTTTGGCGGTTTCGGTGCTCACGGGTTTCTCCTGGAGGATCTGGGGGTTAGGCGGAAAGGGGGCCGGCGGCGAAGTAGCGTTTCCGGGCCCGGAGGGCCACGTAAACCAGTGCAACAAGGACGGGGACTTCAATCAAGGGCCCGACGACGCCGGCCAGGGCCTGCCCGGAGGTGACGCCGAAGGTGCCGATCGCCACCGCAATGGCGAGTTCGAAGTTGTTGCCCGCCGCCGTGAACGCCAGCGTGGTGGTCTTCGCATAGCCCAGGTCAAGCCCCTTGCCGATCAGCATGCCGGCGCCGAACACGACCAGGAAGTAGACCAGCAGGGGCAGCGCGATCCGGGCCACGTCCAGTGGACGGGACGTTATGGTTCCGCCCTGCAGGGCGAAGAGCAGGGTGATGGTGAACAGCAAGCCGTAGAGCGCCCACGGGCCAAGTTTTGGCAGCAACGTGTCCTCGTACCAGTTGCGGCCCTTGGTCTTTTCGCCGATTGTCCGCGTGAGGAAACCCGCGAGCAGCGGAATGCCGAGGAACACCAGCACGGAGGCGGTGATGGCCCAGAACGAGAAGTCTGCGCTGGCGGTCGGCAGGCCCAGCCAGGCTGGCAGGAGTTCGAGGTAGAACCAGCCCAGCGCGCCGAACGCGATGACCTGGAAGACGGAGTTGATGGCCACCAGTACGGCAGCGGCCTCGCGGTCGCCACAGGCCAGGTCGTTCCAGATCATCACCATCGCGATGCATCGAGCCAGGCCGACGATGATGAGCCCGGTGCGGTAGTCGGGCAGGTCCGGAATGAAAATCCAGGCGAGGGCAAACATAAAGGCCGGGGCCAGCACCCAGTTCAGTACCAGCGAGGTGACCATGAGCTTGCGGTCGCCGATCACGCGGTGCGCCTGGTCGTAGCGGACCTTGGCCAGCACCGGGTACATCATCACCAGCAGCCCGACGGCGATGGGCAGCGACACCCCGCCGACTTTGACGGCCTCAAGCGCGGTGTTCAGTCCCGTGATGACGTTGCCAAGAAGCAAGCCGACCACCATGGCAGCGATGATCCAGACGGGCAGAAAGCGGTCAAGGGTGGAGAGTCTGCCGCCAACGGCGACGCCACCTTCGACTTCGGGCGGCTGGACTGTCTGGGTGCTCACGGGGCTCCTGTGCTGCGTTGGTGCTGCTCGGTATGTTGCCGGGACGTTGCTGTCCGGCGGAAGATTGATACTTGTCGATATGAAGTATTGCCAACTATATCGATGAATGTCAATCAGTGTGCATAATAGACACATGAATTCCCTGCAAACGATTGAGCCGGCCGTCGACGAGGCCTGCTGTGCACCGTCTGACCAGGCTGTCCTCAGCGCAGCGGATGCCCAGCGCAAGGCCCAGGTGTTCAAAGCCCTGGCCGATCCCAACAGGCTGCGGCTGCTTTCCATCGTCAAGGGAGCCGGCGCCGGGGAGGCCTGCGTTTGCGATCTCACCGAGCCACTGGACCTCGGCCAGCCCACCGTGTCGCACCACCTCAAGATCCTGGTTGATGCGGGCCTGCTGCACCGTGAAAAGCGCGGGACGTGGGCGTATTACTCCCTCGTCCCCGGCGCGCTGGAGCACACGGCCGGCCTCCTGGCATCCCTGTGACCCGGAGCCCGGTGCCCGACGTCGTCGTCCGTCCAATGAGGGAATCCGATTGGCCCGAGGTACAGCGGATCTACGCTGAAGGAATCGCGACGGGCCAGGCCACGTTCGAGGCCGAGGCGCCGGATTGGCCCGGTTTCGACGCTTCGCGCCTTCCGTCCCACCGCCTAGTGGCGCAGGCACCGAACAGCGGGATTCTTGGCTGGGCGGCCGCTTCCGCAGTTTCCGGCCGTCCGGTGTATTCCGGCGTCGTGGAACACTCCATTTACATAGCCGAGGCGGCCCGCGGCCTGCGGATCGGGTCGATCCTGCTCCGGTCCCTGATCGCCTCTACCGAGGAAGGCGGCATTTGGACCATTCAGGCAAGCGTTTTCCCGGAAAATGAGTACAGCATGAAACTGCACCTCGCCCACGGTTTCCGGGTCGTGGGGCGGAGGGAAAGAATTGCCCGGATGGCCCACGGTCCTGCGGCCGGCCAGTGGCGGGACACGATTCTGATCGAACGGCGCACGGGGGTCCTTTAGTTCTTGTGCTGCCAACACGTCGGCGTCGAAAGTAGGGCCTGTCAGCTGTCGACGCGACTGCAACCAAGGAGGGCGCCATGAGTGCCGAGACCCCCACCACCGAGGCCCGGCTGCTTGCCATGCTGGAAAACATCAGGACGGCCACCGCCAACACGCGGCAGGCGATGGAATCACCGGGCGACGAGGATTGGGTGCAGGATGGCGAGTCCGATGCCGAATACCTGCGGTCGATCCAACGGGACACGATCGCCAGATTGGACGCCACCGCCAAGGACATCGAAGCCCTGCTGGCTCAGCACCCCGACCGCTCGCAATAACGGAGGAACCCCGGTCCGAAGACCGGGGTTCCAAGGTGCGCAAGGGGGGACTTGAACCCCCACGCCCGAAGGCACAGGAACCTAAATCCTGCGTGTCTGCCAATTTCACCACTCGCGCGCGGCGCCGTCGTCCGGGAGTCCCGGGGGACCCGACGACGGATGCCAGAGATTATTCTACATTCGGCTCCGCAGTGCGGGGCCCGTTCCCGCGGGACGCGGCTGGCGGGGCTGGCGGGGCTGCCGTCTAGACGTCGAGTTTCAGGTCGCGGCGCAACTTGGCGACGTGGCCGGTGGCGCGCACGTTGTACTGGGCCAGCATGACCTTGCCGTCGGGACCAACCACCACGGTGGAACGGATAAGCCCCTCGTAACTGCGGCCATAGTTCTTTTTCTCGCCCCACGCCCCATACGCCTCGGCCACGGTGTGGTCGGGATCGGAGAGCAACGGGAAGCTGAGCCCCTCGGCCGCCGCGAAGCGGGCGAGCTTCTCTACGGGGTCGGGGGAGATGCCCACCACCTCGTAGCCTGCCCCCTGGAGGGTGGCGAGCGAGTCGCGGAAGTCGCAGGCCTGCTTGGTGCACCCCGGCGTGGCGGCCGCGGGGTAGAAGTAGACAACCGTTTTCTTGCCGCGGAAGTCCTGCAGGCCGACGTCGCTTCCGCCCGAGTCTTGGAGTCGGAAGTCGGGTGCGTCGTCCCCGGGGGCGAGTCGTTCAGGCATGGTGTTCTCCTTGACAGATTTGCGGATTTCCAGCCTAGTGAGCGCGGGGGCGGGCGGCGAATCGTACAGTCGTTATACTCTTTGGTATGCCTGATATGGATCGCTGGCCCACTGGCCGCCTATTGTCAACGGCAGCACGCCTTGTAGAACACGCTTGGAACGAGAAGCTCGGGGCCATCGGCTTGACCCACGCCGGTGTGATCGCGATGGAAGTGCTCTCTGCCCAGGGACCTATGACCCAGGCCCAACTGGCGCAACTCGTCCGGGTCCAGGCCCAGACCATGGGGAAGACGTTGAGCCGGCTCGAAGCCCACGGCCACATCTCCCGGGAGCGTAGCGCCTCCGACCGCCGCAGTCATGTGGTGACGCTGACCGACCGCGGACGCGAGGCCGTGGCGGCCGCCGCGGACATGGAACGCTCAGTCCTTGCCGCCGCGTCGATCGACCCCGATTCGCTGCGGCACGAACTGCAGTCCGTGGTCCGCGAACTGGCCAACCGGATATCCACGACGGAGGCCACGACCCTCGTGATCGTGGAGCCGGCGGTCCCCGCCGAGGCGAACCACGTCAACTAGGCCCCCGGGATCCGGGGGAGCCTTACGCCGCCGAATCATCACCCTCACGGTGATCGCCGCCCTCTGCGTGGGCTGGTATTTCTTCGTTGCGCTGGGCCACAACGCCATCACCATGCGGCACGGCGGCCAAGGCCAAATCTGCTACCGGGAGCTGCCGCCCGGAACCATCCACACACCCGAGAGCGGTCTCTGGAGCAAGCATCACCTGGTGCCGCTCGGAGTGGAATGCCGTTACACCATGCCGGATGGATCCACGACCTCCCTCTTCGTAGCCAGCGCCTGGGGTGTGGTGGGCGTCGCGCCGCTGGTGCTGACCGCCGTCGGAGTTGCTGGCTGGGCCGGGTGGCACGCCGCCCGTCCGGTGTTGGCGCGGCGGCGCGACGCGCGCCTCGCGCGGCAGGGCTGAGGCTTTCCGTGTCATGCCCGGTGCCCGGGGCCGGGCTCGCATAAGGTTTTCCTATGGAAACGGCGCCGCCACCCGAACTGGATGGGCAGACCTCGATCAACGAGCTGCTCGATGAGCCCGTCGGGGCCGCCCCGCTCCAGCTTGCGCTTCCCATCCACTTTCAGCTGGCGGCCGCCGGCCACCGCTAGGGGGGGCGATCCGCGGTGCTGCCGGCCGAAATCGGTCGATATCCCCGGGCCCACCCGCGGCGGAACGTAGGATGTCTAGGATGAGAACGCGTAGGAGTGCCATAGTCGGCACGGCCCTGACCGCCCTCGCCCTGGCCGCCCTCGCTGTCGCGGCTCCTGCCGCCGCGGAGACCTGCGGTCCGGTGGTGGTGGATCCGTTGGGCCTGTGCCAGTCGCCGGCCACACCGACCCCGAAGCCGTCCAGCACCCCAAAGCCGTCACGGACGGCCCTACCAGCACCATCAGCCCCTCCGGCGGCGCCAGCACCCGCAATTCCCCCGGCACCCGTCCCGAGCGCCCCTGAGACCTCGTCGGCTCCGGCCGCGGTTCCGGCGTCGTCCGCCGCACCCGCCGCCGATTCGGCGCCGCGCCCCGCGCCGTCCTCCACCGTTACGACGACGGCGACGCCCGTGCCCCCGGCTCTTCCGGCTGAGCAGACGGCCGACGCCGTCACCGGCCCGCGGGCGGCAGGGGCCGAAACAACGGCTGGAGCCGTCCTGCTGGCCATAGGCGGGCTACTGCTAACTGCCTCTGCTGCCCTGGGACTCAACCGGCGCCACGACCGGCTGCCCTAAGCCGACGGCGCCTCGGGCCGCCCCTCACCCGGATCCTTCAATGTCAACGCCCGAACGTACACTTGGGGCCCATCTCGGAGGCAAAAGCCGGGCCCCAAGTGTACGTTCGCGCCCATCAGGCGCGGCGACTTGGGTCGGGCAACGAAAAACCCCGCCCTGCTCGCTTTGCAGCCAGTCAGGACGGGGTTTTCTCTGTGGTGCACCCCCCGGGACTCGAACCCGGAACCCATTGATTAAGAGTCAATTGCTCTGCCAGTTGAGCTAGAGGTGCAACTGTTGTTTTCGTTCCCCTCGGGCTTTTTATTTCCCGCGGTGTTCTCCGCAACGACATGAAACTCTACACGAGTTTTGATGCAGTGTGAAATCGGGGCGTGCACCCTTGGGTGGGGCTAGCCACTGAGGCTCAAAACCAGCACAAAATCAGGGTTTTGGCCGTTGCTGAGGGCCCAGAGGCGGCCGTCAGGGGCCAGTGAAACGTCGCGGATTCGACCGTACTCGCCTGTGAAATAGGCCACAGGATCCCCGGCAAACTCGCCCCGCAAGGGGACGGCCCAAAGCCGCTGGCCACGAAGCGCCCCCAGATAGGCCGTGTCGCCAACTATTTCGAGGCCGCTCGGAGAGGACGACGCCGTCGAGGGCCAGACCACTTTGGCGTCCAGGTAACCCCCGCGGTGCGGCGCGCCGGTGACCTCGGGCCAGCCGTAGTTGCCACCCGGGACGATCAGGTTCAGCTCGTCGTCAACGTCCGGACCAAACTCGCTCGCCCAGAGCCGCCCCGCGCTGTCCCAGTCGAGACCCTGGACGTTGCGGCGCCCAAGGCTGTAAACGGGGTTGTCGCCGAAGGGGTTGCCCGGGGCAGGTTTGCCGTCGGGGGTGAGGCGGAGGATCTTGCCACCCAGGGCATTCCGGTCCTGCGGCTGGTCACGGCGTTGGGAGTCGCCGGTGCCGACGTAGAGATAGCCGTCGGGGCCGAAGCGTATGCGGCCGCCGTTGTGCGTTGAGGCCTTGGGGATCCCGCTGAAGATCACTTCGGCGGCCCGCAGTCCCAGCTGTGCACCGGTGCCCTCAAGCCGGAAGCGGGCAATCCGGTTGTCTCCCTGGGCGGTGAAGTAGGCGTACAGGTACCGGTCTGCCGCGAAGTCCGGCGACAGCGCCAGCCCGAGCAAGCCGCCTTCGCCGCCGGGGACGACGTCGGGCACCTTGCCGATGGTTGCGGGGGCGATGGTGGCCGGTGCGCCCTGGCCGCCGGGCGGCAGGACCTTCAGCAGCGCGCTGTCCCGCTCCGAGATCACGGCGCTGCCGTCCGGCAGGAAGACGAGGGACCATGGCAGCGCCAGTCCGGCGTCGATGCGACCGACCACCTGCGGCGTCCCTTGGCGTGGGACGTTCGGGCCTGTGATGGTCGGGCTGCCGGCGGCCTGGCTGGTGGCGGGCTGGCTGGGAGCCGGGGGAGCGGTGGGGCTGCCGGTGCAGGCGGACGTCGTGAGGGCCACCGCAGCCGCCGCCAGGACGGCCCGGAGCGGCGACGGCCGCGGCACGGGCTACGCCCGGGAGCGGCGCGGCGGCCGGAAGCCCGCCGCTTCGGCGTGGGCCGCGGATAAGAACCAGACCTCGGCGCGGGTTTCCTCGTAGGAGGGGCTGGTCTCGTCGTGGTAGATCATCGACGAGGCGTTGCCCTTGACGGTGAACCCCTCCGGTCCGCTGCCATCGGGGGCCGGGGCCGCGGACCCCTCGCCGTAGGGTTCCTCCACCGCCAGGTGCCCGGCCGGCGGGGCGGTGTGGCTCGCCGAACCCTCGGAGGCCGCGGCCGAGGACGTCACCTGCGCCGTCTCCAGGTCGGCAGCCTCGGCCGCCGCGGATTCCGCGCCGGGAAGCGTAGGGGCGTGCGGCTCGGTGTATTCAGGGTGGTGGACCGGGGCGTGGTCGGCGGCCTGCGGCGGAGTCTGCGTGGTGTGGGCCCCGTGGGAAAGGTCGTGGTGCGGAAGGTCGTGGTGCGTTGCGGTGTGCGCCTCGGCCGGCGGCGTTTCGGACCACTGCGTCTCCCAGTCCGCATTGTCTGCCGCGCCGGCCTCAGCGCCGACACCCTGCGTGCGGCCGCTCTCCGGCACCGCGCTCTCCGCCGGCGCGCTCTTCGCCGGCGCGGTGGCTGCGGGGGCGCCCGCTGCCGCGGCGGTGTCGTCGGCGGTCGTCGGCGGCTCCGGCTCGGCGTTGCTGAAACCTGCGGCGGACGGTATTCCCGTGGTGGCGGCCGCGGAAGCCGATGCGGCGGCGGTCCCGCCGGAGAGGGCGCCGTCGTGGCCTCCCCGGCCCGGGGCCGCCTGCGGTGCGGCGGCGGATCCGGCCCCCGTGGACGTCGAAGTTCCGGCCGTGCTGCGGGAACTGTTGCGGTTCAACAGCCACCACACGACGCCGACAATCACCACGATGACGATGAGCCAGATAATCCAATCCATGGCCGAATCCTTCTGTCCAGGCGGCAGGGTTGCCGTTGCTTGACGTTACGTCCGGCCCGACGCGGCTGTCCAGCGTTCCGGACCCGCCGCGTGTAGCCTCGCAGCATGGACTTCAAGCGACTGCGGATTCTTCGCGAACTGGCGGACCGCGGCACTGTAGGGGCCACTGCCGAGGCCCTGCGGGTGACCCCGTCGGCGGTCTCGCAGCAGCTCAAGACCCTGCAGGAGGAACTCGGCGTCGTCCTTGTCGAGAAGTCAGGCAGGGGAGTGCGACTGACCGAGGCGGGGCTGGCCATGGCGGGAGCGGCGGCGGAGGTGTCCACCGCCATGGCCCGCGCCGAGGCCACCATCGACACCTACCGGCTCGGCTGGCAGACCCGGATTACGGCGGCGTTCTTTCCGAGCGCCGCGGAGATGTTCCTGCCCGGGCTGTTGCACCGGGTGAAGGAGATCGACGGTCTCCGCTTCGAAGCACACTTCGAGGATCCCGGCGTGGCCGGTTTCGCCGCCCTGGCCGCCGACTATGACATCGTCCTGGCGCACAGCGTCGACGGGCCCGAAGTGTTCGCCCGCCAGGGCCTCCAGGTGGTCCCCCTGCTGGACGAGCCGCTGGACGTGGCCGTACCGGCGGGCCACGCCCTGGCCGGCAAGGCGACGCTAAGCGCCGAAGACGTGGTCGGGTTCCCCTGGATGGGGGTGCCTGACGGCTTCCCCTTTGACACCGTGCTGCGCCAGATTGAAACGCAGGCCGATTCCCCGGCCCTGCGGGCCCAGCTGTTCCCGGACCTCCGCGTCCTGGAGGCACTGGTCAGCGCCGGGCACGGGCTCAGCCTGCTCCCGCGGTACACCGCCCTGAAGAACCAGGGCAAGGGGTTCGTGCTCCGCCCGCTCCGCGGTGTCAAGGCCAGCCGAAGCATCGTAGCCCTGGCCCGTCCCGAGGCCGCCGCCCGGACCACCATCCGGCAGGTTCTCGCAATGCTCAAGGCAGAGGCCCGGGCCGTCGCAGAGGCCCCCGAGCTGCGTGACACGGCCCACAGCATCTGAACCGTGCTCGGTGCCGCACGGCCGGGACGTCCACGGAATGAGACAAGCGTCCACCATCCGGACGAAATATTCCCGGTTTTGCGCTTAATGAGCCATTACGGCTCGTTGCTGCCCGCGCCGGAGCCCTAGACTTTCACCCATGAGTGAGGACACCCAAACAGCGACAGCAACCACACCGGACATCAAGCCCCGCAGCCGGGTCGTCACCGATGGAATCCACGCGGCCCCGGCGCGCGGCATGTTCCGTGCGGTCGGCATGGGCGACGACGACTTCGCCAAGCCCCAGATCGGCGTGGCGAGCTCGTGGAACGAAATCACTCCCTGCAACCTCTCCCTGAACCGGCTGGCCCAGGGCGCCAAGGAAGGCGTGCACGCCGGCGGCGGGTTCCCGATGCAGTTCGGCACCATCTCCGTATCCGACGGCATCTCCATGGGCCACGAAGGAATGCACTTCTCCCTGGTCTCCCGCGAAGTCATCGCCGACTCCGTCGAAACCGTCATGCAGGCCGAGCGGATCGATGGCTCTGTGCTGCTGGCCGGCTGTGACAAGTCGCTCCCCGGCATGCTCATGGCCGCCGCCCGCCTGGACCTCGCGAGTGTCTTCCTCTACGCCGGATCCATCATGCCCGGCTGGGTCAAGCTGGAGGACGGCTCCGAAAAGGAAGTCACCCTCATTGACGCCTTCGAGGCCGTGGGTGCCTGCGCCGCGGGCAAGATGAGCATGGAAGACCTGACCCGGATCGAAAAGGCCATCTGCCCGGGCGAAGGAGCCTGCGGCGGCATGTACACCGCCAACACGATGGCCTGCATCGGCGAAGCGCTGGGCATGTCCCTGCCCGGCTCGGCCGCCCCGCCCTCCGCGGACCGCCGCCGCGACGACTTTGCCCGCAAGTCCGGCGAGGCCGTGGTCAACCTGCTGCGCAAGGGCATCACCGCCCGGGACATCATGACCAAAAAAGCTTTCGAGAACGCCATCGCCGTCACCATGGCCTTTGGCGGCTCCACCAACGCGGTCCTGCACCTGCTCGCCATCGCCCGTGAGGCCGAGGTCGAGCTGACCCTGGACGATTTCAACCGGATCGGCGACAAGATCCCGCACCTCGGCGACCTCAAACCGTTCGGCCGCTACGTCATGACCGACGTCGACAAGATCGGCGGCGTCCCGGTGATCATGCGCGCGCTGCTCGACGCCGGCCTGCTGCACGGCGACTGCCTCACCGTCACCGGCAAGACCGTCGCGGAGAACCTCGAAGCGATCAACCCGCCGGACCTGGACGGCAAGATCCTCCGCGCCATGGACAACCCGATCCACAAGACCGGCGGCATTACGATCCTGCACGGCACGATGGCTCCCGAGGGCGCCGTCGTCAAGAGCGCCGGCTTCGACGCCGACGTCTTCGAGGGCACGGCCCGCGTCTTCGAGCGCGAACAGGGTGCCCTGGACGCGCTGGACCAGGGCCAGATCAAGGCCGGCGACGTCGTCGTCATCCGCTACGAGGGCCCCAAGGGCGGCCCCGGCATGCGGGAGATGCTCGCCATCACCGGTGCCATCAAGGGCGCGGGCCTGGGCAAGGACGTGCTGCTGCTGACCGACGGCCGCTTCTCCGGCGGCACGACGGGCCTCTGCATCGGCCACGTCGCCCCGGAAGCCGTCGACGGTGGTCCCATCGCCTTCGTCAAGGACGGCGACCGGATCCGGGTGGACATCGCGGCCCGCAGCTTCGACCTCCTGGTCGACGAGGCCGAGTTGGAGTCCCGCAAGGTGGGTTGGGAGCCGCTTCCGGCCAAGTTCACCAAGGGTGTGCTCGCCAAGTACGCCAAGCTCGTCCACAGCGCCTCCACCGGCGCCTACTGCGGGTGATTCCCTAAGCGTGGGCGACCACGCTTAGTAAGGCAGGCTCCGAGGGGCCCCAAGCGAACGGCGCCCGCGCCGTCCGCTTGGGGTAGGAGACTCCCGCCTGCCGCCGAAGGCGGAAGGGTCACCAGAGGAACCGGGGGACCAAAAAGTGGACGCCGTTGTCCACATCGTGAGACAGGGGGCGACCTCGTTGACACCCGTCTCACGCAGAGGGAAAACTGAACGCATGACCGCATTCGTTACCACCGGCCGCGTTGCATACGAGAGTGCTGCAGGTGTATCCGTCGTCCTTACCAAGCGCGTGGCTCCATAGCCTCCACTGGTAACGAACCGTCACGCGCAAACCCCTCGAAGAGCCGCTAAGGCTGAGGGGTTTTTTTATTACCCGCAGTTCCACGATCACAGAAGATCCACCAAAGGAAGAGTCCGATGAGCAAAGGATCGCCGATCAGCCCCTCGCTGATGGCCACAAAGTCCGCTGGAGCCCACAAGGCTCCGGAACGCATCGAACGACCGGCCGACGCCGGCGTCGAGCATGCTGCTGCCTCTCCCGTCCTTGGGCCGAACAACGTCGTACCCCCGACGGTGATGACCGGCTCGCAAGCAATCGTCCGCGCGCTCGAAGAACTCGGCGTCGAGGACATTTTCGGTTTGCCCGGTGGCGCGATCCTGCCCACCTATGACCCCTTGATGGCCTCCAAAATGAACCACATTCTGGTCCGTCACGAACAGGGAGCCGGCCACGCCGCGCAAGGCTATGCCATGGTCACCGGACGGGTGGGCGTCTGCATCGCCACCTCGGGCCCCGGGGCCACCAACCTCGTTACCGCCATCATGGACGCCCACATGGACTCCGTGCCGATGGTGGCCATCACCGGCCAGGTCTCCAGCGGAGTCATTGGCACCGACGCGTTCCAGGAAGCGGACATCGTCGGCATTACCATGCCGATCACCAAGCACTCGTTCCTGGTGACCGACCCGAACGACATCCCGCACGTGATGGCCGAGGCGTTCCACCTGGCCTCGACCGGCCGCCCGGGCCCCGTCCTCGTCGACGTGGCCAAGGATGCCCAGCAGGGCCAGATGACCTTCTCCTGGCCGCCCAAGATCGACCTCCCCGGTTACCGCCCGGTGCTCCGTGGCCACAGTAAGCAGGTCCGTGAGGCAGCCCGGCTGATCGCGGCCGCCAGCAAGCCGGTGCTCTACGTCGGCGGCGGCGTGGTCAAGGCCCACGCGTCCGCCGAGCTGCGGGAACTGGCCGAGCTCTCCGGTGCCCCGGTGGTCACCACGCTGATGGCCCGGGGCGTCTTCCCGGATTCCCACCCGCAGCACGTGGGCATGCCGGGCATGCATGGCGCCGTGTCCGCCGTGACCGCGCTGCAGCAGTCGGATCTGCTGATCACCCTGGGCGCGCGTTTCGATGACCGGGTCACCGGCATCCTGAAGTCCTTCGCCCCGAACGCCAAGGTCATCCACGCGGACATCGACCCGGCGGAGATCTCCAAGAACCGCACCGCCGACGTGCCGATCGTGGGTTCGGTCAAGGAGATCATCCCGGAGCTCAGCGAGGCACTGCGCCAGCAGTTCGAAACCGCCGGAACCCCGGACCTGACCAACTGGTGGGCCTTCCTGAACAACCTCAAGGAGACCTACCCGCTGGGCTGGACCGAACCCGAGGACGGCCTGAGCGCCCCGCAGCGCGTGATCGAACGGATTGGTGCCCTCACCGGGCCGGAGGGCGTCTACGTCGCCGGCGTCGGACAGCACCAGATGTGGGCCTCGCAGTTCATCAAGTACGAACGCCCGCACGCCTGGCTGAACTCCGGCGGCGCAGGCACCATGGGCTACGCCGTGCCGGCCGCCATGGGCGCCAAGGTGGGCGAACCTGACCGGGTGGTCTGGGCGATCGACGGCGACGGCTGCTTCCAGATGACCAACCAGGAGCTGGCCACCTGTGCGATCAACAAGATCCCGATCAAGGTCGCTGTGATCAACAACTCCTCGCTGGGCATGGTGCGCCAGTGGCAGACCCTGTTCTACGAGGGCCGCTATTCCAACACCGACCTCAACACCGGGCACGACACCGTACGGATCCCGGACTTCGTCAAGCTCGCGGACGCTTACGGCTGCGCCGCCTTCCGCTGCGAACGCGACGAGGACATCGACGCCACCATCCAGCAGGCCCTGGCGATCAACGACCGCCCGGTGGTCATCGATTTCGTCGTAAGCCCCAACTCCATGGTGTGGCCGATGGTCCCCGCCGGAGTCAGCAACGACCAGATCCAGGTTGCCCGCAACATGACCCCGGACTGGGAAGAAGAGGACTGAAAATGACCCGCCATACACTTTCCGTTCTGGTCGAAGACAAGCCCGGTGTGCTGACCCGCGTCGCCAGCCTCTTCGCCCGCCGCGCCTTCAACATCAACTCCCTGGCCGTCGGCCCGACCGAGGTTCCGGGCATTTCCCGGATGACGGTCGTCGTCGACGCCGACGGCGAGCTGATCGAACAGGTCACGAAGCAGCTGAACAAGCTGATCAACGTGATCAAGATCGTCGAGCTCACCCCCGAATCTTCCGTGCAGCGAGACCACATCCTGGTCAAGGTACGTGCGGATGCCGCAACCCGGCTGCAGGTCACCCAGGCGGCCGACCTGTTCCGCGCTTCCGTGGTCGACGTCTCCACAGAGTCGGTGGTCATCGAGGCCACAGGCCACCCGGACAAACTCACGGCACTGCTTTCGGTGCTGGAACCCTTCGGCGTCCGCGAAATCGTGCAGTCCGGCACCCTGGCCGTCGGCCGCGGGTCCCGCTCCATGAGTGACCGGGCCCTGCGCTCCGCCTAAGCGGCGGACCGGCCCGCAGCAACACAGCAAGCACCACCCAATTTTCCCCAGCCAACACCCAAAGAATCCATTCAAAGGAGACACCCCAGTGACTGAAATGTTTTACGACGACGACGCCGACCTGTCGATCATCCAGGGCCGCACCGTCGCCGTCATCGGTTACGGCTCCCAGGGCCACGCCCACGCCCTCAGCCTGCGCGATTCCGGTGTTGACGTCCGCGTCGGCCTGAAGGAAGGCTCCAAGTCCCGCGCCAAGGCCGAGGCCGAGGGCCTGCGCGTGCTCAACGTCGCCGACGCCGTCGCCGAAGCCGACCTGATCATGGTGCTCACCCCGGACCAGGTCCAGCGCCACGTCTACGCCGAGGACATCGCCCCGAACCTGCAGTCCGGCGACGCCCTGTTCTTCGGACACGGTTTCAACATCCGCTACGGCTACATCAAGCCGCCGGCCGACGTCGACGTTGCCCTGGTCGCCCCGAAGGGACCGGGCCACATCGTGCGCCGCGAATTCGAAGCCGGCCGCGGCGTGCCGGACCTGATCGCCGTCGAGCAGAACCCGTCCGGCAAGGCCAAGGAGCTGGCCCTGTCCTACGCCAAGGCGATCGGCGGCACCCGCGCCGGTGTCATCGAGACCACCTTCACCGAAGAGACCGAAACCGACCTCTTCGGCGAGCAGGCCGTCCTGTGCGGCGGCGCCTCCCAGCTGATCATGTACGGCTTCGAGACCCTCACCGAGGCCGGCTACAAGCCCGAGGTGGCCTACTTCGAGGTGCTGCACGAGCTCAAGCTGATCGTTGACCTGATGGTCGAAGGCGGCATCGCCAAGCAGCGCTGGAGCGTCTCGGACACCGCGGAATACGGCGACTACGTCTCCGGCCCCCGCGTCATCACCCCCGAGGTGAAGGAAAACATGAAGGCCGTCCTGAAGGACATCCAGGACGGCACCTTCGCCAAGCGCTTCATCGACGACCAGGACGCCGGAGCCCCCGAGTTCAAGGCCCTTCGCAAGAAGGGCGAAGACCACCCGATCGAGGCCACCGGCCGCGAACTGCGCAAGCTCTTCTCCTGGATCAAGAACGAAGACGACTACACCGAAGGATCAGTAGCCCGCTAAGGCAGCTGGCCGGCAGGGGAGCCGGACGCCATTACTGGGGTCCGGCTTCCCTGCGTTGAGCACTACCGAGCATCACCCACGTTTCACCAAAATCCCCACCTGAATTACAAGAGAGCTAAAGAGGTCACCGGTGACAAGCACCAAACCTGTCGTACTCCTCGCTGAGGAACTTTCGCCCGCCACAGTCGAGGCCCTCGGCCCGGACTTTGAAATCCGCCAGACCGACGGCGCCGACCGTTCCCAGCTGCTCTCCGCGATCGCCGACGTCGACGCGATCCTGATCCGCTCCGCCACCCAGGTGGATGCCGAGGCGATCGCCGCCGCGAAGAACCTCAAGGTGATCGCCCGCGCCGGCGTGGGCCTGGACAACGTGGACATCAAGGCCGCCACCCAGGCGGGCGTAATGGTGGTCAACGCCCCGACGTCGAACATCGTCTCCGCCGCCGAACTCACCGTCGGCCACATCCTCAGCCTGGCCCGGCACATCCCGCAGGCCTCCGCCGCGCTCAAGGACGGCGAGTGGAAGCGCTCCAAGTACACCGGGACCGAGCTGTTCGAGAAGAAGATCGGCATCATCGGCCTCGGCCGGATCGGCGCCCTCGTCGCGGCCCGGCTGAAGGGCTTCGACACCAAGATCCTCGCGTACGACCCGTACATCACCTCGGCCCGCGCCGCCCAGCTCGGCGTCCAGCTGGTGACCCTGGACGAGCTCCTGACCCAGTCGGACTTCATCACGATCCACATGCCGAAGACGCCCGAGACCGTCGGCATGCTCGGCGCAGAGGCGTTCAAGAAGATGAAGAACACCGCCTACGTCGTCAACGTCGCCCGCGGCGGCCTGGTGGACGAGGAAGCCCTCTACGCCGCGCTGGAGTCCGGGGAGATCGCCGGCGCCGGCGTCGACGTTTTCGTCAAGGAGCCCAGCACCGACCTGCCGTTCTTCAAGCTCGACAACGTCGTGGTCACCCCGCACCTGGGCGCCTCCACCGACGAGGCCCAGGAAAAGGCCGGCGTCTCGGTCGCCCGGTCCGTCCGCCAGGCCCTCGCCGGGGAGCTCGTCCCGGACGCCGTGAACGTCGCCGGCGGCGTGATCGCCCCGGACGTGCGCCCCGGCATCCCGCTGATCGAGAAGCTGGGCAGGATCTTCACCGCCATGACCCACGCCTCGCTCACCCAGTTCGACGTCGAGGTGGCCGGCGAGATCTCCTCGCTGGACGTCAAGGTCCTCGAACTGGCCGCCCTCAAGGGCATCTTCGCCGACATCGTGACCGAGCAGGTCTCCTATGTCAACGCCCCCGTGATCGCCGAGCAGCGCGGCATCAACGTCCGGCTCATCACCACGCCGGACACGGAGTCCTACCGCAACGTCCTGACCCTGCGCGGGGCCCTGAGCGACGGCAGCCAGATCTCCGTAGCGGGCACCCTGACCGGACCCAAGCAGATCCAGAAGCTCGTCGGAATCAACGGCTTCGAGGTCGAAATCCCGATCAGCGAACACCTCGTGGTGGTGGCCTACTCGGACCGCCCGGGTGTGATCGGCACGATCGGCCACATCCTCGGCATGAACAACATCAACATCGCCGGCATGCAGGTGGCCCGGCAGGCGGAAGGCGGGCAGGTGCTTGCGCTCCTGACCATCGATAGCTCCGTGCCGCAGCAGGTGCTGGACGCGATCAAGGCCGGAATCGGCGCCGAAATGGTCCGCGAAGTCGACCTCGAGGACTAAAGCCCCACGTCGGACGCCTGCGGCGGCAACACCGCCGCAGGCGGCCACGAAGAAGCGGCCGGTCTGCGTACAATGGCTAGGTCCGAATTTCGGATCTGGCCGGCAGACCGGCCTTTACTTTTGCACACCCGGCCGGGGACGCCATTATTTCCGCGCGGAATGAACAGTGGTGTGCGCACGCAATCCAGCTTTCAGGAGCCCAATGAACGCCGTCCAGAGGTTCATCAGAAGCAGAGTGCTTTTGCTGACCGCGTCCATTTTGATCGTGGCCATGTGCCTGTCCGTCCTGGTGCAGGGCCAGTCGCAGGCCGCGCTTAACCGCACCGTCGACCAGAACTCCCGCGGTCTCTACGACGTCCTCGTCCAGGCCAAGGCCGACGACAACGGCGGCCTGATGCAGCCCGAGATCGCCACCGGCCAGGGCGGGGTCAGCTTCGAGCAGCTGGACGCCATCCGCAAGCTCGCCGGCACCTCCGTCGCGGCTCCGATCAGCCTGGTGTCCCGCGTCTCACAGAATCTCGAGGCCCCGCGCCTCGACGCCACCGACTACCTCGGCTACAGTGCCGGCCTTGCCGGCACCGCCGGCGATCCCAGCGCCACCGATCCGTCCAAGTGGCCCGCGGCCGAGTCCGTGCTCAGCGCCACCGCCAAGAAGTACCGCCTCACCGCCAGCGCGGTGAGCTCTGACGGTAAGTCCGAGCAGACCCTGTTCAAAACCACTGCCGAAGGAACCCTCGGCAAAGCCAAGCTGGTCGAAGAGCAGGTCGCCGGCGGCAAGAACGTGCGGATCGCCGGCCCGGCAGGGGAGACCGGAATCAAGTTCCCGGCCCCTGCCGGCGGCTCAGAGCACAACCTTTTCAATCTCTCTGTCTCCCTGCCCATGGCGCCGCAGGTGACCGAATCCGTCGTCGCCGTCGACCCGGTTTCGGAGCGCGCGCTCCTGGGCGGCGCCGGGGACTTCCTCGCGCCGCTGGAGAAGGCACCCCCGGCCGATGCCCGCAACGCCGGCGCGATCGGCCGCCACTTCGAGAGCCTGTTCACCAACGGCATCAGCATGGACCAGCTCAAGGAAGGCCCCGACTTCCTCGGCGTCAAGCTCAAGTACTGGGCGCCCCTGATGTCCCAGTACCAGCAGGCCAAGCGGGCCGGGCAGCTGACCGCCGACTCGCAGGCGATTCCGTTGATCGTCCGCTCGGGCACCTCCCTTGACCTGAAGTACTCGGTCAAGATCGAGGAAATCGACGCCGCCGGCAACGTGACGAAGGACGTCGGCACCGCCACCCGGTCGCTGGACAAGGACTACCTGCCGTTCGTTTCCAAGTCGCCGTTCGCCCTCGCCTGGCCCGGCTCCAAGGACTTCTCCCAGTTGATGGGCGACACCGGCAGCTTCGGCCAGGGCCTCTACAACCCCGCGACCTGGAGCACCGACTTCGCCGCCGCCCCCAAGTACAAGGACGGCGAGACCGCCGGCAACGGCGCCGTGGACAAGTCCGCGGTCCCCGGCGACTGGATCACCGTCAACCGGCTGCCCGAGAAGGGCGCCAACGGCGCCCCGGTCGACCAGACGCAGCGTACGCCCGTCGACGAGCGCGCCTACCGCGACAACCTCGCGACCGGCAAGAAGCCGGCCACGCCGCTGGCCATGGTCTACGGCACCTTCGACCCGGCCAAGGTCCAGGCGGCCGCCGGTGACGTCAACCGCCTGCCGCTTGGCGGCTACGACCCGACGCCGATGACCCTGAGCAAGGACGCCGCGGGCAACGACGCCGGGCAGACCACCCTCAAGCCCTCGCTCAGCGGGACCGGACTGGTCAGCCAGTCGGCCGGCGCCATCACCGACTACTACGGCCTGGCCGCCGCCCGCGGCTACGAGAAGAACGCCTCCGTCATCGACGCCGTGCGTGTCCGCGCCAAGGTGGACGGCACCTGGAAGCAGGCGCAGCCGGAGGTTGAAAAGCTCGCCAACCAGATCCGCGACATGGGCCTGCAGGCCACCGTGGTCGCCGGCTCCGCCCGCGAAGATGCCAACATCTTCGTGCCCGGCTACTCCAAGGACGACGCCGGGAAGGAATCGCCGCTGGGCACCGTGCAGCAGTCCTGGGTCCGCCAGGACGCCGCCGACGCCGTCTCCGGCTCGCTGACCGGCACCAACCTCACGCTCCTCTTCCTGACCCTGTGCGGTTCCGCGCTGCTCACCGGCGCCTCGACCGTCAGCTACGTCCGCAAGCGCCGCCGCGAGGCCGGAACACTGCGGGCCATGGGCTGGACGCAGCGCAAGATCCGGTCCTGGGTCCTGGCAGAATTCGGTGTGGGCGCCGCCCTGCTGGCCGTCGCCGGGATCGCGCTGAGCCTGATCAGCTGGAACCCGGCCACCGCGATCGTCTCCGCTTCGGTCCTGGTCCTGTACTGCGGGGCCGCCTACTTCGCCGCGCAGCAGCTGCGCCACCGCGAGGTCATCGACCAGGAACCGCAGCACGATGAGCGCCTCATCCCGGTCGACTCGCCGCTGACCTTCGCCAGCCGGCAGCTGAGCACGAACAAGTTCAACACCGGCTCGCTGGCCGTCGCCGTCGGCGTCTTCGGTGCCGCCGTGGGCGGGCTCGCAGCACTCCTGATCGACATCCCGCGGGCCGCTGGCGCCAGTGCCCTGAGCGGTCTGGCCGCGGCCAGCGTCGCGCTGCCGAGCATCGTGCTGGGCGTGTCCGGGGTTGCCGTGGGGCTGCTGCTGACCATGGTCACCGGCCGCTTCGAGCTGGGCGCCAAACGCCAGTACCTGGGCACCCTGCAGGCCATGGGCTGGAACCCGGACATGCTGGGCCAGGTCCGCTTCTTCGAAAATGCCATGGTGGGGACCATCGCACTGCCGCTGGGTATCCTCGGCGCCCTGGGCATCAGCCTGCTCCTCGCCCCCTACGCCGCCATCTGGGCCGGAATCGCCGGACTCGTAGCGGTACTTTGCTGGATTCCGATTGCAACGAAAGTGGTCCAATGACTAACGAGCTGAACCTGACCAGGGCGGCCCGAAACCGGATGCCGGAGAGCACCGGGAACGGCGGCCACCAGACCCGAGCCAACACGATCGTGAAGGCCGCGGACCACGCCACGCCGCTGGAACTGAGCAACATCACGATCCACTACGGCGGTGGCAAGGGCGGCGCCGAGCCCGTTAACGTCGTCGACGACTTCAACATGACGCTGCATTCCGGCGAGATGCACTGCATCGCCGGCCGCTCCGGCTCGGGCAAAACCAGCATCCTGACCGTCGGCGCGGGCCTGACGCTGCCGACCTCGGGCCGGGTGTTCTGGGAAGGCGACTCCCTCGAGACCATGGGCGACGACGAGATCGCCGACCGCCGCCGCGCCCTGATCGGCTATGTCGACCAGGGCGGCGCCCTGATCGACGGCATGAGTGCACTCGAGAACGTACTGCTCCCGGCCGTGCCCGACGGCGAGGTCGAACAGCGCCGAGACATGGCCAAGGACCTGCTGGACCTCGTCGGCCTCGGCCGCCGCATGCGCCACCGCCCCGCACAGCTCTCCGGCGGCGAACGCCAGCGCGTTGCGATCGCCCGCGCCCTGATCCTCGGCACCCGGGTGCTGGTGGTGGACGAGCCGACGGCGAGCCTGGACCGCACCTCGGCCAACCGCATCATCAGCATCCTCAAGGACACGACGTCGGACGGCATCGCCGTCCTGGTGGCTTCACATGACCACGAACTCGTCCGCCAGAGCGATACCCTGACCGAACTGATCTAGGTTTATACCGTGACCCCTTCCGAAAAAACCCCGTTCTACATCACGACAGCCATCAGCTACCCCAACGGCGTGCCGCACATTGGCCACGCCTACGAAGTCATCGCCACCGACGCGATGGCGCGATTCAAACGGCTGGACGGCTACGACGTCTTCTTTATGACCGGCACGGACGAGCACGGCCTGAAGATGCAGCAAACGGCGGAAAAGGAAGGCATTCCGGTCAAGGAACTTGCCGACCGCAACTCGACGGCCTTCCGCCGGATGAGCGACGACCTGGGCATTTCGCTGAGCCGGTTCATCCGCACCACGGACCCTGACCACTACGAGGCCGCCAAGGCGCTGTGGCAGCGGATGGAAGCCAACGGCGACATCTACCTCTCCAAGTACGCCGGCTGGTACTCGGTCCGCGACGAACGCTACTTCGTCGAGGACGAGACCGAGGTCCGCGACGACGGGCTCCGCTACGCCTCCGAAACCGGCACCGAGGTGACCTGGACCGAGGAGGAGAGCTACTTCTTCAAGCTCTCCGCCTACCAGGACCGGCTGCTGGCCCTCTACGCGGACCACCCGGAATTCGGCGCGCCGCACAGCCGGTTCAACGAGGTCATCAGCTTCGTCAAGGGCGGCCTTGAGGACCTTTCGATCAGCCGCACTTCCTTCAACTGGGGCGTCCCCGTGCCGGGCAACCCGGACCACGTGATGTACGTCTGGGTGGACGCGCTGACCAACTACCTGACCGGCGTCGGCTTCCCGGACACGGAGTCGGAGAGCTTCCGGAAGTACTGGCCCGCCGACGTCCACGTGATCGGCAAGGACATCTCGCGGTTCCACGCGGTGTACTGGCCCGCGTTCCTGATGTCGGCCGGCCTGGAACTGCCCAAACGGGTGATGATCCACGGCCACCTGCACAACCAGGGCGTCAAGATGTCCAAATCGCTGGGCAACGTGGTGGCGCCGGCCGACTGGGTGGCGCAGTACGGGCTGGACCAGGTGCGCTTCTTCCTGCTCCGTGAAGTGCCGTTCGGCGCCGACGGCAACTACAGCCACGACGCGATTGTTGGCCGGATGAACTCCGACCTGGCGAACAACTTCGGCAACCTTGCCCAGCGCTCCCTGTCCATGGTGGCGAAGAACTGCGAAGGCGCCGTCCCCGTTCCCGGTGGATTCTCCGCCGAGGACGCCGCGCTGCTCGGCCAGGCCAAGGGCCTGCTGGGCATTGCCCGCGCAGCATTCGAAAAGCAGGAGTTCAGCCGCGCGCTCGAGGCGATCTGGAACGTCCTCGGCGACACCAACGCCTACTTCGCGGAGCAGGCCCCGTGGGTGCTGCGCAAAACCGACGTCGAACGCATGAACACGGTCCTGTACGTGACCCTTGAGGTGCTCCGGACCGTCGCTATCCTGGCGCAGCCGGTGATGCCGGCGGCTGCCGGAGCCATCCTCGACAGCCTGGGCCAGGCCGAGGGGGAGTCCCGCGAGTTCGCCGCCCTGGAGACCCCGATTGAGGCCGGTACCGCACTGCCAGCACCTTCGCCGGTGTTCCCCAAGTACGAGGAACCCGCAGAAGCTTGAGCCGGGCCGGAGGTTTCCGGCACCACCGCAGCGAGGTGGCACTTGGCGGCAATGTTCTTCCCTGAACATTGCCGCCAGGGGCCGCCTCGCGGCCGTTAACCCGGCCCTCAGGCTACTGGCAAGTGGTCAGCGGCTCCCGAACTGAGTACAGCCCGGGGCAGGGGGGTAGGAGGCGTACCGATACTCGGGTACCAGTTACTCGGGACTGGCGATCGGCCCCTCAATAGCCTGAAAAGGCAAGCGAACTGACGACAAATGCTGGGGAGTAACTGTCTTCTCAAAATTCGCTGTTTGAGGTCTCACATCAATTTGCCGGGTCTCTAGGACGGTTACTCCGCGCGCTCACGTCAGCTCTGACACCTGAGTGGATGGAGGGGCCGAAGATGAAAAGAACCATTGCCACGCTGGGGGTAGTGGGGCTCGGCGTAATGGGGGCAGCTGTCTCCGCGAACGCGGCGCCGCCGGACAAGATCACCATTTGTCACGCGACCAAGGCAGCGGGAAACCCGTTTGTCGCCGAGACGATCAACCTCAACGCGCTCAAGGCGCACGCCGATGACACTCTGGACATTGTGCCGGAGAACTCGGGTGACATCATGCCCAAGGGCCAGAACCTGTCACAGGCAAACCTTGCCCTGCTGGCCAACAACTGCGTTGCTGTTGCGGTGGTGGTGCCGCCAGTCGACCCGCCGGGTAACCCGCCAGTGGACCCGCCGGGTAACCCGCCTGTGGACCCGCCGGGTAACCCGCCTGTGGACCCGCCGGGTAATCCGCCTGTGGACCCGCCGGGTAACCCGCCTGTGGACCCGCCGGGTAATCCGCCTGTGGACCCGCCGGGTAACCCGCCTGTAGACCCGCCGGGTAACCCGCCTGTCGATCCGCCGGGTAACCCGCCTGTGGACCCGCCGGGTAACCCGCCGGCTGATACCGGGACGAACCCGGCTGCTAATCCCGCGCCGGGAACGACCGTCCCCCTGCAGCCGTCGACGGCGGTGACACCGCTCAAGGTGGACGGCAAGGCTGTCACGGCCGTCCCCCAAGCCAGCCTGAGCCCGGCCGCTGCCAAGCCGGCGCCCGCTGCCACGCCGGCCAAGGTCAACGTGGGCTTCAACGTCCAGACCGCTGTTGGCCGCTCGCACACGCCCGACGGCCTGCCGGCCTGGCTGCTGGGCCTGACCGGACTGTTTGCGGCGGGATCCGGCGCAGTGCTGTGGCGGGGCGGACAGCGCGCCCGGAGGGCCGCCGGGTAGGAAGTCCGTTTCACGGGGCGGGTGCTGCGCAGGCGGTGCCCGCCCCGCTCCTTCAGGATCCGTTGCTTACCTCTCAGCAGGAGAAACCATGGGCATCCACCGTACGACGCCCCGGTTCCGGGTTGCCGGCAGTCGCGGACTGCTGCTGAGCGCGAGGGACATCGTCATCCTGGCTTTCTGTGCGCTGGGTATCCTGACCGCGTGGCTCGCTTATGGCACCGGCAGCACCATCGCCGACGCCGGGGCTCCCGCCACCGCTCAGGAGAACGGAACCTCGGCGTCGGCGTCGTCCCCCCAAAGGCGGCCGGCCGCATCGGATGCAGCGACGACCCCAGCGAAGGCAACAGCCGTCCTGCCCGCCGGGGCAACCGCGGCCGCCAAGTCGGCCGCACCGGCAACGCCAGTGCTACCAGCCGCTTCCGCCCCGCGCCGGATCACGTTCCCGGCCGCCGGCATGGACGTTGAAGTGCACCCGCTGGAGCCTGGCCGCGACGCTACGGACAGCCGGAGCATCGAGCCGCCGGAGACCAAAGACGGCTACTGGCTGGCACCCTTTGGAACTCCGGGGCAGGGCTCTGCGAACACCACGTACGTCATCGGCCACAGCTGGCTGGACCAGGATGCACCCTTCAACCACCTGAGCTCACAGGCCGCGCCCGGTGGCCTGTTGTCCGTGACCACCGCCGCCGGAGTCCTGAGCTACCGGGTGGATTCGGTCACCACCTACACCAAGGCGACCCTGAAGGACAGCGCTGTCTGGGAAGCTGTTGCCAACCGGCTGGTCCTCATCAGTTGCTACACGGAGGACCCGTGGGGCAGGAATGTGGTGGTGATCGCGTCGCCGGTCCCGGCGCGCTAAGGCGGTGTTCGAATAATGAGACGGATTGACCAGCATGCGGATGGCTTGGCTACGCTGAAATCATGAGCGCATCCACGATTGATCTGGCAGTCATTCCCGGCGACGGCATCGGCCCTGAGGTCACCGCCGAAGCCCTGAAGGTCCTCGAGAAGGCCGCCGCCGCCGAGGGTATCGTGCTGCAGCAGACGCACTACGAGCTCGGCGCAGCGCACTGGCTGGCCACGGGGGAGACCCTGCCCGAGCACACCCTGGCCGACCTCCGCACCCGCGACGCCATCCTGTTCGGCGCGGTGGGCGCCGCCCCCGATGACACCCGCATTCCCTCCGGCATCATCGAACGCGAATTGCTGCTCAAGCTGCGCTTCAGCCTTGACCACTACGTCAACCTGCGCCCCTCGAAGCTGTACGCCGGCGTCGGCAGCCCGCTGGCGAACCCCGGCGAGGTCGACTTCATCGTGGTCCGCGAGGGCACCGAAGGACCGTACGTAGGCAACGGCGGGACGCTGCGCGCGGGCACGCCGCACGAGGTGGCCACCGAGGTTTCGCTGAACACCGCCCACGGCGTGGAGCGCGTGGTGCGGGATGCGTTCCGCCGCGCCAACGAGCGCCCCCGCAAGAAGCTGACCTTGGTGCACAAGCACAACGTCCTGGTCTTCGCCGGGCACCTCTGGAAGCGCACCGTGGAAGCGGTGGCCCAGGAGTTTCCCGAGGTCAGCCACGACTACCTGCACGTCGATGCGGCCACGATCTTCATGGTGACCGATCCGGCGCGTTTCGACGTCATCGTCACCGACAACCTTTTCGGCGACATCCTCACCGACCTCGCCGCAGCCATCACCGGCGGCATCGGCCTGGCCGCCTCGGGCAACATCAACATGGACCGCACCGCGCCGTCGATGTTCGAGCCGGTCCACGGCTCCGCACCGGATATTGCCGGCCAGCAGAAAGCCGACCCGAGCGCGGCAATCCTGTCAGCTGCGCTGCTGCTGGACCACCTGGGCTACGCCGCGGCAGCCCGCAAGATCGAGGCTGCTGTCGCCGCCGACGTCGAGGGCAGGGACGGCAGCTTCCGCAGCACCGCCGCGATCGGCGACGCCATCGCAGCCGCACTCTAGGAAGAATGAAAGGGACCGTCCGCCTGGAACGGCGGCGGTAACGCCCCGGAGGGCTGCGGCAACGGGCGTAAGCTTGTTTTCGAATCACCAACATGCTGCCGTGGTCCGAGGATGAACCACGTTCACACACCAGGCAGCCGACCGTGGAGGAACCATGACCCAGACTGCCCATGGCGTCGAATTCACCCAGCGGCTCTCGGCGACCCCGAAGTCCGCGCAAGAGCGTGAAGCCATCCTGGCCAACCCGGGATTCGGCGACTATTTCACCGACCACACCGCGATTGTCGACTACAGTGTCGATGCCGAGGGCAAGGGCGGCTGGCACGACGCGCGGATTGAACCCTACGGTCCCATCATGCTGGATCCGTCCGCGGCAGTCCTGCACTACGGCCAGGAAATCTTCGAAGGCCTCAAGGCCTACCGCCACGCAGACGGCTCGATCTGGACGTTCCGGCCCGAGGCCAACGCTGCGCGCCTGAACAAGTCCGCGCGCCGGCTGGCCCTCCCGGAACTCCCGGAGGAATACTTCCTTGCAGCCATCCGCGAACTCGTGTCCGTGGACCGGGATTGGGTCCCCTCCGGCGACGGCGAAGCCCTCTACCTGCGCCCCTTCATGATCGCCACCGAGGCGTTCCTGGGGGTCCGTGCAGCCCGCGAGGTCTCCTTCCGCGTCATCGCGTCCCCGGCCGGCAACTACTTCGGCGGCGAGCTGAAGCCGGTATCGATCTGGATTTCCCGCGAATACGCCCGCGCGGGCCGTGGCGGCACCGGCGCGGCCAAGTGCGGCGGCAACTATGCGGCCTCGCTGATCGCCCAGCAGGAAGCCGAGGCCCACGGCTGCAAGCAGGTGCTGTTCCTGGACCAGTTCAACGACAATGCCGTCGAGGAACTCGGCGGCATGAACGTCTTCTTCGTGATGAAGGACGGCTCACTGGTCACCCCGGCGCTGTCCGGCACCATCCTGGAGGGCGTCACCCGTTCCTCCGTGATCCAGGTGGCCCGCGACATGGGCCGCGAAGTGACCGAACGAAAGATCACCCTCGACGAGTGGCGCGACGGCGTCGCCGCCGGCGACATCGCCGAGGTCTTCGCCTGCGGCACCGCCGCTGTGGTCACCCCGATCGGCGTGCTGAAGGACAACACCGAATTCATCGGTTCCGAGGACGCCACGGCGGGGGAGACCACCATGGCCATCCGCGCACAGCTGCTCGGCATCCAGACCGGCACCGTCGAGGACACCCACGGCTGGCTGACCCGCCTGGCGTAGCCTGCGTCGACCCGCTGCGTTGAGGACGACGGCGGCCCGCATCCTCCGGGGTGCGGGCCGCCGTCGTCGTTTTCGGGCGAAAGTGCCGAGGCGCTGCTGCCTGCAGTGATTGTTGTCCTGCTGCTCCTATGAACGCCGCGTGGTGGGAAGATGGAAGAGTGATTCCCGACGATTCCCGCGCCCTGGTCCGCAGCACCGAGCTGACGCGTTTCCGCCTGGCGCCGAACCCTGGCCCGATGAGCCTGCACGGGACCAACTCCTACGTGGTGGCCGCCCCCGGCTCGCCCAAGGTCGTGGTCGTTGATCCAGGGCCCCTCGACGAGGAGCATCTGCGTGAGCTGGCCCAGTACGGCCCCGTCGAACTGATCCTCATCACGCACCGCCACGCCGACCACACCGCGGCCGCTGCGCGGTTTGCGGACCTCACGGGTGCGCCGGTCCGGGCCGCCGACCCCGCGCACTGCCACGGGGCCGAGCCGCTCCGGGATGGCGAGGTACTGCACGCCGCCGGGGTGGAAATCCGGGTGCTCGCGACGCCGGGCCACACCTCCGACTCCGTCTGCTTCCACCTGCCGGCGGACGGCGCCCACGGAGCCGTCCTCACCGGCGACACGATCTTAGGCCTAGGCACCACCGTCCTGGACTACCCGGACGGCACCTTGGGGGATTACCTCGACTCGCTGGACCGGCTGGAGAGCCTGGGCCCGGCCACGGTGCTGCCCGCCCACGGGCCCATGCTTCCCGCCCTGGACAACATTGTGCGAGCCTACCGGGACCACCGGCAGGACCGCCTCGACCAGATCCGCGCCGCCCTGGCCGAGCTCGGCGCGGAAGCCGGTGTGCACGACGTGGCGAATGCCGTGTACGCCGCCGTCGACCCGGCGGTCCGGCCGGCGGCGGAACTGTCCGTCGCCGCGCAGCTGGAGTACCTGCGCGGACGGTAGGCTTGGAACCATGCGTATCGCCCGGTTTGTAGTCGATTCAGATCCCATGTACGGCATTGTTGAGGGCCAGCCCGGCAGTGAGGAAGTCACTGTCATCAACGGCGACCCCTTCTTCCACGGTGTGGAACGGACCGCCGTCAAGCACAAGCTGGAGGATGTCCGCCTCCTCGCGCCGATCATCCCGCGCAGCAAGGTCATCGGCGTCGGCCGCAACTTCGTGGAGCACGCCCATGAACTTGGCAACGAGGTGCCGGCGCAGCCGCTGCTGTTCCTCAAGCCCAACACCTCGGTGGTTGGGCCCAACGATCCGATCATCCTGCCGGAGTTCTCCGAGGAGGTCTCGTTCGAAGCCGAGTTGTGCGTCGTGATCGGCCGGATCTGCAAGGACGTCCCGGAGGACCGGGTCGACGATGTCGTCTTCGGCTACACCTGCGGCAACGACCTCACCGCCCGGGATGTCCAGAAGACGGACCTGCAGTGGGCGCGGGCCAAGGGCTTCGACACCTCGGCGCCGCTGGGCCCGTGGATCGAGACCGAGCTGGACACCGAGGACCTGCAGATCCAGGGCCGTCTCAACGGCGAACTCCGGCAGGACGGCAGCACGAGCCAGATGATCCGCGGCGTGCGCGAGCTGGTTTCCATCGTCTCGCACGCGTTCACCCTGCTGCCGGGCGACGTCATCATGACCGGCACCCCGGCCGGCGTCGGCCTGGTCCAGGCCGGTGACCGCTTCGAGGTCGAGATCGAGGGCATCGGACGCCTCTCCAACCCGGTGGTCCGCCGCTAACTACACTGCGCCGGAAGAAACCGCGTCGATTTCGGACAGCCGCACCGTGGATCCACGGTGCGGCTGTCCGGTTTTGTAGCGGAATCCGGCGCCGGGCAGGCGGTAAAGTTGGTACCACTATGACTACTCCCACCGCGCCCGACGCCGTCTCCAGCACTGCCACCACGGAAATGACCCGTGAAGCCACCCGTGAAGTCACCGCCGAAACCCCGGTCCGGGTCCGTTTCTGCCCGTCACCCACCGGCACCCCGCATGTCGGCCTGATCCGCACGGCCCTCTTCAACTGGGCGCACGCCAAGCACACCAACGGCACGTTCGTGTTCCGCATCGAGGACACCGACGCGGCGCGTGACTCGGAAGAGAGCTACCAGCAGCTGCTGGAAGCCCTCAAGTGGCTCGGCATCAGCTGGGAAGAAGGCGTCGAAGTGGGCGGCCCGCACGAGCCGTACCGCCAGTCGCAGCGCCTGGAACTCTACAAGGACGTCGTGGCCAAGCTCATGGAGGCGGGCTACGCGTACGAGTGCTACTCCTCGCCGGAGGAGGTCGAGGCCCGCCACCGCGCCGCCGGCCGCGACCCCAAGCTCGGCTACGACAACTTCGACCGCGACCTCACTGAGGAACAGCTCGCCGCGTTCAAGGCCGAGGGCCGCCAGCCCGTACTGCGCGTGCGGATGCCGGACGAGGACGTCACCTTCACCGACCTGGTCCGCGGCGAGATCACCTTCAAAGCCGGCAGCATCCCCGACTACGTGATCGTCCGCGCCGACGGCTCCCCGCTCTACACCCTGGTCAACCCGGTCGACGACGCGCTGATGGGCATCACCCACGTGCTGCGCGGCGAGGACCTGCTGTCCTCCACGCCCCGCCAGGTGGTGCTGATCCGCGCGCTCATGGACATCGGCGTCGCCAGCTACCTGCCGCTGTTCGGCCACCTGCCCTACGTCATGGGCGAGGGCAACAAGAAGCTCTCCAAGCGTGACCCCCAGTCCAACCTCTTCCTGCTCCGGGACCGCGGCTTCATCCCCGAAGGCCTGCTGAACTACCTGTCCCTGCTCGGCTGGAGCCTTTCCGCCGACGAGGACATCTTCACCGTGGATCAGCTGATCGAGAACTTCGACGTCAACGACGTGCTGGCCAACCCGGCCCGCTTCGACATCAAGAAGGCCGAAGCGATCAACGGTACGCACATCCGCATGCTGGCC
Source organism: Arthrobacter sp. KBS0702 (assembly GCF_005937985.2). Lineage (NCBI taxonomy): Bacteria > Bacillati > Actinomycetota > Actinomycetes > Micrococcales > Micrococcaceae > Arthrobacter > Arthrobacter sp. KBS0702. The sequence goes on along the minus strand of NZ_CP042172.1, from coordinate 2,254,523 downwards.
CCGGAGGACTTCCGCGGGCGCCTGGTTCCTTACCTGCAGGCCGCCGGCCTCGTCGGGGAACAGTTGACTGCCCGTGACGAGGAGATCCTCGCCGAGGCGGCGCCGCTGATCCAGGAGCGGATCTCGCTGCTCGGCGAAGCCCCGGAGATGCTCGCCTTCCTGTTCAAGGCCGACGACGCGATCGACGTCGCCGATGACGCCCGCAAGGGCCTGCCGGAGAACCTGACCGAGGTTCTCGACGCCGCGCTGGCGGCCCTCGAGCCCGTCGCCGAGTGGACCGCGGACAACATCCAGGCCGCCCTCAAGGAGGCACTCGTCGAAGGCCTCGGCGTGAAGCCGCGCCTCGCCTTCGGGCCTGTGCGGACGGCCATCTCCGGGCGCCGGATCTCCCCGCCGCTGTTCGAGTCCATGGTCATCCTGGGCAAGGATTCGTCCCTGGCCCGCCTGCGCGCCTTCCGCGGCTGATGAACAGCGGGGCCGGCACCGGCAGCGGGGTCCTTGCTGCCGGACTCGGCGGCATCCGAGGGGTGCTCTTCGATATCGACGACACCCTCGTGGACCTTGAGTTCGCGATGACGTCGGCGCTGCGCGGCGTCAGCGAGCACCTTCTGCCCGGCCTCGACGAGGCCGGCTGGGAGCGGTTCGGGCGGATCTTCACCCGCGAGACGACCCATTACTACGACCGCTACCTGGCCGGCGAACTGACTTTCAACGAACAACGGCTGCTGCGCGGCCGGGCCGCGCTGGGGCACTTCGGCGTAGAACTCGAGGAGGGCGAGCAAGCCCACCACTGGGTAAGCTCGTACGCCAGCCTCCAGCACAGCTACATCCGGGCCTTCGACGACGTGGCACCGCTGCTGGACGCCCTCGACGCCGCCGGCGTCCCGTACGGCGCGGTCAGCAACAACGTGCACGACTACCAGCGGGTGAAGCTCGACGCCGCAGGCCTGCGCCGCATCGGCGTCCTGGTCGGCACGGACACGATCGGCGTGCCCAAACCGGATCCCGCGATCTACCTCGAAGGCGTGCGCCGGCTGGGCATCGGCCCGGGCGAAACACTGTACGTGGGGGACAACCGCCTGCTCGACGCGGAGGGGGCGACGGCGGCCGGACTGCTGGGCATCTGGCTGAACCGCAACGGCGAACCGGCCCCGGGCTTCGCCGGCCGCGAGGTCTCCTCGCTGCTGGAACTGCTGGCCTAACGCCGGAGCGGCTCGGCTCCAATCCATAAGAAGAGGCCCTGCCGGAGGAAAACTCCGGCAGGGCCTCTTCGTATGGTGCTTGTTGTTGGCTAGGCCGTCTTCGCTGCCAGCCGGCGGTTCCGCAGGGCCAGGTACCCTCCGACGGCGCCGAGGGCAAGGAGTGCCACGAGGCCCAGGGCCACCGCGACGTCGGCCTTGATCATGTTCGACGGCGAGACAGCCGCGGCGCTGGAGTACAGCGTGCCGGTGCCTGCGGCAATCTTGGCGTTGCCGTCGGCCAGTTTGTCGGCGCCGGCGGACAGCTGCGATGAGCCGGAGGCCAGTTTGGTGTTGCCCTCCGAGAGCTGCGTTGCGCCGGATGCCAGAGCCGTGGAACCGTTCAGCAGTCCCGGGTTGGCCGGATCAGCGGGGTCGCCCTTGATGCCGGCGTTCAAGGCCAGCGTGCCGTCGGCGAGGCGCGAGCTGCCATCGGTCATCTTGGCCGTGGCCTTGAGCAGGCCGGGGTGTTCGGGGTCGCCCGGAACGCCGTCCATGCCGACCCGGATCTTGGCGGTGCCGTCAGCCAGCAGCGCGGTGCCCATGACCACGCCCGGGCTGTTGGGATCGCGGCTGTTGAGCTTGCCCGCCAGGGTGGCGAACCCGGCCGTGAGCTTGCCGGTGCCAGCGTGGAGCTGGCCGGCTCCGGCGTTGAGCTTGGCCGCGCCGGCCTGGAGCTGGGACGCCCCGGCATCCAGCCGCTGGGCACCGGCGAGGATCTTCGCGATCTTGTCCTTGATCACGGCCAGCGGCACGGCCCCCTGGAGTGGATCGTTGGCCGCTGCGTAAAGCTGTTCCAGGGCCTGGGAGAGTGCCGCGGTTCCGGTGCCGGCCGCCGGGTCGTTGTTCGCCCCGCGGTAGCCCTTCAGCTGGTCGGTGCCGGCCGCCAGCTGGGTCGTACCAGCCTCCAGCTGCCCGGCCCCCGCGTCGAGCTGCGTGGCGCCGTCGGCCAGGTTGTTCTCGGCGTTGCCCGCGGCAGTCGGGGTGAGCGCGGCGGAGAGCTGAACGGCCCCCGCGGCAAGCTTCTGCGCGCCGTCGTCGACCTTGTACACGCCGGGGGCCAGCTTGTTGTTGACGTCCGCCTCGATCTTGACGGCACCCGCGGCCAGCGCGCTGGCGCCTTCCTGGAGCCGGTCCGCGCCCGGGGCGAGTTTGCCGGCGATTCCGGCGCGGATCTTCTCGGCACCTTCCGAAAGCTTGCCCGCGCCCGTGTCGGCCTGTCCTGCGCCGGTGGCGAGCTTGCCTGCGCCGTCCTTCAGTTGCTGGGCGCCGGTTGCGGCCTGCCCGGCTCCGTCGTTGAGCTTCGCTGATCCGTCTGTGATCCTTCCGGTAACCAGGGTGTAGAACCCCAGCAGCGCAATCAGCAGCAGGGCCAGGATGGCGATGGCGATCTGTTGCGCACGGGTGCGGATCGGGGCGGTGGCGGCACGACTCTGTGACACAGGTTGTTCCTCTCGACGATCTCGCCGGCAACGGCTCTGCTACCGGCCCCCCCAATATGTGATGCAGCTAACATTCGGAATTGAACGTTGCTCCGCCCTCAACTGGGTGTGGGAGGAGTTGTTACTCATTGGTAACTTACCGAGCGTAAACTTAGCGGGGCCGGATTGGCAAGGGTTTTGGCGGATTGACCCCGAAAAGTGCCGGCCGGCGAGGAACTGCGGGGCCGGTGGGGCCAGCGGGAGGCCCGATTTGTGCCGGAGGAGAGTCTCGGGTAAAGTAATTACTCGTGCTGAGGCGCTGGGAGCGCGGGTTTGGACCTGCGAAACCGGCCCGAAAGTTCCATTGGGATATGGTGTAATTGGCAACACTACGGTTTCTGGTACCGTCATTCTAGGTTCGAGTCCTGGTATCCCAGCTCTGAAAAAACCGCGGAGTTCCGCGGCGAATCAGGGGTTCCGAAGCGGCCGCGCCGATTTGGAACACATGCCGAGTCTATGAAATACTGACTTGGCTTGAACGGCAGAAATGCTGTTCGGAAGTGCAAGCTGGAAGTACAGGGCCCCATCGTATAGCGGCCTAGTACGCTGCCCTCTCACGGCGGTAACGCGGGTTCGAATCCCGCTGGGGTCACCATCAAAACGGTCCCGGGCATCAGCCCGGGGCCGTTTTTCGTTGTCCGCAGGTGCGAACACTGCGGCCCTGAGCGCTCCGGTACCGGCCGGTCCAACTGGCATGATGATGCTGTGAGCTCCATGCAAAGCGCCGGCCCCACCGGCCAACAGTCACAAGCCGCACGCCAGGGCGCCGCCGTCGAACTGCTCGAGGCGGTGCGGCGGGAGCTGTCCGCGGTGTCGCTCCCACTGGCCCTGCCCGGCGCCGACGCTGCCCGGCTCGACATCCGCCGGGCCCTGGCCCAGCTGGATGACTACATCCTGCCCCGTTACCGCAGCCTTGACGCCCCGCTGCTGGCCGTCGTCGGCGGGTCCACCGGGGCGGGCAAGTCCACCTTGGTCAACGGGCTCGTGGGGCACGCCGTTACCCGGGCCGGCGCCATCCGGCCCACCACCCGGCAACCCATCCTGCTACACCACCCCCGCGATGCCGCCTGGTTCGAGGACCAGCGGGTGCTGCCGAGCCTGAGCCGGATCCGCGGAACCGTGGTCGACGTGCCACTGCCCGCCAACCAAGCCGGCCCCACCCCTGACGCTGGCGCCATCACCTCGCTCGTACTCGCCGCCGACCCGGCCGTGCCTCCGGGCATCGCGCTGCTGGATGCCCCCGACGTCGACTCCATCTCGGATGACAACCGCAGGCTCGCGGGACAACTGCTGGCCGCCGCAGACTTGTGGGTGTTCGTCACCACCGCCAACCGCTACGCCGACGCCGTACCCTGGCGCCTGCTGCTGGACGCCGCCTCCCGCGACATCATGGTGGCCGTGGTACTTGACCGCGTTCCGGGGGCCGCTGAAGCCGAAGTGAGCGCCGACCTGCGCTCCATGCTCGGCCGCGAGGGCCTGGGCTCTGCCCGGCTCTTTGTGGTTCCCGAGGTGGCGCTGGATGCGATGGGCATGCTGCCCGACGACGCCGTGGCCCCGCTGCGCCAGTGGCTCCAGGACCTCGCCGCCGATGGCGCCGGCCGTGCGGCGATTGCCCGCCGGACCCTGAACGGCACGGTCAAGGCGCTGGGCGGGCGCGTTGGGGCCGTCGCGGAGGCTGTCCTGGCCCAGTCCCGTGCGGCCGAGCTGCTAGGCAGGGACGCCAGCGGCGCTTACGAGCAGGCCGTCGGCAGGATCCTCGACGCCACCCGGGACGGCGCCCTGCTCCGTGGCGAGGTCTTGGCCCGCTGGCAGGATTTTGTGGGCACGGGTGAGTTCTTCCGTGTCATGGAGCAGAACATCGGCCGGCTGCGGGACCGGATGGGCGCCTTCTTCCGCGGCGAACCCACCCCGGCGGTGCGGGTGGAGACGGCGATCGAGACCGGTCTGCAGGCGGTCATCCTCGATGAGGCCGCCAACGCCGCCGAAGAGGCGGACCAGCGCTGGCGGTCGGACCCGGCCGGGCGGCAGCTGCTCGGCACCGACGACCTCTCGGGCACCAGTGTGGGCTTCGCCGACTCCGTCGCGGCCGAGATCCGGGCGTGGCAGGGCAGCCTGATGGAGCTGATCCGGACCGAAGGCCAGGGCAAGCGCAGCCAGGCACGCTGGCTCTCCTTCGGCATCAACGGCCTGGGCGCGGCGCTGATGATTGTCGTCTTCTCGATGACCGCCGGCCTGACCGGCCTCGAGATCGGCGTGGCCGGCGGCACCGCCGTCGTCGGCCAGCGCGTGCTCGAGGCTGTCTTCGGCGAGGACGCCGTGCGTCGACTGGCCAAGACTGCGCGGGATGACCTGCAGGCCCGCTGCCAGCGGCTTCTGCGGGCGGAAAGCCGGCGCTTCCTGGACCGGTTGGAGGCATCCGACGGGGTTTCGCCGGCCGCCCTCGCCGGGCAGGCCGAGGCCCTCGGCCGGCTGGCGGCCGCGGCATGAACCGGCACGGCGCCGCCCGGGAGGCCTCACAGCTGCACCGCCGGCTTGAGGCCCTGGACGAGGCCCGGCAGCTGGCTGCGGGCGCGTTGCCCGAGGAAACCCTGGACGAGGTGCTCCTCGTCCTGGAGCGGGCAAGTTCCCGCCGCTCCCTCTCGGCCGACCACACCGTGGTGGGGTTCTTCGGCGCGACTGGAAGCGGCAAGTCGTCGCTCTTCAACGCCGTCAGCGGGGTCGAAATCGCGACCGCGGCGGCGCGGCGCCCGACGACCTCCGAACCGCTCGCCGGTATCTGGGGCGCCGAGGGCAGTGACGCGCTGCTGGACTGGCTCGGAGTCCGCAGCAGGCACCACGCCGCCGCCGTGCCCGGGTTCGCCGACGAGACGACCGGGCTGATCCTGCTCGACCTGCCCGATTTCGACTCGACGCGCGCGGAAAACCGGGAGATCGTGCAGCGGATGGTGGGGCTCGTGGACGTGCTGGTCTGGGTCCTGGACCCGCAGAAATACGCCGATGCCGCGGTGCACAATGATTTCCTGGCCCCGCTCGCCTCGCACTCGGCCGTGACACTCGTGGTGCTCAACCAGGTGGACCGGCTGCCCGAGCACGAGATCCGCCCGGTGCTGGAATCGCTCAAGGCCATCCTGGCGCGGGACGGGCTGGGCAAAGTCCAGGTGCTGGGCGCCTCCGCGGTCGTGGGCACCGGTGTGGACAAGGTCCGTGCCGCCATCCGGCAGGTGGCCATGCAGCGGCTGGCGCTCTCGCAGCGGCTCGCGGCGGATGTGGACCGGGCGGCGCGACGGCTCGCCGAGGCGTCGGGCGAGGGCGAGGCCGCCGGCGTCAAGGCGGACACCCGGGACCGGCTGGCTGGCGAGCTGGCTGCGGCGGCGAACGTTCCGCTGGTGGTCGACGCCGTCGCGCGCTCCTACCGGCAGGAGGCCACCCGCCGCACCGGCTGGCCCGTCACACGCTGGCTGGTCCGGTTCCGGCCCGACCCACTGCGGCGGCTGAACCTGCGCCGGGAGGGGGAGCGGCCGGAGCTGAACCGGACCTCGCTGCCGCCCGCGGGGGCCCCGGAAAGGGCCCGCACCGACGCGGCGGTGCGGCAGTTTGCCGACGCCGCGTCCGACGGCGCGCCCGGACCCTGGCGCGCGGTCATCCGCGGCGCCGCCCGGGAGGGCCGGGAGCAGCTCCCCGACGCCCTGGACCAAGCCATTGCCGGTACGGATCTCAAGGCCGGGCGCGGCTCGTGGTGGTGGACGGGCTTCAACGTTATCCAGTGGCTGGGCCTGCTCACCGCGCTCGGGGGCCTCGGGTGGCTCGGAGTGCTGGCGGTCCTGGCGTACTTCCAGCTGCCGGTGCCGGAGGCTCCGCGGGTGCAGGGCTGGCCGGTGCCGACTGTCCTGGTGGCCGGGGGAGTGCTGCTGGGAATCGTGCTGGCCCTCGCGGCCAGATTCATTGCCGGCGCCGCGGCGCGTGCCCGCGCGGCGGCGGCCCGCAGGCGGCTGCGCGCCTCTGTCGCAGCCATCGCGCAGGGGCTCGTGGTCGACCCGGTGGAACTGGAGGTCAGCCGTCTCCGGTCTTTCAACGCCGCACTGAAGTCAGCCGCGGGCTGAAGTTCCCGGCGCCGCCGCCTAACCTGCTTCCGGCCGCTTTGCAGCATCGCGGACCTTGACCATGGTCCGCAGGTTCCGGGTGGTGGTGCTGGCCTTGTAGCGGGCCTTGGCGGAGAGCTTGCTGAACGGGCTGTCGAGGGTGCCGCCGGCGGGGGCCAGCCAGGCCACGGCTTCCGGGCCCAACCGTGTCAGTTCCACCCCGTCCAGGGCCCTGCCGGCGTCGTACAGTTCGGAAAGGATGTCCGGATCCGAGGACAGCGTGATGTAACTGTGGGTGGCCTTGTCGTCCGCGGGGTAGGGGCAGGCCTCGACCAGTGCCGCCACTTGGGCGGCGGTCAGCACCACCACCCAGGCGTCATAGCCGAAGGTTTCCCGCAGGCAGGCTTCGAACTCGGTTTTCACCCTGGCGGCCGGCAGTTCGCTTGAGAGCACCACGTTGCCGCTGGCCAGGAGTGTTGCCACGGCCGAGAAGGGGCGTGACTTCAGGGCCGCCTTGAGTTCGGCCATCTTGATGTTGATGCCGCCCACGTTGACGCCGCGAAGGAAGACCGCATAGCTGTTCATGGCCACAGCCTAGCGCCGCAGCCGAACGCCCGGGTCAGTCGTTGGTCTTGCGCAACGCCTCGGTCAGCACGCGCGCGGCATTGCAGACCACCTCGGCGTGGAGGCGGCCGGGCTGGCGGGTCAGGCGCTCGATCGGGCCGGAGATGGAGACGGCGGCGATCACCCGGCCGGAGGGCCCGCGGACGGGCGCCGATACGGAGGCGACCCCGGGCTCGCGCTCGCCAAGGCTCTGGGCCCAGCCCCGGCGTCGTACCCCGGCCAGGACGGTGGGCGTGAAGCGGGCGGCCTGGAGGCCCTCCAACAGGCGGTCGTGGTCCTCCCAGGCCAGCAGCACCTGGGCTGCGGAGCCGGCCTTCATGGAGAGCTGGGTGCCGACCGGGATAGTGTCACGGAGACCGATGGGACGTTCGGCGGATGCCACGCAGACGCGCCAGTCGCCCTGGCGGCGGAAGATCTGGGCACTTTCGCCGGTGGCGTCGCGCAGCTGCATCAGGACGGGCCCGGCGGTGGCGATGAGCCGGTCCTCACCCGCAGCCGAGGCGAGTTCCACCAGCCGGCTCCCAAGTACGAAGCGGCCCTGGATGTCGCGGCTGACGAGGCGGTGGTGGACGAGCGCCAGCGCGAGGCGGTGCACCGTGGGGCGTGCCAGCCCGGTCGCGGCTACAAGCTGCGCCAGTGTGGTGGGTCCGGCCTCGAGTGCGTCAAGCACATGGGCCGCTTTATCGATGACACCGACGCCACTAGAATTGTCCATGTAATGATATTGCCGTCTCAATATCTGAGATGCAAATCATTGCGCTGGCACATTCGACGGTTGTGCTGATTCAGTGGAGAGCATCAACCCGCGAGACCGGGACCAAACGCGGCAGCGAAGTTAGAAACGCCTCGAAGAAGCAGTGAAGGGAGCAGGCCGTGGCAAAGACATTGGCCGAGAAAGTCTGGGACGCACATGTGGTGCGTAAGGGGGACGGCGACGGCGCCAACGCCCAGCCTGACCTCCTCTTCATTGACCTCCACCTGGTGCACGAGGTGACCTCCCCGCAGGCTTTCGAGGGCCTGCGGCTTGCCGGCCGCAAGCTGCGCCGGCCGGACCTCACCATCGCTACGGAGGACCACAACACTCCCACGCTGGCCATCGACAAGCCAATCGCGGACCTCACCAGCCGGACCCAGATCGAAACCCTGCGCAACAACTGCAAGGAGTTCGGCGTCCGCCTGCACTCCCTTGGCGACGCCGAGCAGGGGATCGTGCACGTGGTCGGTCCGCAGCTGGGCCTCACCCAGCCGGGCATGACCGTGGTCTGCGGCGACTCGCACACCTCCACGCACGGCGCCTTCGGCGCGCTCGCGATGGGCATCGGCACCTCCGAGGTGGAGCACGTCATGGCCACCCAGACGCTTTCGCTCAAGCCCTTCAAGACCATGGCGATCAACGTCGAGGGCACGTTGCGCCCCGGTGTGTCGGCCAAGGACATCATCCTGGCCGTGATCGCCAAGATCGGCACCGGCGGCGGCCAGGGCTACGTCCTCGAGTACCGCGGCTCCGCCATCAGGGCGCTGTCCATGGAAGCCCGGATGACGATCTGCAACATGTCCATCGAGGCCGGCGCCCGGGCCGGCCTGGTCGCCCCCGACCAGACCACCTATGACTACATGCACGGCCGCCCGCACGCACCCCAGGGCGCGGACTGGGACGCCGCCGTCGAGTACTGGAACACCCTCCGCACCGACGACGGCGCTGTTTTCGACGCCGAGGTGGACCTCGACGCAGACACCCTGGAACCCTTCGTGACATGGGGGACCAACCCGGGCCAGGGCGTGTCCCTGTCGGCGAAAGTGCCTTCCCCCGCGGACTTCGGCGACGAAAACGCCAAGGCCGCCGCGGAACGCGCGCTGCAGTACATGGGCCTCGAGCCCGGCACGCCGATGAAGGACATCCGCGTCGACACGGTGTTCCTGGGCTCCTGCACCAACTCCCGGATGGAGGACCTCCGGGCCGCCGCGGACATCATCCGCGGCCGCACCAAGGACCCCAACATCCGGATGCTGGTGGTGCCCGGATCCGCTCGGGTCCGGCTGGAGGCCGAGGCCGAGGGCCTGGACAAGGTCTTCACCGACTTCGGCGCCGAATGGCGGTTCGCAGGCTGCTCGATGTGCCTGGGCATGAACCCGGACCAGCTGGAGGTGGGGGAACGCTGCGCCTCTACGTCCAACCGAAACTTCGAGGGCCGGCAGGGCAAGGGCGGCCGCACGCACCTCGTCTCGCCCGTTGTGGCAGCGGCGACGGCCGTGCGCGGCACACTGAGTTCCCCGTCGGACCTGGAATCCGAGCCCGCGTCCGCCGGCCACCGCGCCGGCGCCGCATAGCGTCCGCCCGCACCGGTCCCCACAGCCAACGAAGGATCCGCCATGGAAAAGTTCACCACCCACACCGGCATCGGCGTCCCGCTGCGCCAGAGCAACGTCGACACCGACCAGATCATCCCGGCCGTCTATCTCAAGCGCATCACCCGGACCGGCTTCGAGGACGCGCTCTTCTCGGCCTGGCGCAAGGACCCGGCCTTCATCCTGAACCAGGACCCGTTCAGCGCCGGCTCGGTACTGGTCGCCGGACCGGACTTCGGCACCGGATCCTCCCGCGAGCACGCCGTCTGGGCGTTGAAGGACTACGGCTTCAAGGCCGTGCTGTCCTCCCGTTTCGCGGACATCTTCCGGGGTAACTCGGGCAAGCAGGGCCTGCTGGCCGCCGAGCTGGCCCAGGACGACATTGAACTCATTTGGAAGGTGCTGGAAAACGCCCCGGGCACCGAGGTCAAGGTGGACCTCGTCTCCAAGACGGTCGAATGTGGCAACGTCGTCGCGCCGTTCGAGATTGACGACTACACGCGCTGGCGCCTGCTGGAAGGCCTGGACGATATTGGTCTGACCCTCCAGCATGAGGAAGACATCACGGCGTACGAGGCCACCCGGCCCGCCTTCAAGCCCACGACCCTGCCGGCCAAGCTCTCCTAGCCCCGCCTGCAGGTACCAGAGTGCCGCCATCGAGTCGAAAGGCTCGACGGCGGCACTCTTTGTTTAGACGGCGGCCGGTGGCGGAGCCATTCGACTCGACTATGCAGCGGGACAAGTCGAGAGTCGGGAGACCGCCGCCAGCAATGCCGTTCCCGGTAGTGGCGGGGCGGTGGAGTGGTAGTTGTGGCCGGTTGGGGTTGTGAGTTGGAGGGTGTGTCGGGGTCCGGGGCGGGGTTGGGCGTTCCAGCCGGGGGTTTCTTTGGTGTGGTTGCAGGCTTCGCAGAGTCCGGCGCCGTTGCCGAGGTTGGTGGTGCCGCCGTTGTGCCAGGGGATGATGTGGTCCAGGTGGCGGATGGGGGCGTCGCAGTAGGGGGTGCGGCAGGTGTGGTCCCGGGCCTGGATGAAGCGGCGGTGTCCGGGCGGGAAGAGCCGGGCGCGGGAGTCCATGGCGACGAGGTCGCCGGTGGCGGGGGCGGTGTAGAGCCGGCGGAGCCAGGTCGAAAAGACCTGTTCGTCGCCGGAGCCGCCCGCGGCGGCGGTGCGTGCGTTCTGGAGCAGGGCCCGGGCCCACCCGGCGGGGACGATGCCGTAGCCGGGGAGCCGGGCGGGTTCGCTGTCGCCTTGGAGGGGGGTGCGGTCGGTCATGACGAGTTGGATTTCGATGCCGCTGATCCCGCCTGCCTTGCCGGTGGTGCGTTCGAGCAGTGTGTCGGCCATGAGCTGGCCGCGGGAGCGGGTGTCGCCGTCGGAGCGTGCAGCGTCCGCGGCCCGGGTGAGTGCGGCGTGGACGGCGACCCCCTGGGCGACGGGGAGCAGGGCGGTGAGGTAGCACATGGTGTCCGGTGCGGGGCGGAGGCTGACGTGGCGTTCGGTCTCGGCGTGTGCGGCGCGTTGGGTGGCGGAGCGGGGGTCGCGCCGGTAGGCGGCGGCGCGGGCCGCGGCGGTGATGGCCCGGTCGCCGGCGCCGTCGAAGGCTCCGGTGTCGGGGGCGAGTTCCTCGTCGACGGCGGTCCGGTCGGCCGCGGGCAGGCAGGCGGTTTCACGGACCAGGAGGGTGGCGCGCCATTCGTTGAGCTGCCCGGTTTCGAGGGCGGCGAGGGTGTGCGGCATTTCGGTGACAAGGGCCCGGGCGAGGCCGAGGAGCCGGCCGCCGCGGGCGGGGGATTCGCGCCGGGCGAGGGCGATCTGAGCCGCAACGCCGGACCCCAACTGGTCGGCCGGCAGACCGGCGGCGGCTTGTTCGCGGCGCTGGAGCAAATCGAACGTGACGGACAAGCGGGCCTGGCGGGCGGCCAGGGCTGACTTTAGGTCCTCCAGCTCGCGTGTTTCGTCGATGAGCGCTGCGGCACTGGCCGGAGCCGGGAGGTCGGCCACAATTCGCGCAAGGTCCGCGACCGTCACGCTTGCCGTTAGAGCCACGTCGGGCCCTTGCATGCCGTCCATGATTCAAGTCTCCCGCAGGGCTATGACATTAATAGCCCCGCGGGGCCGCTCCACCGCATTGGAATGCATCGGGCACGCGGTGGGCCCGGATGGGCATTCCATTGCAGCGGTCGGCTTGCGAGGATGTAGTCAGCGTTTTGGTCGTCCCGGAAGGGCGACCACCGGCAGCCAGAGGAGCAGTTATGAAAATCAGCACCGTGGCATGGACAGCGGCTGCGACGGCAGCTACAGCGGCGGCCGGGGGAGTGGCCACCGATCCCGACGGCGGATGGTACCGGGGGCTGCGCAAACCCGAATGGCAGCCGCCTGCCATCGCATTTCCCGTGGTCTGGACCGCGCTGTACGCGGACCTGGCCGTGAGCTCCGCCGTCGCGCTGGACAGCGGCGCGGGGGCAGACGCCGGCGGCACAACGAGGCAGCAGGAATTGGCCGCCTATCGGGCCGCCTTGGCAGCGAACCTCGTGCTCAATGCGTCGTGGAGCTGGCTCTTCTGGCGCGCCCGCCGGCCGTGGGTGGCCGCGGCCGAATGCGCCGTGCTGACTGCGAGCAGCGCAGATCTGGTGCGGCGTACCTACAAACTCAACCGCCGTGCCGGGACGGCCCTAGCCCCTTATGCCGCGTGGTGCGCCTTCGCCACCGCGTTGTCGACCGCGGTGGCGAGGCTGAACGGCGGCACGACGGCGAACTGAGCTTCGGGGAACGGACGTTTCACAAGGCCCCGCACCGCGCCGTATTTCAGATCGGTAACGCTAGCTCCTATGCTTAGCTGGAGCCTTTGTAAGGATTTGGGGGCGAGTAGTCGTGAGGAAACTGGTAAATGAGTAGTGTTCTGACAATCCGCGGAGGCGTCCCGCTGACCGGCCGCGTCACCGTCCGCGGGGCCAAGAATCTTGTCCCCAAGGCGATGGTTGCTGCCCTGCTGGGCAATGAGCCGTCCGTGTTGCGCAACGTCCCCGAAATCAAGGACGTTGAGGTTGTCACCAGCCTGCTCCAGCTCCACGGCGTCACAGTGGACAAGGACCCCGTCACCGGGGACCTCACGCTGGATCCGACCAATGCCAAGACGGCCTCGCACACGGCCATCGACGCACACGCCGGTGACTCGCGCATCCCGATCCTGCTCTGCGGACCCCTGATCCACGCCATCGGCGAGGCGTTCATCCCGGACCTCGGCGGCTGCAAGATCGGCGACCGCCCGATCGACTACCACCTGAACGTGCTGCGCCAGTTCGGCGCCGTCGTCGAGAAGCGCCCTGGCGGCATCCACATTTCCGCCCCCAACGGGCTCAAGGGCGCCAAGATCGCGCTGCCCTACCCGTCTGTCGGGGCAACCGAGCAGGTCCTGCTCAGCGCCACCCGCGCCGAGGGCATCACCGAACTGTCCGGCGCAGCCACCGAACCCGAGATCGTCGACCTCATCGCCGTGTTGCAGAAGATGGGCGCGATCATCAGCGTCCAGACCGACCGCACCATCCGGATCGAGGGCGTCCAGGATCTGGGAGGCTATAACCACCGGGCCCTGTCCGACCGCAACGAATCCGCGTCCTGGGCCTCCGCAGCGCTGGTGACCCGCGGCGACATCTTCGTCGAGGGCGCCACGCAGCGCGACATGATGACGTTCCTGAACACCTACCGCAAGGTGGGCGGCGGCATGGACATCGGCGACGACGGCATCCGCTTCTACCACCCCGGCGGCAAGCTCAGCCCGCTGGTGCTCGAAACCGACGTGCACCCCGGCTTCATGACCGACTGGCAGCAGCCGCTCATCGTTGCCCTGACCCAGGCGGAGGGTGTCTCGATCGTGCACGAGACCGTCTACGAAAACCGCTTCGGCTTCACCGATGCCCTGGTCCGGATGGGCGCCAACATCCAGGTCCACCGCGAGTGCCTCGGCAGCGTTCCGTGCCGCTTCGGCCAGCGGAACTTCCTGCACTCGGCCGTCATCTCCGGCCCGACGCAGCTCAAGGGGACCGACATTGACGTGCCGGACCTGCGCGGCGGCTTCAGCCACCTCATCGCCGCCCTGGCGGCCACCGGTACGTCCCGGGTCACCGGCATCGACATCATCAACCGCGGCTACGAGCGCTTCACCGAGAAGCTCGCCGGCCTGGGTGCCGATTTCGACATCACCTCGGCCCGGTAGAGGGACGAAGTGAAGGAAACGGCCAAGAGCCACATCACCTTTGTCATTGTGGCCGGGATCGTCCGGCCAGTCATGAACCTGCTGATGAACAAGAAGTGGGAGGGACTGGAAAAACTCCCTGCCGGCGGGTTCATTGCCGTGCCCAACCACTGCACCGAGATTGATCCCTTGGTGATCGGGCACATGCTCTACAACCAGAAGCGGATGCCGCACTTCCTCGCCAAGGGCAGCCTCTTCAAGGTCCCCGTGCTGGGCTCGGTGTTGCGCAACACCAAGCAGGTCCCGGTGGAACGCTCGACGGCGGGCGCCAACCGCTCGTTGCAGGTCGCCAGGGAAGTGGTGGATGAGGGCGGCGCCATCATCATCTATCCCGAGGGAACGCTGACCCGCGACCCCGAGCTGTGGCCGATGAAGGGCCACACCGGCGCAGCGAGGATGGCGCTGGAAAGCGGCATCCCGGTTGTCCCGATGGCGCACTGGGGGGCGCATGAGGTCTTCCCGCGCTACGCCAAGCGGTTCCACGTCTTCCCTCGGAAAACGTCCCGGGTGCTCGTAGGCGACCCGGTGGACCTGAGCGCGTTCGCCGGCCGGCCGCTGGACAAGGCGACGCTGACCGAGGCGACGAACGTGATCATGGACGCCATCTCCGAACTGCTGGCCAGCCTGCGCGGCGGACAGCCGCCACTGGTGCGCTGGGACCCCTCGGCGCACAACCAGTCCACCCACGGGCGCTTCGTCGAACGCGGCGGCAACCCCGGCACCGCCTCGAACCCCGGCACCGCCGCAGACAGTGGCACCGCCACGGACGGTGTCCAGTGACGGCTGAGCCCCGCGGCACGGATTCCGCCGGCTCGGCCCTGCGCGTCGCCGTGCTCGGCGCCGGCTCATGGGGGACCACGTTCGCAAAAATCCTCGCCGACGCGGCCACCGCCTCCGGCGTCGACCGCAGTATCCGGATCTGGGGACGCCGCGCCGCCGTCGTGGACCAGATCAACACCGAGCACCGCAACGAGCAATACCTCAAAGGCATCGCGCTGCCCGCCAGCATCACCGCCTCCACCGACGTCACCGAGGTCCTCGACGGCGCCGACCTGGTGGTCCTGGCCGTCCCCGCACAGACGCTGCGGCCCCAGCTGCGCGAGTGGAAACACCTGATCGGGCACGACGCCCTCGTCGTGTCCCTGATGAAGGGCCTGGAACTGCACTCCGATGCCCGGATGAGCGAAGTGATCTGCGAGGAGCTGGCGCTCCCCGCCGAGCGCGTTGCCGTGGTTTCCGGCCCCAACCTGGCCATGGAGATCGCCCGCGAGGAGCCGACAGCCTCGGTTGTCGCCTGCTCCGACGCCGCCACGGCCGGCTGGGTGGCTCGCAGCTGCACGGCACCCTACTTCCGGCCGTACACGACGGCGGACGTGGTCGGCGTCGAAATCGGCGGCATCGTCAAGAACATCATTGCCCTTGCCGTTGGTATCTGCGAGGGCAAGCAGATGGGCGACAACACCAAGGCCTCCGTCATCACCCGCGGCCTCGCCGAGACCTCGCGGCTGACCCTGGCGCTGGGCGGCGAGGCCCGGACCATGGCGGGGCTGGCCGGCCTGGGCGACCTCGTCGCCACCTGTTCCTCCGCACTCTCGCGGAACCACACCGCGGGGCGGCTGCTCGGCACAGGCCTGAGCCTGGACCAGGTCACCGCCGAGATGACGCAGACCGCCGAAGGCATCAAATCGGCGCAGGCCGTGCACGAGCTGGCCGGCAAGCTGGGCGTTGAGATGCCTATCACCGCCGCCGTCGTCGCGGTCCTGGCCGGAAAACTGTCCGTAGACGAACTGGGACCGTTACTGCTGTCCCGGGACCTGAAATCCGAAGGCGATTACTAACTGTGTCGGAAAAGAATGTGACTCCAGAGGCCCAGCCCGGCCGCAAGCCCCGGGTGGCGGTGCTCTTCGGCGGCCGCTCGAGCGAACACGCCGTCAGCTGCGTCACCGCGGCCGGCGTGCTCGGCGCCATCGATCGGGCCAAGTACGAGGTGATCCCGATCGGGATCGCTAAGACCGGCCAGTGGGTGCTGGCCTCCGGCGATACCAAACAATGGTCGCTGTCCGCCTCTTCCCTGCCCGAGGTTGCGCCGTCGAACCAGACCGTGACGCTGGCCGAGATCGGCGGCGAACACCAGCTGATCGTTGCCGCTCCCAACCAGGTCCCGCAGGAGCTGGGTTCCGTGGACGTGGTCTTCCCGCTGCTGCACGGGCCCTTCGGCGAGGACGGCACGATCCAGGGGCTGCTGGAACTCTCCGACACGCGCTACGTGGGCGCCGGCGTCCTCGCGTCGGCCGTCGGCATGGACAAGCACTACATGAAGGTGGTCTTCGAAGCAGCCGGGCTGCGCGTGGGTCCCTACATCGCCGTTACGGACCGGCAGTGGCTCACCGACCCGGAGCTCGTGCGCAAGCGCGTGGACGCACTCGGTTTCCCGGTCTTCGTCAAGCCGGCCCGGGCGGGCTCCTCGATGGGCATCTCCAAGGTGGATTCGCTCGAGGACCTGGACGCCGCGATCGAGGCGGCCCGGGAACACGATCCCAAACTCGTGATCGAGGCCGGCATCGTCGGCCGGGAGATCGAATGCGCCGTGCTCGAAGGCCGCGGGACCGACGCGCCGCGGACCTCGATGCCGGGGGAGATCTCTGTGGCCGGCGGCGGCCACGACTTCTATGACTTCAACGCCAAGTACGTGGAGGACGACGCCGCCGCGCTCAGCTGCCCGGCCGACCTCCCCGAAGAGGCCATCGCCCGGGTCCGCGAGCTCGCGGCGGTCGCGTTCGACGCCGTGGGCGCCGAGGGCCTGAGCCGGGTGGACTTCTTCTATACGCCCGAGGGCGACCTGATCATCAACGAGATCAACACCATGCCCGGCTTCACGCCCAAGAGCATGTACCCGCAGATGTGGAAGGCCTCCGGGCTGGGCTACGCGGAGCTGATTGATGAACTGATCCACCTGGCCCTGCACCGCAGGACCGGCCTGCGCTGACCCCCTGCCGGCGTGGGCCCTGCCTACTTGCCGGTGGGCAGGTTCTGCAGGTCGGCCTGACCCACGCAGTTCCGCGTCGCTTTGACCTTCGCGGCGGCATTGGCCAGTTCGGCAAGGACCGTCGCCGAGCTGATCTTGTCCGGATCCATCAGAATCTCCGTGGCGGGTTCACGCCCGAAAGTGGTGAGCGTCCACACCGGGCTGCCCTCCTTGATCACCCAATCGACGCCGTTCACGCTGACGCAGCGGTCCGTGGTGGGGCCGGGGACATTAACTCCGCAACGCAGGACCACAAGCGACGGATCGCCCCAAGCTGCCGTCGCCTGGCTGTTGGTCTTGCGCAGCTTCGCGTCGCCCAGGCTGTCCGGCAGAGCCACCATCATGGGGGCACACGCGGCGTTCGCCGCATCCTTGGCCGGGGCGACGTCGACGACCGGGGAGCAGGCACTGAGCGCGAGCGCGGCCGCGGCAGCGGCGGCCAGAAGGCGGAACGGGCGAAGGAGGCCGGGCGGGCGGAGCTGGGGCATCCATCCAGCCTATCCCGACCCGGGACCAGCAGAACGCGGCGGCCAGGACGTCCCGGTTACGGTTCCAGCAGGCCCAGCAGGTACGAACCGTAACCGCTCTTGACGAGGGGCTCGGCCCGGGCGCGCAGCTCGTCGTCGCTCAGGAATCCCTGGCGCCACGAGACCTCCTCCGGCGCCCCGATGATCAGTCCCTGCCGTTTCTGGACCGTCCGAACAAAATTCGCGGCGTCGTTAAGATCGTCGAATGTCCCGGTATCCAGCCACGCCGTGCCGCGCGGGAGAATTTCGACGTGCAGCTTGTCCAGCCCGAGATAGGCGTTATTGACGTCGGTAATTTCCAGCTCGCCGCGGTCCGAAGGTTTGAGTTCGCGCGCAATTTCGACGACGTCGTTGTCGTAGAAATACAGGCCGGGCACCGCGTAATTGCTTTTCGGGAATTCGGGTTTTTCCTCCAACGTGAGCACCCGTCCGTCATCGTCAAACTCGACCACGCCGTAAGCTGCCGGATTCTGGACCCAATAGCCGAAAACCGAACCGCCGTCCACGGCTGTGAAGCGAGCCAACTGGTTCCCCATGCCGGGGCCGTAAAAGATGTTGTCGCCCAGAACCAGGGCCACCGCGTCACCCGCGATGTGCTCCTCGCCCAGGACGAAGGCCTGCGCCAGGCCGTCGGGGGAGGGTTGCTGCCGGTAGCTGAGGGAGATCCCGAACTGGGAGCCGTCCCCGAGCAGCCGCTGGAACGGGTCCGCGTCCTGGGGCGTCGTGATAATCAGAATGTCCCGGATGCCGGCAAGGATCAGCGTGGAGAGCGGGTAATAGATCATGGGCTTGTCATAGACCGGGACCAGCTGTTTGCTGATCCCGAACGTAATCGGATGCAAGCGCGAACCGGTCCCCCCGGCCAAAATGATTCCCCGCATGGCCACATCATTGATGTTTATCGGAGTTACCGCAACAGGTATGGTCTTGGAATATGCAGCGACTACTGATTACCGGTGGTGCAGGCTTCATCGGTGCCAACTTCGTCCGCCATGTGCTGGCGCACACCGACGATCACGTCACGGTGCTCGATAAACTCACCTACGCCGCAAACCTGAAGTCACTGGAAGGGCTTCCGGAGGACCGCTTCAACTTTGTGCACGGCGATATATGCGACGCTGGCCTGGTGGACACGCTGGTGGCCGGGGCCGACGTCGTGGTCCATTACGCCGCCGAATCGCACAATGACAACTCGCTGCACGATCCCCGGCCGTTCCTGGACACCAATGTCGTCGGAACGTACACCCTGATCGAGGCGGCCCGGCGGCACGGCACCCGCTTCCACCACATCTCCACCGACGAGGTATACGGCGAGCTGTCGCTGGACGACCCGGAGCGCTTCACCGAGGACACCCCCTACTGCCCGTCCAGCCCGTACTCCTCGACCAAAGCGGCCTCCGACCTGCTGGTCCGAGCCTGGGTGCGGTCCTTCGGCCTGCGGGCGACGATCAGCAACTGCTCGAACAACTACGGGCCCTACCAGCATGTGGAAAAGTTCATCCCGCGGCAGATCACCAATGTGATCGACGGGATCCGGCCCAAGCTGTACGGCCGGGGCGAGAATGTCCGGGACTGGATCCACGCCAACGACCACTCTTCCGCCGTGCTGGCCATCATCGCCGGGGGCCGGATCGGCGAGACGTACCTGATCGGCGCCGACGGCGAGCGGAGCAACAAGGACGTGGTCGAGCTGATCCTCAAGCAGCTCGGGCAGACCCCGGACGCCTACGACCTCGTGGTAGACCGTGCCGGCCACGACCTGCGCTACGCGATCGACTCCACGAAACTCCGCGACGAGCTCGGCTGGGAGCCGCTCTTCTCCAACTTCGAGGCCGGCCTTGAGGACACCATCGCCTGGTACCGGAACAATGAGGACTGGTGGCGCCCGCAGAAGGCCGCGACCGAGGCCCGGTACACGGAACAGGGACAGTAGACGATGCCGATCGAATTCCCGAACCAACTCACGGCCCAGACAACCCCGATTCCCGGCGTCGTCCTCTTCGACCTCCCGGTGCACGGCGACAACCGGGGCTGGTTCAAGGAGAACTGGCAGCGCGAAAAAATGCTGGCGCTGGGGCTGCCGGATTTCCGACCGGTGCAGAACAACATCTCCTTCAACGCGAAGGCCGGGACCACCCGAGGGATCCACGCCGAGCCCTGGGACAAGTTCGTCTCGGTGGGCGCCGGACGGGTCTTCGGCGCGTGGGTGGACTTGCGGGAGGGACCGTCGTTCGGGGCCGTATTCACCGCCGAGTTGGATCCCGGCCGGGCCATTTTTATCCCCCGTGGGGTGGGCAACGCCTTCCAGACACTGGAGGACAACACGCTCTACACCTACCTGGTCAACGACCACTGGTCCGCCGATGCCCAGCACCGGTACACCTTCCTGAACCTTGCCGACGAAACGGCCGCCATAGCCTGGCCGGTGCCGCTGGAGCGGGCCGAACTCTCGGAACAGGACAAGGCCCACCCGCGGCTGGCGGACGTGGCCCCCATGCCGCCGAAGAAGACCCTCGTCCTCGGTGCCGACGGCCAGCTGGGCACGGCCCTGCGGGCGCTGTACGACGGCGACCCTACCGTGGAGTTTGCCGGCCGCGCCGATTTCGACCTGGCCGACGAGGCCTCTTTCGCCTCCCGGAACTGGCGGGATTACCGCACAGTCATCAACGCCGCGGCCTACACCGCCGTGGACGACGCCGAGACCCCCGAAGGACGGACCGCCGCCTGGGGCATCAACGTCACCGCCGCCACCCGGCTGGCCCGCGCCGCCGTCGAGCACGGACTGACCCTGGTCCAAGTGTCCTCGGACTACGTCTTCGACGGCAGCCGGCAGGTCCACGGCGAGGATGAACCGCCGTCTCCGCTGGGCGTGTACGGCCAGACCAAAGCCGCCGCCGACGCCGTTGTGGGCGTGGTGCCCCGCCATTACATCGTGCGGACCAGCTGGGTGGTGGGCGAGGGGAACAACTTTGTCCGCACCATGGCCGGCCTCGCCGCCCGCGGCATCAGGCCCGCCGTGGTCAACGACCAGACCGGCCGGCTGAGCTTCGCGGCGGACATTGCCGCCGGGATCCGGCACCTGCTCGACACGGCCGCACCCTATGGCACCTACAACCTCAGCAACGACGGCGAGCCCCGCACCTGGGCGGACATCGCGGGTGAGGTCTACGAACTGAGCGGCAGGCCAGGAGCCGACGTGCAGGGTGTCAGCACGGCCGAGTATTTTGCCGGCCGGAAGGCCGCCCCGCGGCCGGCAAACAGCACCCTGGACCTGCGCAAGCTGGCAGAGCGGGGGTTCCGGCCGCCCGCGGCCGGGGCCAGGCTGCGGGAGTACCTGGACGGACCCGGCTGATCCGGCTGCGGCCCGGTCGTCACCGCCGTTGTCGGCCCCACGCGGTAGCGTAGGGCTGTGCCTGAACAGCTGACCCAACCGCCCCCTTCATCGCCGCTGACCGTGGCCGAGCTCTCCGAATCGGAACTCCTCGCCCGCATCTTCCCGCGGCTGCACGGCGGCGACTCCACCCCGGGCACCGGCACCCTGCTGCTGGGCCCCGGGGACGACGCCGCGATCGTGGCGGCGCCGGACGGCCGGACCGTCGTCAGCATCGACACCCAGGTGGCCGACCAGGATTTCCGGCTCGAGTGGAACAACGGCTACCGGACCTCCGGCTACGACGTCGGCTGGAAGGCCGCCGCCCAGAACCTCAGCGACATCAACGCCATGGGAGCCCGGGCCACCTCGATGGTGGTGAGCCTGACCATGCCCCCGGAAACCCTCGTGTGCTGGGTGGAGGACTTCGCCGACGGGCTGAGCGCCGGGATCCGCGAACTGGGTGCCCGTGACTGCGCGGTGGCCGGCGGGGACCTGGGCCGCGGAAAGGAACTGGCCGTCAGCGTCGCCATCCTCGGCACCCTGGACGGACATGCTCCGGTGTTGCGCTCCGGCGCCCGACCGGGGGACACCCTGGCGCTCGCCGGGAGCGTCGGACGGGCGGCCGCCGGCCTGGCCCTGCTGGAATCCGCGACCCCCGTGCAGGCGCTGAGCCAGGAACAGCGGGCCCTGATGGACACCCAGTGCCGCCCCCGGCCGCCGCTCGCGGCCGGGCCGCTGGCGCGGGCAGCCGGCGCCAGCGCCCTGATGGACATCTCCGACGGGCTCGTCCGGGACGGGCAGCGGATGGCCGCAGCCAGCCACGCCGTGCTGAACCTTGATCCGGCGGCGCTCCGGGAACTCGCCCTACCCCTGGAGCCGGCCGCGGCCCTGCTGGGCGCGGACGCGATGGGCTGGGTCCTGGGCGGCGGCGAAGACCACGGCCTGCTCGCAGCCTTCCCGGCGGGCGTTCAGCTGCCTCACGGTTTCACTGCGATAGGCTCGGTAGAGGCCCCTGCACCAACAGACAGCACGGGCGTGACGATAGCGGGCCGACCCGCTGACACTGTGGGATGGGATCACTTTGCAGACTAAAATTGCCGCCAACGCGCAAGCGATGAAGCGGTGGTTGGGCAAGGCGGAAACAACGCTTGGAAACCACAGCGACCGCCTGAACGCCATCAACATCTTCCCCGTCGCCGACGGCGACACCGGAACCAACCTCTACCTCACGGTGCGCGCCGCCGCCCGGGCGCTCCACGATGTCGCCACCGACACCGCTGCCCTGCCGCAACTGGGCGCCGACAGCCAGGTGCACGCTGTGGGCGCACCAGACCCCGCCCAGAACGACGTCGGCGCAGTCCTGGCCAGGGCCGGCCAGGCCGCGATCGAGCAGGCGCGGGGAAACTCCGGCACGCTCTTCGCCGTCTTCCTGTGCGCCGCGGCCGAACCCCTGGCCGGGCACTCCCGGCTCAGCTCACCGCTGCTGGCCGCCGCGCTCAACCGCGCCCAGATCCGGGCCTGGTCCGCGCTCAGCGACCCGGTCCCGGGCACCATGCTTTCGGTGATGGAGGCCGCGGCCCGCGCCGCCGCCGCCGTCGACGCCGAGCACGACGGCGACGACAGCAACCACACCCTCGGCCTGGCCCTCGATGCCGCCGTCGAAGCCGCCCTGGCGGCCGTGGTGCACACCGAGGACCAGCTCGAGGCCCTGCACACCGCCCACGTGGTGGACGCCGGCGGCGTCGGAATGCTCCTGGTACTGGACTGCCTGCGCTCCGCCGTGCTCGGCGAGGAGCTCCAGGACCAGCTGCTGGACGGCCTGCACGGCTACGACGTCCAGGACCCCCACATCCACGCGGACATGCCGCGGGACGACGGCGTGGAGGTCATGTGCACCATCACGCTCTCGCCGCTGGACGCGGCCACCATGCGGCAGCGCCTCGACGAGATGGGCGAGTCCGTGATCATGAGCCAGGTGGGCGGCGACGCCAACGAGGAGGGCGCCTACCGCTGGCGGGTCCACGTCCACGTGCCTGACCCCGTCCCGGCCGTCGCCCTCATCCGCTCCCTCGGCGAGCCCTCGGACATCAGCGTCAGCGACCTGGCCCTGCCGCGCGACCCCGATTCCCTTTCGCTGGAAGCAATTCCCGACGCCGGCCCACGCATCGCGGACCACGACGGACATGAACACTGAGCTTGACCTCGGCCTGGAACGCCGGATCGGGAAGCGCTCCGCGGCTGTCATCGAGAAACATCTCGGTATCACCACCGTCGGCGGGCTGCTGAACTACTTTCCGCGCCGCTACATGAGCCGCGGCGAGTTGACCCCCATCAGCGAGGTCCCGCTGGACGAGGAGGTCACGCTGATCGCCCGGGTGGTCTCCAGCAGTACCCGGCAGATGCGCGCCCGCCGCGGCTCGCTCACCGACGTCGTGATCACCGACGACGCCGGTTCAGCCGGCGCGGGGAGCGTCTCGGGTGGTGTACCCGGGACGCTCAAGGTCAGCTTCTTCAACGGTTTCCGCGCCAAGGCAGAGCTGCAGCCGGGCCGGCGTGCCCTGTTCTCCGGAAAGATCACCCGCTACGGCGGCGCGCTGGGGCTCACCAACCCCGAATTCCAGCTGCTGGATGAGGACCCGGATGTCCCGGGCATGGATCCGGAAAAGCTCGCGGCCATGCCCATCCCGGTCTATCCGGCCACCGCCAAGCTGACCAGCTGGTCCATCCAGAAGGTGATCTCCACGCTGGTGGACACCGCGGACCTCGACGCACTCCCGGACCCGCTCCCGGCGGACATCGCCGCCCGGGAGAAGTTCCTGCCGGTCGCGGCTGCCTACCGGCTGATCCACGTACCGGAGACCCCGGCCGACTGGCAGCGGGCCCGGGACCGCTTCCGCTACCAGGAGGCCCTGGTGCTGCAGTCCGCCCTGGCCCGGCGCCGCGCCCAGTTGGCCGCCGAGGAGGCGACCGCCCGCCGACCCGTGGCGGGCGGCCTGCTGGCGGCCTTTGACCGGCAGCTGCCCTTCACTCTGACCGCCGGGCAGGCCGCCGTCGGCAAGACCCTGGCCGAAGAACTGGCGCTGGACTCGCCGATGAACCGGCTGCTGCAAGGCGAGGTCGGCTCGGGCAAAACGATTGTGGCCCTGCGCGCAATGCTGCAGGTGGTCGACGCCGGGGGACAGGCGGCGCTGCTGGCCCCCACCGAGGTGCTCGCGGCGCAGCACTTCGACTCCATCCGCCGTACCCTCGGCCCGCTCTCCCGGGACGGGCTGCTCGGCGGCCTCGGTCCCGACTCCGTGCAGGTCACGCTGCTGACCGGCTCCATGCCCACCGCCGCCAGGAAACAGGCCATGCTCGACGCCGCGTCCGGCACCGCCGGGATCGTGATCGGCACCCACGCGCTGCTCAGCGAAAACGTCTCCTTCTACGACCTCGGCTTGATTGTGGTGGACGAACAGCACCGCTTCGGCGTTGAACAGCGTGACGCGCTCCGGTCCAAGGCCAGCAAACCGCCGCATCTGCTGGTCATGACCGCCACCCCCATCCCGCGGACCGTGGCCATGACAGTGTTCGGCGACCTGGAGACCTCGGTCCTCGACGAACTGCCGGCCGGGCGCGCGCCGATCACCACCCATGTAGTGGGCCTGGCCGAACACCCCGCCTGGGCCTCCCGGATCTGGTCCCGCTCCCGCGAGGAGATCGACGCCGGCCACCAGGTCTATGTCGTCTGCCCCAAGATCGGCACCGACGACGACGGCGACTTCAGCCCCGGGGAGGCCGAGCCCACCGATGCCGACCTGGCGGAGGGCGGCACCCGGGAGCTCGCCTCCGTCACCGGCGTCGTGGAACTCCTGCGGGACGAGCCGGCGCTGGCCGGTGTGCCCGTGGCGCCGCTGCACGGCCGGCAGGACCCCGTCCTGAAGTCCGAGACCATGGCCGCCTTCACCGCCAACCGGACGAAGCTGCTGGTCTCCACCACCGTGATCGAGGTCGGCGTGGACGTGCACAACGCCACGCTCATGGTGATCCTTGACGCGGACCGGTTCGGCATTTCCCAGCTCCACCAGCTCCGCGGCCGGGTGGGCCGCGGCGGCCTGCCGGGCACCTGCCTGCTGGTGACCGCCCTGGAACCGGGGCATCCCAGCCGGCGCCGGCTCGACGCGGTGGCGGCCACCACCGACGGCTTCGAACTCTCGCAGGAGGACCTCAAGCTGCGCCGCGAAGGCGACATCCTGGGAGCCTCGCAGTCCGGCGGCCGCTCGACGCTGAAGCTGCTGCGCGTCCTCGAACACGAGGACGTGATCGCCCGCGCCCGGCAGGACGCCCAGGCGATCGTCGGCGCGGACCCGGACCTGGCCCGGCACACGAGCCTCGCCGCGGCGATCGACGACTACCTCAACCCGGAGAAGGAGGCGTTCCTTGAACGCGGCTAGCCCACGAAGCGCAGCGAGTGAGACCACAGGGCGCGCCACGGCCGGACGGGTGCGCCAGCCATGAGCCGGATCATCGCCGGCGCCGCTGGCGGGACGCCGCTGGTGAGTGTGCCCGGCTCCCTTACCCGCCCCACCACGGACCGGGTCAAGGAGGCGTTGTTCTCCAGGCTCGACGCCTTCGAGGTCATCGCCGACGCCCGGGTCCTGGACCTCTACGCCGGTTCGGGCTCGCTCGGGGTGGAAAGCGCCAGCCGCGGCGCGCGCACCGTAGACCTGGTGGAATTCGACGGCAAAGCCAGCGAGGTCTGCCAGCGCAACGCGGACCTCGTCAATACCGTGGCGCGGGAGAAGACGGTCTCCGTGCACCGTTCAAAAGTCGAATCGTTCCTCGACCGGGCCGCGGAAGCGACCCGTTGGGACCTGGTGTTCCTGGACCCCCCGTACCCGCTGGACGAGGTGGCCCTGGCCGCGGTGCTCGCGAAGCTCCTTCCGCACCTGGCCGAGGGCGCCGTCGTCGTCGTCGAACGCTCGGCCCGGACCCCGGAGCCGAGCTGGCCGGAGGGGATGGAACGGTTCGCGGAGAAGAAGTACGGCGAAACCCGGCTTTGGTTCGCCGAGCCCGGGGTGGAACAAAGCCCGGAGGGCGGAGACCCGGCGGCTGAAACCGAGGGTTAGTCCGAAAGGACGTCCAGCTCGACACCGGAGAGCACCTTAGCCGGGTGCGGCCCGCGGGCGGTAAGGGCCGCGGTCCAGACGGCGGGCCACGGGCGCCGGGTGCCGGTCAGGATGATGTTGCCGGGGTAGCGGCCGCTGAACATGCCTGTCTCGGCAAACGCCGCCACGTCCGCCATGGCCCGGCGCAGCGCCGCCACCTGGCTCCGCACCAGGGTCAGGCCCGGATCGTCGCCGACATTGACGATCAGCACGCCGCGCTCGGTCAGCCGCGCGGCGGCTTCCTGGTAGAACTCCGTGCAGGCAAGGTGCGCAGGTGCCTCCGGGCCGGAGAAGACGTCCAGAATCACGACGTCGAACCGCAGTTCCGCGGGGAGCGCGCCCAGCGACTCGCGGGCATCGCCGATCACAGTCTGCAGCGACGTCCCCTCGGGCAGCGGCAGCTGCTGGAGCACGAAGTCAAGCAGTTCCCTTTCGAGTTCCACCGCGTACTGCACGGAACCCGGCCGGGTCGCCTGGATGTAGCGTGCCAGCGTCAGGGCGCCAGCTCCGAGGTGGAGGGCCGTGATGGGTTCGCCCCAGGGCGCCGCGAGATCCACCACATGGCCGATCCGGCGCAGGTACTCGTAAAAAATGTCGGCCGGATCGGCCAGATTGACGTGGGACTGCTCGGCGCCGCCGATGCTCAGCACGAAGCCGCCCTCGGTGAACTCATCGGCCTCGATCACGGCATGCTGGCCCGTGGTCCGCAGGAAGCGCGTGGCCGCCGATGTTCCGTCCGCGCTCACAGCCTGTCCCGGAGCGTGGAGAGCCGCTCGGCGGCTTCCTCCAGGATGTAGGTCTTCTTGCAGAACGCAAAGCGGAGCAGGCTGCGCGTCCGCTCGGCCCCCTCGGCGTGGCAGAACACCGGCACCGGGATGGCGGCGACACCTACCAGTTCCGGGAGCCGGCGGGCGAGGTCCACCGAATCGGAGATTCCCAGCGGGGCGGTGTCCACATTAACAAAATAGGTCCCTTGCGGGGTGAAGACGTCCAGCCCCGCCGCGCGGAGCCCTTCGCTGAGGATGTCGCGCTTGAGCCGCAGCGTGTCGGCGATGCCGGCGTAGAACTCGTCGGGCAGGCCCAGGCCCACCGCGATGGCGCTTTGGAAGGGCGTTCCGGAGCTGTAGCTGAGGAACTGCTTGACGGTCCGGGCCGCGGCCACGAGGTGTTCGGGGCCACTGAGCCAGCCGATCTTCCAGCCGGTGAAGGAAAACGTCTTGCCGGCCGAGGAAATGGTCAGAGTGCGCTCGGCGGCGCCGGGCAGCGTCGCGATCGGCAGGTGCCGGGCGCCGAAGGTGAGGTGTTCGTAGACCTCGTCGGTGATGATCACGGCGTCGTGCCGGACGGCGAGCTCGACGACGCGTTCGAGCACTTCGCGCGGGCATACCGCTCCTGTCGGGTTGTGCGGATTGTTGACCAGCACCACCTTGGTACGGTCGCTGAACGCCGCCGCGAGGGCGTCCAGGTCCGGCATAAAGTCGGGCGCGAGCAGCGGCGCGGTCACGTGCCGGGCGCCGGAGAGCCCGATGATGGCGCCATAGGAGTCATAGAACGGCTCGAACGTGAGGACCTCGTCGCCGGGCCCTACCAGGGCCAGCAGCGCGGCGGCGATGGCCTCGGTGGCGCCCGTGGTGACGATGATTTCCGTCTGCGGATCCGGAGTAAGCCCGTAGAAACGCTCCTGGTGCAGCGAGATCGCCTCCCGCAGTTCCAGGATGCCCTTGCCCGGGGCGTACTGGTTGGCGCCGGCGGCGATCGCGGCCTGGGCGGCGTCCTTGATCTCCGCCGGCCCGTCCTCGTCCGGGAAGCCCTGGCCGAGGTTGATGGCCCCGGTCCGGAGGGCCAGAGTCGTCATTTCCTCAAAGATCGTGACGCCCAGGTCCCCGCCGGGGGAGAGCAGGTTGGCGCCGGTGGCCGCACGCTGCCAGGGGGAGAGCGGCTGGGTGCTCACGGGGTTCCCGCCTTGTCCGTCCGTCCGGTGAACTTGTCCATCGTGGTGTAGATGCCGAAGACTTTCCCGCCAACGAAGTCCCAGGCCCGGACCGGCAGCAGGCCGCGCAGCACCTTGCCCAGCTGCGCGGTCGCCGGGGCAATCAGTTGCGGCTGGCCGGCAACCGTGGCGCGCCAGGCGCGGTTGACGGCGTCGTCCGGGGTCATCAGGGGCGTGAACAGCGGGCCCCGGGCGCCGGCGAACATGCCCGTGGAGATGTAGCTGGGGCAGAACGTGGTCACCTTGAGGTGGTCATGGCCCTGCTGCTCGAGTTCCAGCCGCAGCGAGTCGCTCCAGCCGATGACCGCCCACTTGGAGGCGGCGTAGACGCTCATGCGCGGGTTGGAGACGGTCCCGGCGGCGGAAGCGATGTTCAGGATCCGCCGCGGACGGCCGGCGTCGGCCATCATCGCCGGCAGGAACGCGTGCGTGACGTACATCGGGGCCAGGGCGTTGATGTCCATGGTCAGGGCGATGTCCCGCGCCGGATCGTGGTCCCAGAACAAGGCGCCGCGCACGATGCCGGCATTGTTGATGAGCAGGGTCAGCGGACCCTCGGTCTGCGCTTCCGCGGCGGCCTCCGCGATCGCCTCCCGGCTGGCCAGGTCCACCCGGCGGGCGACGGCCCGCGCGCCGAGTGCCGTGACCTCGCGGGCCGTTTGGGCCAGGCCGTCGGCGTCGACGTCCCAGAGCACAACAACAGCGGCACCCTCACGGGCAGCGCGCAGGGCGTAGAGGCGCCCCATGCCCATCGCGGCCCCCGTCACAAGGACGACGCCGCCGGCGACGGTGAACGGTTCGCGCACGGACTCGGCAGAAGAACTCTTAGATGCTGACATTCCGCCATGCTATCCCGGCCCGCGCAGCCGATGGGGTAGGTTCGGAGCATGAGACGCGCCGTATGCCCTGGCTCCTTTGACCCTATCCACAACGGCCACCTGGAAGTCATCGCCCGGGCGGCCAGCCTCTTCGACGAGGTCATTGTGGCGGTGTCCACCAACTACGCCAAGAAGTACCGTTTTGGGCTCGAGGAACGGCTCGACATGGCGAGGGAGACCCTGGCCTCGCTGCGCGGCATCGTGGTGGAGCCCGTGGGGCAGGGCCTGCTGGCCGACTACTGCCGGCAGCGCGGAGCCTCCGCCATCGTCAAGGGGCTGCGCTCCTCCTCGGACTTCGACTACGAGCTGCCGATGGCCACCATGAACCGGCAACTTACCGGCGTGGAGACGGTGTTCATTCCGGCCGAGGGCCATTACCTGCACCTGTCCTCCACCCTGATCAAGGAAGTCTTCACCCTCGGCGGGGATGTGTCCGAGTTTGTGCCGAAGTCCGTGCTGAAGCGGCTGGGGTCCGGCGAGCCGGGTCGGGGACCCGCCGCGTAGAGGGTAAGCTAGATCGGTACTCGGCGGCCTGCTGCCGGTTGCGCGGCCCTACCGGGCCCGGGGTGCGGTGCTGAGCCGCGCGCTGCCCTCCGGTTTGAGTCCGTCCGGAAGTTCAGGCTAAGATGGTACGTCGGTCATATGTTCAACAGGAGTTCTCATTAAACGAGATGCTAGTTCGCCCCTGGCGTTCGACGTCAAGGACCTCGGACGCAGTCCGGGAAGCATGCGGACACTGACGGAACATGTACCCGCGCCAAGTGATCTTGGTGTGGCGCTCATTGGCGTGCAGGAAGGCTCGGATGTCGAGCTGGATCTGCGCCTGGAGGCCGTACACGAAGGAATTCTGGTATCGGGCACCGCAAACGTCGTAGTAACCGGCGAATGCGGTCGATGCCTGGATCCCCTTGCGTATGACCTTGAGGTCAATGTGCAAGAACTTTTCTTCTACGGGGATGCTGAATTCCCGGATGAAGAAGACGAACAAGAGCAACGTCGAGTCGAGCACGATCTGATCGATCTTGAGCCGGTGTTGCGGGACGCAGTTGTCACTATGCTGCCGTTCCAGCCGGTGTGCCGGGAAGACTGCCAGGGCCTTTGCTCCGAATGCGGAGTTCGCCTGGAAGACGAGCCGGGGCACCACCACGAGGTCGTAGATCCTCGCTGGGCTGCCCTAGCTGATCTGGCTAAGCCTGACCGGCAAAACTGATTTGTAAGTGTTGGACTAGAGAGAAATGAGTTAGCCGTGGCTGTCCCGAAGCGGAAAATGTCTCGCTCGAATACCCGCGCCCGCCGCTCCCAGTGGAAGGCAACTGCCCCCCACCTGGTGAAGACCGTGGAAAACGGACAGGTTGTTTACAGCCTGCCGCACCAGGCAAAGGTCGTTACCGACTCGGCTGGCACCGCGCTGTTCCTTGAGTACAAGGGCCGCAAGGTCGCAGACGTCTAATCCGCCAACAGGCTGACTAAGATGTCTTCAACTGAAGAGCTTCTGAAGCGTCTCGGTGTCTCTATTGACGCCGGGACGCTTCGTCTTGCTCTGACACACCGTTCCTACGCCTACGAAAACGGCGGCATCCCCACCAACGAGCGTCTTGAGTTCCTGGGCGATTCCATCCTGGGCTTCTCCGTGACCGACGCGTTGTACCGCGACAACCCGGACCTGCCCGAAGGTGACCTGGCCAAGCGCCGCTCCGCCGTCGTGAGCACCCGGGCGCTGGCCGGGATCGGCCGCAGCATCGGGCTGGGGGAGTACATCTACCTCGGCCAGGGCGAGAAGCTCACCGAGGGCAAGAACAAGGCCTCCATCCTGGCGGACACCATGGAGGCGCTGATCGGCGCGACCTACCTGTCCAACGACCTCGAGACTGCACGCCAGCTCGTGATGCGCCTGATCGGGCCGCTGCTCCAGGACGCTGCCGCGCTGGGAGCCGGCACCGACTGGAAGACCAGCATCCAGGAACTGGCAGCCAGCCGCCAGCTCGGGACGATCAACTATCTCGTGGAGGGCTCCGGCCCGGACCATGCGCGTTCATTCGAAGCTGTGCTGCGGATCGGCGGCACCGACTACGGCACCGGCTCGGGAAATTCCAAGAAGGAAGCCGAGCAGGAAGCCGCCGCGGACGCCTGGCGCCGACTCTCCGCACCCGCCCCGGCCCGCACCCCGGACACTGCGCCGACCGAGGCTGCCCCGGCGGAGTCCCCGAAGCTCAAGTCCCAGACCGGCAGCTAGGCGCCACCTTGCCTGAACTGCCCGAGGTGGAGGTCGTCCGGCGCGGCCTGGTGAACTGGGTGCGGGGCCGGACCATCACCGCCGTGGAGGTGCTGGATCCGCGCTCCATCCGCCGCCACGCGCTGGGCACCGAGGACTTCACCGGAAACCTGGAAGGCGCCCGCGTCCTCGACGTGGTGCGCCGCGGAAAATTCCTCTGGCTCCCGCTCGCGGACACCGCGGCCGACCCAGACACCCGGAGTGCCGACGTCGCGGGTTCCGGCGACGCTGTCTCGGGAAATGCGGCGGCGCCGTCGGTGGCCCTGATGGCCCACCTCGGCATGTCCGGCCAGCTGCTGATGCAGGACGCCGCCGTCGCGGATGAAAAGCACCTGAAGATCCGGCTCCGGCTGAGCCCGGCGGCGGGCATGCCCGAACAGCTGCGCTTCGTGGACCAGCGCATCTTCGGCGGGCTGTTCCTCACATCCCTGATCCCCACGCCCGACGGCCGTCCCGGCGGCCTGGCTGAAACGCCGTTGCCGCTGATCGCGGAGGAAGCCGCGCACATCGCCCGGGACCCGCTGGACCCGTACTTTTCCTTCGAGGAGTTCTACCGCCGGCTCCGGGCGCGGAGAACCGGCCTCAAGCGGGCCCTCCTGGACCAGGGGCTGGTCTCGGGCATCGGCAATATCTATGCGGACGAGGCACTCTGGCTCGCCAGGCTCCACTACGCCCGGCCCACGGACACGCTCCGCCGCTCCGAGGCGCTGCGGGTCCTCGACGCCGCCCGCGAGGTCATGACGGACGCCCTTGCAGCCGGGGGTACCAGCTTCGATTCCCTCTACGTCAACGTCAACGGCGCGTCCGGGTACTTCGAAAGGTCCCTCAACGCCTACGGCCGCGAGGGCCTGGAATGCCGCCGCTGCGCCGGTGCCGGAATCGTAAGCTTAATGAAGCGCGAGCAGTTCATGAACCGCTCCTCCTACACCTGCCCCGTCTGCCAGCCGCGGCCGCGGAACGGCCGCTGGTGATCCGCGCTGCGGGTGCCGCAAATCCGCGGGATTCCGCCGCGAACCC
Organism: Arthrobacter sp. KBS0702; assembly: GCF_005937985.2. Lineage (NCBI taxonomy): Bacteria > Bacillati > Actinomycetota > Actinomycetes > Micrococcales > Micrococcaceae > Arthrobacter > Arthrobacter sp. KBS0702. Next base: position 2,222,274 of record NZ_CP042172.1, on the reverse strand, counting down.
ATTAGATTTAGGGCAGCATACGCCCCCGCTGCCGCCACCCAGGAGACCCGGAACACCTTGCACCTCAAAAGTCTGACCGTCAGAGGGTTCAAGTCGTTCGCTTCCGCGACGACTTTCGAATTCGAACCCGGCGTCACCGCCGTGGTGGGCCCCAACGGCTCCGGCAAGTCAAACGTGGTGGATGCGCTGTCCTGGGTGATGGGCGAACAGGGCGCCAAGACCCTCCGCGGCGGCAAGATGGAGGACGTCATCTTCGCCGGAACTTCCGGCCGCCCGCCGCTGGGCCGGGCCCACGTCTCGCTGACCATCGACAACAGCGACGGCGCCCTGCCGATCGACTACAGCGAAGTCACGATCTCCCGCACGCTGTTCCGCACCGGCGGCTCCGAATACGCCATCAACGGTGCAAGCTGCCGGCTGCTGGACATCCAGGAGTTGCTCTCCGACTCCGGCCTGGGCCGTGAAATGCACGTCATCGTCGGGCAGGGACAGCTGGACAAGGTCCTGCACGCCACCCCGGAGGACCGGCGCGGCTTCATCGAGGAGGCGGCCGGCATCCTCAAGCACCGCCGCCGCAAGGAAAAGACGGTCCGCAAACTCGAGGCTATGCAGGCCAACCTCGCCCGGCTCAGCGACCTCACCGGAGAAATCCGGCGCCAGCTCACGCCGCTGGGCAAGCAGGCCGAGGTGGCCCGCCGCGCCCAGACGGTGCAGTTCGAGGTCCGCGACGCCCGCTCACGGCTGCTGGCCGACGACCTGGTCCAGCTGCAGTCCGTGCTGGAGCAGGACGTCGCGGACGAGACCGCACTCAAGGCCCGCCGCGGCGTCGTCGAACGCGAGCTCGAAAGCGGCCGCCAGCGCCAGGCCGGGCTGGAACAGCTCGCCGCGGAGGCCACCCCGAAGCTCAACGCCGCGCGGGACAACTGGTACCAGCTCTCCTCCGGACGGGAACGGCTGCGCTCCCTCGGCTCGCTCGCCGAGGAACGCAGACGCCTGCTCGGTGCGGCCGACGTCGCCCCCGACGCCGGGCGGGACCCCGAGCAACTGGAGAAGCAGGCAGCCCGGGTCCGGGCCGAGCAGGCCGGGCTGGAAACGGGCATCATCGAGCGGCGCGCCGCGCTGGACACCGCCACCGCCGCCAAGCAGGAGGCCGAAAACGCGGCCGCCGCAGAAGACAAGCGCCTCGCCACCCTGCTGCGGGCCGCCGCGGACCGCCGGGAGGGCCTTGCCCGGCTCGCGGGCCAGGTGGGCGCCGCGAGGTCCCGGGTCGAATCCGCCCAGGCCGAGCTTGGCCGGCTGAGGGATTCGCAAAAGGCCGGCGAGGAACGGCGCCGTCACGCCCAAAGCGAGTTCACCGCCCTCGAGTCCCAGGTTGCGGGCGTCGAGGACGGCGAGGAAACCCTCGACGCCGAATACGAGGCCGCCACCGAGGCCCTGGACGCCGTCGTGGCTGAAATCGACGCCCTCAAGGCGGCCGAACGGGAGGGTGAGCGGGAACGAGATGCCCTCGTGGCCCGCCGCGACGCCCTGCAGCTTGGCCTCAACCGCAAGGACGGCTCGGAGCATGTACTGGCCGCGGAGCTGCCCGGCGTGCTCGGGCCGCTGGCGGGCATGCTGACCGTGGAGGCCGGCTACGAGGCCGCCATCGCCGCCGCGCTGGGCAGCAGCTCGGATGCCGTCGTCGTCCGCGACGCCGCCTCCGCCGCCACCGCGGTGCAGCTCCTCAAGGACGACGACGCCGGCCGGGCGTCGCTGCTGCTGGCCGGAGCGCCGGCGGCACCTGCCCAGGTCCGGGATGGCGGGCTTCCCGCCGGCGCCCGCTGGGCCGCCGCGCTCGTGACCCCCGCCGGGGACAAATCTGCCGGGAACAAGTCCGCCGGGGGCACGTCCGGCGGAGACACGGTCGGCGGCGAGGTGCCGCTGGCTCAGCTGCTGGCTCAGCTCCTGGACGGCGCCGCCGTCGTCGAGGACCTCGATGCCGCGGCGCGGCTGATCGCCGCCCGGCCGGAACTGACCGCCGTAACCCGGGCCGGTGACGTGTTCACGGCGTTCACCGTCAGCGGCGGCTCCGCCTCGGCGCCGTCACTGCTTGAGGTTCAGGCCGCCGTCGACGACGCCGCTGCCCGGATCGCCCGCGTCGGTGCGGAACTGGAACGCAACCGCTTCGCCCTGTCGGCCGCGGAATCCCGGCGCGCCGCCGCCCAAGAACGCGCGGACGCCGCCCTGGAAAAACTGCACGACTCCGACGCCCGGCTCGCCGCCGTGGCGGAACGGCTGGGCCACCTGAACTCGGTGCTGCGCAGCGCCGTTGGGGAAAGTGAACGGCTCGCCGCGTCGCTGGCCCGGGCGGAAGCGAACATCCAGGCGGAACAGGAGGCCTTGGAGGCTGTCGCTGCCAGGCTCGCCGCCGCCCAGGAGGCCCCCGCCGAGGAAGAACCCTCGCCGGAGCACCGGGACGCCCTCGCCCTGGCGGCATCCGCGGCGCGGTCGGCCGAGATGGAGGCCCGCCTCTCGCTGCGCAGCGCGGAGGAACAGCTGACCGCCATCCGTAACCGGGCGTCCTCCCTGGAACGGGCCGCAGCCACCGAGCGCCGCGCCCGCGAGGAGGCCGCCGAACGGGCCCGCCGCCGCCGGCTCCAGGCCGGCCGCGCCGCCGCTGTGTCCGCGGCCGTGGAGCAGGTGATCGGTTTCATTGACGTCTCGGTCGAACTGGCCCGCCGCGAACGCGACCTGGCGGAGGAACGCCGCGAGCAGATGGAGCGCGAACTGGCCGAGGTGCGCACCGGCAACGACGCGCTCGCCCGCGAACTGGCCGAGCTGACCGATTCCGTGCACCGCGACGAACTGGCCCGCGCGCAACAGCGCCTCCGGATCGAGGCCCTTGAACTGCGCAGCGTTGAGGAACTCGGACTCACCGCGGACCAGCTCGTCGCCGACTTCGGCCCCGACCGGCCCGTGCCGGTGCCGGCCGGCGAATCCGGGGACAAATGGGCGGCGCTCCGCGCCCCGGTGGACCAGGACGGGCAAGAGATTGTCGAAGGCAAACCCTTCGTCCGCGAAGAACAGGAAAAGCGGCTCCGCAAGGCCGAACGCGACCTCTCCGCCCTGGGCCGGGTCAACCCGCTGGCGCTGGAGGAATTCGCTGCCCTTGAGGAACGCCACCAGTTCCTGAGCACGCAGCTGGAGGACCTCAAGTCCAGCCGCAAGGACCTGCTGGACATCATCAAGGAAGTCGATGAGCGTGTGCAGAAGGTCTTCGCCGAGGCCTTCGAAGACACCGCCGCCCAGTTCGTCCGGGTCTTCGCCCGGCTCTTCCCGGGCGGCGAGGGCCGGCTGGTCCTGACCGACCCCTCGGACATGCTCACCACCGGCATCGAGGTGGAGGCGCGCCCCGCCGGCAAGAAGATCAAGCGGCTCTCCCTGCTCTCCGGCGGCGAAAGGTCGCTGACGGCGGTGGCCCTGCTGGTGGCGATCTTCAAGGCCCGGCCCTCGCCGTTCTACGTGATGGACGAGGTCGAGGCCGCCCTGGACGACACCAACCTGGGCCGCCTCATCACGATCTTCGAGGAACTGCGCGAGTCCAGCCAGCTGATCGTCATCACGCACCAGAAGCGCACCATGGAAGTCGCTGATGCGCTCTACGGCGTGACCATGCGCGGCGATGGCGTCTCTACCGTGATCAGCCAGCGGCTCGGTGCCGAGGTCTGAGAACCTTGGCTTCACGGCCGTCCCGGGCAGGAGGGAGGGCCGCCCGGGGCATTTGGGGTTTATGAGAAGCTAGGGGAGTGAACGACATCCTCCCCATCATCCTGCCCATCCTCGTTGCCCTGGTGGTCCTCGGTGCGCTGATTCCGGTGCTCCTGAAGACCCGGAAGAACATCACCAACTACCCCTCGCAGCGCGACGCGAACGACCCCGTGCAGGGTTCCGGCGGGGGCACGCTGCTGGAGGACCGCCCGGCGCCGCCCCGCGGGCGCACGCCCTCGGAAACCGGTGAGCTCGAAGGGCTCGAAACCGTCGAGGTGCCGGACAACGTCGCCGGCCTCGAGACCGTTCCGGTCGAGACCCCGCTGCCGGTGGCGGGCCGCCTGACCCGGCTGCGCGAGCGCCTGGTCAAATCCAACAACATCTTTGGCAAGGGCCTGCTCACCCTGCTCTCGGCGGACAAGATCGACGAGAACGTCTGGGACGAAGTCGAGGAGACCCTGCTGCTGGCTGACCTCGGCACCGAGCCAACAATGCAGCTCGTGGACGCCCTCCGGGAGCGCGTGAAGGTGCTCGGCACCCGTTCGCCCGAGCAGGTCAAGGAGCTGCTGCGCGAGGAACTGATCAAGCTTGTGGATCCCGGCATGGACCGGAGCCTGAATGTCGAGCGGCACGCGGACAAGCCAGCGGTGATGATGGTCGTGGGTGTCAACGGCGTCGGCAAGACCACCACGGTGGGCAAACTTGCCCGTGTGCTTGTCGCCGAGGACAAGGACGTGCTGCTGGGCGCCGCGGACACTTTCCGCGCCGCCGCAGCCGAACAGCTTGCCACCTGGGGCCAGCGCGTCGGCGTGCCCACGGTCAAGTCCGACGTCGACGGGGCGGACCCGGCGTCCGTCGCCTATGAGGCGGTCAAGGCCGGCATCGACCAGGAAGTCGACGTCGTGATGATCGACACCGCCGGCCGGCTGCAGAACAAGGTCGGCCTGATGGACGAGCTCGGCAAGGTCAAGCGCGTCATCGAAAAGCTCGCCGAGGTGGACGAGGTGCTGCTGGTCCTGGACGCGACCACCGGTCAGAACGGCCTGAACCAGGCCCGCGTCTTCGCCGAGGTCGTCAACATCACCGGCATCGTGCTGACCAAGCTGGACGGCACCGCCAAGGGCGGCATCGTCGTCGCGATCCAGAAGTCGCTCGGCGTCCCTGTCAAGCTGGTCGGGCTCGGTGAAGGGGCAGACGACCTGGCGCCCTTCGACCCGGAGAGCTTCGTGGACGCGCTGCTGAACTAGACCGGTCCCGGCTTAACCCGGAAGGTCTCCCGGGCCAGCAGCCAACCGACGGCCGCGGCGAGGAGTACCCCGCCGGTGACGCCAAACGCCCAGCCGTAGCCCAGCCGGTCCGCCAGCAGCCCCGCGATGACCGGGCCCACGATCGCGCCACTGTCCTGGGTCATCTGGAACACGGCCAGCACCTTGCCGCCGGAGCGTTCGTTGCCCACGACGTCGGCGATGGCCGCCTGCTGGGCGGGCCCGAGCAGGCCGGACCCGATGCCCGCGATGGTCGAGGCGAGCAGGAACAGGGGCAGGTCGTGGGTCAGGCCGATGGAGGCGGTGGCGAGGCCGGTGACGAGCAGTCCGGCCAGCATCATCGGCTTGCGGCCCGCGCTGTCGGCCAGCCGCCCGGAGAACGTCAGTGCGATGGCGTTGCCGGCCGCGAAGACCGCCAGCGCCCAGCCGGCGGAGGAGGAACCGGCGCCCAGCGCGGCGACGGCAAAGAGCGGCACCGTGGCCATCCGGACACCGAAGGTGGCCCAGCCGTTGGCAAAGCTGGACGCCAGGCCGGCCCGGTACGCGCTGTCCCGCAGCGCGTCACGGAGCAGCATCGGCGGGGCGGCGGCACCCGCGTCGCGCGAGCCCGCCGGGACGTGGCTGAGCTGGGTCTGCACGACGGCGGCGGCCAGCACCAGCGCGGCCGCGTACGCCAGGAACGGCACCCGGAGGCCGAAGCTGGCCAGCAGGCCGCCCACGATCGGCCCGCACACATTGCCGATCAGGAAGGCCGAGGCGTACGCGCCGGAGACCCGTCCGCGGCTCTCCGGCGGCGCCAGCCGCACCACGAGGGCCATCGACGCCACTGTGAACATCACCGAACCGGCGCCGCCGAGGCCGCGGAACACCAGCAGCTGCCAGTAGTCCTGGGCGAAGGCACAGGCGGCCGTGGACGCCGCCACGATCAGCAGCCCGGCCACGTACACCGGGCGTTCGCCCAGCCGCACGATCAGCGCGCCGCCGGCGGGTGCGAACACAAGCCGCATGAACGCGAAGATGCTGACAATCACCGCCGCCGCTGTCGCCCCGACGTCGAACGTGGTGGCGAACTGCGGGAGTACCGGCGCTACGAGGCCGAAGCCCAGCGCAATGAGGAAGGCCGCGACCAACATCACCTTGATGTCCCGGGGCAGGCGGGGGCCGGCGGGTTGCCGGAGCCAGGCCGGGCGCCGGGTTCCGGCGACGGAACGGGTTGTTTTGCTCATGGTGCTGCTTTCGGTGTTGCTTCTGGTGCCTCGTGGCAGGGAGGGGCGTGATGGAAGGCGTGAAACATAACCGTAACAAGCGCGAGACGCACCATTTACTTCCGGGAGGTTCTTGTAACAGCCCGGCAATGTAAATCCTCCGCCGGTGAAACACTGCACCAGCAAACTCTTCTTAGAACGCAAAAATGCGTTGGACTGGCGGACTGGTTCCGCACCTAAGAGCAAGAGAGGACGTAGACCATGGAACTCACCGCGGGTCTCGTTTGGCTCCTGGTCGCATCAGCCCTCGTGCTGTTCATGACCCCGGGCCTGGCATTTTTCTATGGCGGCATGACGCGCGCCAAGTCAGCCTTGAACATGATGATGATGAGCTTCGTCGCCATCGGCACCGTGGGCATCATGTGGGTCCTGTGGGGCGCGTCCATGGCCACCAGCAACGAAGACAACTTCTTCCAGATCTTCGCGAACCCGTTCAGCCACTTCGGGCTGCACAACTTCACTGACCCGGCGGACCTGCTCAAGGTCGGTTACGCCGCCACCTTCGCCATCATCACCGTCGCCCTCATCTCCGGCGCCGTGGCGGACCGCGCCAAGTTCTCCGCGTGGGTCATCTTCACGCCGATCTGGGCCACCCTCGTCTACGCACCCTTGGCCTTCATGGTCTGGGGCGGCGGCCTGTTCTCCAAGGACGGCTGGTTCGGCCAGACGTTCGCCCCGGTGATCGACTTCGCCGGCGGCACCGTGGTCCACATCAACGCCGGCATCGCCGGCCTCATCCTGGTCCTGGTGATCGGCAACCGCAGGGGCTTCGGCAAGGACCCGAACCACCGCCCGCACAACATCCCGTTCGTCATGCTCGGTGCCGCCATCCTGTGGTTCGGCTGGTTCGGCTTCAACGCCGGTGCCGCCGCAACCGTGGAGCAGGCGGGCCTCATCTGGATCAACACCCTTGCCGCCCCCGCCGCGGCGATGCTCGGCTGGCTCGCGGTGGAGCGCTTCCGTGACGGCCACCCGACCTCCCTCGGTGCAGCCTCCGGCGTGGTGGCCGGCCTGGTCGCCATCACCCCGGCCTGCGCCAACGTCTCCCCGCTGGGCGCCATCGCCCTCGGCGCCGTCGCCGGTGTCGCCTCGGCCCTCGCCGTCGGCTTGAAGTTCAAGTTCGGTTACGACGACTCGCTCGACGTCGTCGGCGTTCACCTGGTCTCCGGTGTCGTCGGCACCGTGGCCATCGGGTTCCTGGCCACCCCGTCCCAGGGTCCCGCCGGCCTGTTCTACGGCGGCGGCAGCACCCAGCTCGTCGCCCAGGTCCTCGCCGCGGTCTTCTCCATCATTTTCACCGCGGTCATGACCTTCATCATCGCCTTCCCAATCCACAAGCTGATGGGCTTCCGGGTCTCCCAGGAGCAGGAAGTGGTGGGCGTGGACCTCAGCCTGCACGCCGAAACCGCCTACGAGTTCGGCCTCAGCGGCCGGGGCGGAAGCTTCCAGCCGTTGCACGAACTGATCACCGGCAAGCAGTTGGGCGAAACCGTGCAGGTTCCCGCCGGGGACGCCGTGAGCGTCCCGACACACGGTAAGAAGACCGCAGCAGGCAAAGAAAGCGTGGAAGCATGAAACTGATCACGGCCATCGTCCGTCCGGAAAAACTCGACGCCATCCGCGAAGGCCTGGAAGCCTACGGGGTGCAGGGCCTGACGGTCAGCGCAGCGAGCGGCTACGGCCGGCAGCGCGGCTACACCGAGGTGTACCGCGGCGCCGAGTACAACGTGGACCTGCTGCCCAAGATCCGGGTCGAGGTGCTCGCCACCGACGAACAGGCGGACGACATCCTGGATGTCATCATCGCCAGCTCGAACACCGGCCGGGCCGGTGACGGAAAGGTCTGGACGATGGATGTGTTCGAGGCCGTGCGTGTCCGCACCGGAGAACGCGGCGCGGCCGCCATCTAGCTGCAGCCCTCCAGCCGCACCGCGCCAGCGGATCGCGATCGGGGGTTGCGACAGCGGGCCGGATACCTGAAAAGGTGTCCGGCCCGCTTTTCGTTCGCCGCTATGCCGGCCAGCCCTCCGGCCCGGGCGAGCCGGCGGCGTATTCCTCCAGCGGCACGCTGTCCCGGGCCCAGGCCTTCAGCACGGGCTCGACGATACGCCAGCAGTCTTCGGCGGTGTCGCCGCGCACGGACAGCAGCGGGTCGCCGCTCAGCACCCCTTCGAGGACTTCACCGTAGGGCAGCAACTCTGAAGCGCTGAGTTCGGCCTTGAGCGTGGCCCGGTCCAGGCTCAGGATGTTGCCGGGGCCGTTGACATCGACGTCGAACTGCAGCGTGTCCGGGCCAAAGCCGATCCGCAGCTGGTTGGGGGAGTCCACGCCGGTGAAGCCCTTGGGCAGGTGCGGCACCGGCCGGAAGGTCACCACGGCCTCCTTGCGCATGGCGCCCAGGGCCTTGCCCGAGCGGAGGATGAACGGCACACCCTGCCAGCGCCAGTTCTCGATGTCCACCTGCACCTCGGCGAGGGTCTCGGTGTTCCGGGACGCGTCCACGCCCTCTTCCTTGGCGTAGTCGGGCACCTTGCGGCCGTCGATGGAGCCGGCGGTGTACCGTGCCCGGCGCGTGTTCTTGGCATACGGGGCCTTAATGCTGCTGGCACGCAGCAGCGTGGCGACGGCGTCCCGGAGGTCCCGCTCGTCCACCGAGGCGGGCGGTTCGATCGCCATCAGGGCCATGATCTGCAGCAGGTGGCTCTGGATCATGTCGCGCAGGGCGCCGGCGCCGTCGTAGTAGCGGGCCCGGCCCTCCAGCGCCAGGTCTTCGTCGAAGATGATCTCCACCTTCTCGATATGCTGCCGGTTCCACACCGGCTCCAGGAACGTGTTCGCGAAACGCAGGCCCAGGATGTTCAGCACCGTGGCCTTGCCCAGGAAGTGGTCCACCCGGTGGATGTGGTCCTCCGGGACCAGTGCGGCGAGTGTCCTGTTCAGGTCCCGTGCGGACTCCTCGCTGGAGCCGAAGGGTTTTTCCATCACCAACCGGGTCCCGGCAGGCACCTGCTCCGGAGTCAGGGCCTCGCAGGCCAGCTGACTGATCCGGGGCGGCAACGCGAAGTACACGGCCACGGGACCCTCCAGAGTGGCCAGCAGCCCGGCGAGCTGGCCTTCGGCTGTGACGTCCAGCCGGTGGTAGCTGGTGTTCTCGCGGATCCGCTTCAGCTCCCGCTTGCCGGCGGAGTTGGCCTGCGAATTGGCGTCGGCGAAGGAGGTTTCCAGCCGTTCCAGCCACTGCTCCGGGGTCCAGTCGTCCGAGCCGGCACCCACCAGGGTGAGCCCGGGCGTGTGGCCGCGCGCCACCAGCCGGGCCAGCCCGGGCAGCAGCAGCCTGCCGGTCAGGTCGCCGGACGCGCCGAGGATGAGCAGGGTCTTTACCGTTGTTTGACTGGTCACCTACGCCAGCATGCCACCTTGAAGGCGCGTCTTGGTACCCTAGATAGTCGAGTCCCGTTGTCGAGGCAGTTCGTTCCGGCGAAACGCTCACGACTCTGGCGCGCCGCTCCGGCCGCCAGCTGTAGATCCACTGAAAGAAGTGCACGGCGCGTGTTCAATTCACTCTCTGACCGGTTGACAGCAACCTTCAAGAACCTCCGTGGCAAGGGCCGCCTCACCGAGGCGGACGTTGACGCCACGGTCCGCGAGATCCGGCGTGCCCTGCTGGACGCCGACGTTGCCGTCCCGGTGGTCCGGGAGTTCACCGCCCGCGTACGCGAGCGTGCCCTCGGCGCCGAGGTCTCCGGCGCGCTGAACCCGAGCCAGCAGATCGTGAAGATCGTCAACGAGGAACTCGTCGAGATCCTCGGCGGCGAAACCCGCCGCATCCGGCTGGCCAAGACCGGGCCCACCATCATCATGCTCGCCGGCCTCCAGGGCGCCGGCAAGACCACCCTCGCCGGCAAGCTATCCCGCTACCTCAAGGCGCAGGGCCACAGCCCCATGCTGGTGGCCTGCGACCTGCAGCGCCCCAACGCCGTGACGCAGCTGCAGGTCGTCGGCCAGCGCGCCGGCGTCCCCGTCTTCGCCCCGCACCCGGGTGCCACCTCCACCGAGCTGGACCACCCGGCCGGGGACCCGGTCGCCGTCGCCCGCGCCGGCGTCGAGGAAGCCAAGCGCACCCTGCACGACGTCGTAATCGTGGACACCGCCGGCCGCCTCGGCGTCGACGCGGAAATGATGGACCAGGCCCGCCAGATCCGCCGGGCCATCGTCCCCAACGAAGTCCTCTTCGTGATCGACTCGATGATCGGCCAGGATGCCGTCAACACGGCAATGGCCTTCGACGAGGGCGTCAACTTCACTGGCATCGTGCTTTCCAAGCTCGACGGCGACGCCCGCGGCGGTGCCGCGCTTTCCGTCGCGTCGGTCACCGGCAAGCCCGTCATGTTCGCGTCCACCGGCGAAGGCCTGGACGACTTCGAACTGTTCCACCCGGACCGGATGGCCTCGCGCATCCTCGACATGGGCGACGTGCTCACCCTGATCGAACAGGCCGAAAAGTCCTGGGACAAGGACGAAGCCGCCCGGATGGCGAAGAAATTCGCCGACCAGGAAGACTTCACCCTCGAGGACTTCCTCGCCCAGATGCAGCAGATCCGCAACATGGGCTCAATGAAGAAAATGCTCATGATGATGCCCGGCGCGCAGAATATCCGCCAGCAGCTGGAGCAGTTCGACGAGCGCGAGATCGACCGCGTCGAGGCGATCGTCCGGTCCATGACCCCGCACGAGCGCGTGGCCCCGAAGATCATCAACGGTTCCCGCAGGGCCCGCATCGCCCGCGGTTCCGGCGTGCACGTCTCCGAGGTCAACGGACTGCTGGAACGTTTTGCGCAGGCACAGAAGATGATGAAGAAGATGGCTGCCGGCGGTGGTATGCCCGGAATGCCGGGGATGCCCGGAATGGGTGGCGGCGGAGCCCGCAAGGGTGCCAAGAGCGCGCCGAAGAAGAAGGCCCGCTCCGGCAACCCTGCCAAGGCCGCACAGGAACTCAAGGACGCGGAGGCACGGCGTGCCGCCGGAGCCAAGGCCGTGCCCACCGGCGCAGCCTTCGGCCAGCCGGGCGGCGAGTTCGACCCGTCCCAGTTGAACCTGCCCAAGGGCTTCGACAAGTTCCTCGGCGGCAGCAAGTAGCGGAAGCCGCAGTGCCTCCGACAGGATGCCGGCGGTGAGGATGTCGTCGGCCCCGATGACGGGGCCGTGCCATAGGCTTAGGACATGTTCAAGCAGCGCGTAGTTTTCGTCCACGGTGCCGGCAGTTTTGGCGCCGCAGCGTGGCCGAAGCAGCATGGCATGGCCTTGAGCTACGACGCCCTGTTCCTGCGGCGGCACGGTTTCGACCGCGTGGCCGAACCGCTGGAAACGGACTTCGCGGCTGACGCCGGCATTGTCTTGCGGGCCCTGGCCGACGACGGCCGCGGCGAGGCCGGCGGGCACGTGGTGGCCCACTCGCAGGGCGCCATCGCGGCCATGATGGCCGCCGTCGAACGTCCCGACCTCGTGAAGTCGCTCTCCCTGGTGGAACCCGCCTGCTTCTCACTGACCGCCGAATTGCCGGCGACGGCGGCGCACCGGGCCCTCATGCAGCCGCTCTTCGACGTCCGGCACCAACTTGGCGATGAGGACTTCCACCGCGAGTTCGTGCGCCGGGTCTTTGCCGCCCACGCCCCGGTCCGCGGAACCGTTGGCGCACCCGCGGCCGACGACCGGCGGGAACAGCGCCGGCTCCGTTTGCAGGCCCCGCCGTGGGACGCCCCGCTGCAGATTGTCCCGGGCGTCCCCACCCTGGTCCTCACCGGCGGCTGGGAACCGCTGTACGAGGAAATCGCCGGTTACCTGAGGGAGACCGGGGCCCTGCACCGCACCGCCCCGGGAGGGCACCGGCCGCAGGATTCGAAGGAAGGCGACCGTGTCATCAGATCCTTCATCGCCGACGTCAACCGCAGCCGACACGCCCAGGCTTCTTAGGAATTTTGCCGGTCGGGCGCCCACCCGACGGGATGGGCGCCCGGCCTCGGCCTAGGGCTGTGCCTGGGCCTGTGCGCCCACGGTGGGTTCGGGCAGGTAGACCTTGCCGCCGGCTGCCAGGAATTCGTCACTCTTCTCCCGCATTCCGGCCGCCATCTGGGCCAACGCTGCCTGCGAATCCGCCGAACCGTATTCGTCCCGGATATCCTGGCTGATCCGCATGGAGCAGAACTTCGGCCCGCACATCGAGCAGAAATGGGCTGTCTTGGCGGGCTCCGCCGGCAGGGTCTCGTCGTGGAATGCCTCGGCGGTCACCGGGTCCAGGGAAAGCGCGAACTGGTCCCGCCAACGGAATTCAAACCGGGCCTTGGACAGGGCATCGTCACGTTCGTGCGCCCCGGGGTGACCCTTGGCGAGGTCGGCGGCATGCGCGGCGATCTTGTAGGTGATCACGCCGGTCTTCACGTCGTCCTTGTTCGGCAGCCCCAGATGCTCCTTCGGCGTGACGTAGCAGAGCATGGCGGTCCCGTAACGGGCGATCTCGGTGGCGCCAATGGCCGAGGTGATGTGGTCATAGCCCGGTGCGATGTCCGTGACCAGCGGCCCCAAGGTGTAGAAGGGCGCGCCCTTGCAGAGTTCCTGCTGGCGCTCCACGTTTTCCCGGACGAGGTGGAACGGCACATGACCCGGGCCTTCCACCATGACCTGGACATCGAAGTCCCAGGCCCGCTGCGTGAGCTCCGCCAAGGTGTCCAGTTCGGCAAACTGCGCGGCGTCGTTGGCGTCCGCCGTCGACCCCGGCCGCAGACCGTCGCCGAGAGAGAAGGCGACGTCGTAGCGGGCGAAAATTTCGCACAGCTCGTCGAAATGCGTGTAGAGAAAGTTCTCCTGATGGTGCGCAAGGCACCACCCGGCCATGATGGAACCGCCCCGGGACACGATGCCGGTGACCCGGTTGGCGGTCAGCGGGACGTACCGCAGCAGCACCCCGGCGTGGATAGTCATGTAGTCGACGCCCTGCTCACACTGTTCGATCACCGTGTCACGGAAGATCTCCCAGGTCAGGGCGTTTGCTTCGCCGTTGACCTTTTCCAGTGCCTGGTAAATCGGGACCGTGCCGATGGGTACGGGGGAATTGCGGATGATCCATTCGCGGGTCGTGTGGATGTCGTCCCCGGTCGAAAGGTCCATCACCGTGTCCGCACCCCACTGCGTCGCCCATTGGAGCTTGTCGACTTCTTCAGCGATGGAGCTGGTCACCGCGGAGTTGCCGATGTTCGCATTGATCTTGACCAGGAACGCCTTCCCGATGATCATCGGCTCGGACTCCGGGTGGTTGATGCTGCTCGGGATGATGGCCCGGCCCGCGGCCACTTCGCGGCGGACAAGCTCGGCGTCGCAGTTCTCTCGCAGCGCGACGAAGCGCATCTCGGGTGTCACGATGCCCTGTCTGGCGTAATGCATCTGGGTCACCGTCCGTCCTTCAACGGCCCGGCGCGGCTCCGGAGGTGCGCCCTGCCATTCCGCCGAGGCGGCACCCCGTCGAACCGCGGACTTCCCGTCGTCGAGCAGGGTCCGTTCCCGGCCGCTGTACGGTTCCGTGTCCCCGCGCCCGTTGATCCAGTCCCGGCGGAAGGGGGCCAGGCCCACCACCGGGTCGCTTCCCGGGCCGGCGGTGCGGTACACCCGGAACGGAGGATTCGCGACGCCGCCCGGGGAAGGCTCCAGGGCAATTTCGGTTATGGGGACGCGGATCCCGCTGTCTTCGACGTAGGCCAGGGCATGCGACTTCAGGGACTGCGTCACGGCCATTGCTGCGGCGTTCTGGCCGTTCTGGGCAGGGCTGTGCTGGGGATTTGATGTGCTCAAAGAAATACTCACTTCCTTCGCCGGCATTACCCGGACAGGTTCAACGGTCGCAGGCTGCGTCAGCCCGATCTCAGCCCCTGCAAGGGCACCCGTGTGGTCGTAGACGAAGCTACCACAGCCCGCCGGGACGCCGTCGAGGGATGCAGCAAGCCCCCGTGCTAGCGTGGCAGCGTGATTCAGAGCAGGGCCGTGCCCCGCATCAAGGCGGCGACGCCGGACGACCTCCGGAGCCTGCCGGCGCTCGAGGCGGCGGCCGATCGGCTGCTCCAGACGGCGCTCGGGTGCCAGCCGCTTCCCGCCGCCGAATCGCCGACGCCGGTTGGACTGGTTCTCTACCTCGTTGCCGGAACCCCTCCCGTGGGGTTCGCCCGTATCGATGAAGTCGACGGCCAGGCCCATCTGGAGCAGCTCTCGGTTCATCCGGATTTCGCTGGGCGGGGGCTAGGGCGATCCCTGATGGAGGCAGCCCTCGACGCGGCCCGCTGCCGGGGCTATGAATCCATGACTCTGTGCACGTTTGCCGACGTTCCGTTCAATGCGCCGTTTTACGCGAGCTGCGGTTTCCACGTGGTCCCCGAACCTTCAGGGGACCTGGCGGCCCTGCGTGCCCACGAGGCGCAATTGGGGCTGGATGCCCTGGGTCGGCGGACTGCCATGCGGATTAGGCTATAAGCCGTGAGCGGCATCATCGAGTTCAGCGGCCCAGTACTCACCGCGGCGGACCAGGAGCGGCACGGGCTGTGGGCCGTGGACGGCAGGCTTACCTTCGAGCCTCCCGCGGCTGCGCCGCACCGTGTGCTGAAGGGGTGGGTCATCCCCGGCCTCGTCGACGCCCACTGCCACATCGGGCTGGGCCCCGGCGGCGATGTCACGGAGGACGTTGCGGAGCAGCAGGCGCTGACCGACCGGGACGCGGGTACCCTGCTGGTCCGCGACGCCGGCGCCGTGCACGACACCCGTTGGCTGCAGCAGCGCAGGGAACTGCCGCGCCTCGTCCGCTCAGGCCGGCACATCGCGAGGACGCGCCGCTACCTGCGCGGCTTCGCCGTCGAAGTAGAACCCGAGGGCCTCGTGGAGGCTGTCCGCAAGCAGGCCCGGGCCGGGGACGGCTGGGTCAAGCTGGTGGGGGACTGGATCGACCGCGACGCCGGCGACCTCGCTGCGAGCTTCCCTGCCCGGGTCGTCAAGGACGCGGTCCGGGCCGCCCACGACGAAGGCGCCCGGGTTACGGCGCATTGCTTCGCGGAGGACACCCTGGACGACATGCTCGACGCCGGCATCGACTGCATCGAACACGGGACCGGGCTGCTTCCCCGGCACCTGCCCCGCTTCGTCGAGCAGGGCGTCCCGATTGTTCCCACGCTGATCAATATCGCCACCTTCCCGGACATCGCCGCCCAGGCCGAGGCAAAGTTCCCCCGCTACGCGGCCCACATGCTCGGGCTCTGGGAACGCCGCGCCGAGCGGATCCTCGAAGCGTACGAGGCCGGCGTGGCCATCTATGCGGGAACAGACGCCGGCAGCGTCATCAAGCACGGACGCATCGCGGATGAGGTGGAGGCGCTGCATGCCGCCGGACTCCCCGCCGGTGCCGCCCTCGACGCCGCAACCTGGGCCGCGCGGGACTGGCTCGGGGCCGACGCCATCGCGGAGGGTGCCAGTGCTGACGTGCTGCTTTGCCCCGAGGATCCCCGCAGGAACCTCGCCACCCTGCAAACGCCCATGGGCATCGTGCTGCGCGGCGAACTGATCCGCCACGCGGGTATCCCGCTTTAGGAATAAATTGAAGCTTCAAGTAATTTAAGTCTATGTAAAGGTCTCCGAAAGTCGGCGGCCACAGAACCACCGGAGCGTTTCGATGACCGCAGAAGCCAGCACCCAGGATCTCCTTCCTGCCGAACTCACCATGGGCACCGTGATGCTCAAGGTCGGCGACATGAAGCTCATGACGGACTACTACCAGCGCGCTCTCGGCCTCGACGTCGTTGCCGAGCAGGACGGGGGACTCTACCTCGGGCGCAAGGCAAAGCCTCTGGTCCACCTCGCCCCGGCCCCCGGGCTAAACCTGCCCTCCCGCGGGGAGGCCGGCCTCTTCCACACCGCCCTGCTGTTCGAGGACCAGCCCGCCCTGGCCGCCACCGTCGCCTCTGCCGCGCAGTACGAGCCGCAGTACTTCACCGGCAGCGCCGACCACCTTGTCAGCGAGGCCTTCTACTTCAACGACCCCGAGGGCAACGGCATCGAGCTCTACTGGGACCGGCCCCGCGAGGCCTGGGCCTGGGAGGGCAGGAACGTTGTCATGGATAGCCTTGCCCTGCCGCCGCAGCGCTACCTGCAGCAGCACCTCACCGAAGCGTCGCTTGCCGGGCAGCGGGAGGCGGACGCCGGCGTCGGGCACGTCCACCTGCAGGTCGGCGACGTGCAGTCCGCCCATGACTTCTACGTCGGCACGCTCGGCTTCGAGAAGACCGCAGGCTGGCATGGCCAGGCACTCTTCGTCTCCGCCGGCGGCTACCACCACCACATGGCCATGAACGTCTGGAACAGCCGCGGCGCCGGACCGCGCCGCGACACGCTGGGGCTCGGCGAGGTGCTGATCGAAGTGCCCTCCGGCGACGACGTCGCAGCCCTGGCAGACCGGCTCAAGACGGCCGGCGTCCAGTCCCACCACACCGGGGCCGAACTGCGCTTCGAGGATCCGTGGCGCAACCGGATCCGCGTCGCCGTCCGCTAGCCGGTCCGGACATGCTCGTTGCTGACTGCCTGCAACGAGCATGCCCATCGCTCGGCTCCACCAATGGGCATGTCCCTCCGTTCGGCGCTCCGCAGGATGAGCATGTCCATCCCCGGGTGCGGCCGATGAGTATGCCCATCCGGTGGGGCCGCTGCCGGGCATGCTCGTAATGTGCCGGCTTGGTCCGATGGGCATGTCCGGCGGGCGAACCCAGCAATGGACATAACCTGGTTATGTCCATTGCTCCACGTCAGCGAAGGGCATGCCCGTCCGTGGGCTCATGCGTGGAAGTACATGTCCATCCCTGGGTGCCAGCGATGGGCATGTCCATCCCTGGGTGCCAGCGATGGGCATGTCCGTCCGTGGGCTAGGGCCGGGAAGGGCATGTCCCGTTCCGGGTGGCCAGGCTCAAGCGGCTAGGCTGAAAGCGACGCCCAAACCGCGGCCCAGCGCCGCCGACCCTCATGAGGAGCACTTCCTTGGGATTTACTGAAATCTTCGTCGCCACCCATGACGCCGCCCTCAAGCGCGCGGCAGCCCTCGACGGCGGCGCCGCTGCCGCCCCCGGCGCCGTCCGCATTCCGGAGATCAGCGACTTCGAAGTGGAGCGGCTGGGCGACCTTGCCGGCGCCGCCGTGCACGCCAAGGGGGCCGACTATGAACTGGCCATGGTGGACGTGGCCAGCGACTCGCTCCTGGGCGCGCCGGCCGCCATGGTCCGGGCGCTGGCCGAGCTGCTCAGCTACGAGACGGAAGGCGAGGGCGACGTCCTGGCCGACGTCGCCGAGAGCTGGGCCGCCGAGGAGGATATGCCCTTCGGAGCCGAACAGGCTGCCATCTACGTCCGGCAGCTTGCCGAGCTTGCCGCCGGCATCGACCCCGCCACGAAGGCCGGACTCTACGTCTGGACGTCCTGACACCGGGGCCAACGGCGCCCAAACACACCGGCAGCGGGTGTCAAGTCGAAATCCGCGCGGTGATCTGGCACAATGAACAGGTACTCGATCTGCGTGGCCCCTCTCTCCGCGTCCGGATCCTGTCCTTTAGAACCCCCTAGTACGGCCCGCCCCACGGGTGCAGAACGCCGGGCTCGACCCCGTTTCAGAAACAGGAGTGACCACAAAAGTGGCCGTAAAGATTCGCCTTAAGCGCTTCGGTAAGATGCGCGCACCGTACTACCGCATCGTCGTCATGGACGCACGCTCCAAGCGTGATGGCCGTGCCATCGAAGAGATCGGCAAGTACCACCCGACCGAAGAGCCCTCGTACATCGAGGTCGACACGGACCGTGCCCAGTACTGGCTCGGCGTCGGCGCTCAGCCGTCCGAGCAGGTTGCCGCGATCCTCAAGATCACCGGTGACTGGCAGAAGTTCAAGGGTCTCCCGGGCCAGGAGGGCACCTTGAAGACCAAGGCTCCCAAGGAAGCCTTCGTCACCCCGGAAAAGGGTTCCGTGATCATCCCGGAAGCCATCACCAAGAAGGCCAAGAAGGACGACGCAGCCGAGGCCCCCGCCGACGCCGAAGCAGAGACCACCGAGGCTGAGTAAATTGCTGGCAGAAGCGCTCGAACACCTGGTCCGCGGGATTGTTGACAGTCCCGAGGACGTCAAGGTCAGTGCGAAGAACAACCGCCGCGGGGACACCCTCGAGGTGCGCGTTCATCAGGACGACCTCGGACGGGTGATCGGACGCCAGGGCCGCACCGCACGCGCACTGCGCAGCGTGGTGGCGGCGCTGGCCGACGGCGAACCGGTCAGGGTCGACGTCGTCGACACCGACCGCCGCCGGTAGCGCGACCAGCATTACTTGATCTTTAGTCCGGCCCCTCCACCAGCTTATGGTGGAGGGGCCGGACTGTTTTGCGCAGTAAACGCACCAACAAACCCAAGACTTCAAGAGAACCCGAACAGAGGAACAGATGCAGCTTCAGGTGGCACGAATCGGCAAGCCCCACGGCATCCGCGGCGAGGTGACCGTCCAGGTGCTCACGGATGCGCCCGGTGACCGCTTTGTTCCCGGCACGCAGTTCGTGGTGGAGCCGGCCTCGGCCGGCCCGCTGACCGTGGAGAGCGCCCGCTGGAACAAGGACATCCTGCTGCTGGCCTTCGAGGAAGTGGAGACCCGCAACGAGGCGGAAGCCCTCCGCGGTGCGAAGCTCTTCATCGAGACCGAGGAACTGGACGAGGACGACGACGAGGGCTGGTACGAGCACGAGCTCGTGGGCCTTGACGTCCGGGTCGGCGACGCGGTGGTCGGCAAGGTATCCGGGCTGCACACCATGCCAGTCCAGGACCTGCTGGTGGTGACCGACCAGGCCGGCAAGGAAATCCTGATTCCGTTCGTGGAACAGATTGTCCCCGAGGTCAACGTCGCCGAAAAGTACGTCCTCGTCACCCCGCCGGCCGGCCTCTTCGAGGTCAACACGGACGCCGGCGAGACCCCGGACGACGGCGCCGGCGAGACCCCGGACGACGGCGACGCCGACGGCGACGATGACAAGAACGCGGCACCCGGCGCGGCGGACCGCGCCTGACATGCGGATCGACGTCGTCAGCATCTTCCCCGAGTACCTGGCACCGCTGGAGCTGTCCCTCATCGGAAAGGCGCGCCAGGACGGACTGCTGGAACTCAACATCCATGACCTCCGTGACTTCACCACGGACCGGCACCGCACGGTGGACGACACCCCGTACGGCGGCGGCGCCGGCATGGTGATGAAGCCGGAGCCCTGGGCCCAGGCCCTGACCGCGGTGGCCGAGGCCGGCCCGAAAGCGCCTGGGGCGGACGCTGCCCGCAAGCCCGTGCTGATTGTGCCGTCCCCGGCGGGGGAGCGCTTCAGCCAGGCGATCGCCCACGAACTCGCGGAAGAGGACCAGCTGGTCTTTGCCTGCGGACGCTACGAGGGCATCGACGAGCGCGTCCTGGAATGGGCCGCGGAGCACTTCACCGTCCGGCCCATGAGCCTCGGCGACTATGTGCTGAACGGCGGTGAGGTGGCAGTGCTGGCCATGGTCGAGGCCGTCGGGCGGCTGCTGCCCGGCGTCGTCGGCAACCCCGAATCGCTCGTGGAAGAATCCCACTCCGACGGCCTGCTTGAGTACCCCGTGTACACCAAACCCTCCAGCTGGCGGGAACGGGACGTTCCGGCGGTGCTGCTGAGCGGCAACCACGGCAAGATTGCGCAGTGGCGGCGGCACGAGCAATACCGGCGCACCGCCGAGCGCCGCCCGGACCTGCTGGAGGCGTTCGACGCCGGGAAGCTGCCCCGCGCGGACCGCACCGCTTTCGGGGAACTCGGGTACGACGTCGTCGACGGCCGGCTCCGGCGCCGCCCGGACGCCTGAGCCGGGCCGCGCCGCCGATCCCGACCGGCCGATTCACCAAAACGAACCGGAATGTGGCAAAATTAGTCCTTGTGCCTGCTGGGTGCGAACCTGCCACAGGGGGAGCGTCACCAACAGCGCGGCACCCCGGCGCCGTCAAGTCCTGACGGGGCCGGAACGACAAAACTTTCGGCGGGAATTTCCGGTGCTCTGCGTCCGGGCTTGGCCGCCGTGACCCAACGTGAATGACCTGTGGCGTTCACCAGGAGTGGATCAATGCATATCCTCGATTCCGTAGACGCAGCCTCGCTGCGCAGCGATGTTCCCGAGTTCCGCGCGGGTGACACCATCAAGGTGCACGTGAACATCATCGAAGGCAAGAACTCCCGTGTCCAGGTCTTCCAGGGCTTCGTCCTGGGCCGCCAGGGCGACGGCGTCCGCGAAACCTTCACCGTCCGCAAGGTCTCCTTCGGCGTCGGCGTGGAGCGTACCTTCCCGGTGCACTCCCCGATCATCGACAAGATCGAGCTCGTCTCCAAGGGTGACGTGCGCCGCGCCAAGCTTTACTACATGCGTGCACTGCGCGGTAAGGCTGCGAAGATCAAGGAAAAGCGCGACTTCCAGACCGCCAAGTAAGTCCTCCGGACTTCCCAGCGGATCCACGGAGCATCCAGGCACGCGCCCGGATCGTCCGCCACTGCGCCGTTCAACTGAGAAAAGCGTTAGAGGACACGGATCATGGAACAGACAAAACGCCAGCCCAGGAAACTGGGCTGGCGTTTTGTGCTTCTGGGCCTGGTCCTCGCCGTCGCCATCAGCGGACTGGTCCGTTCGCTCTGGCTTGACGTCTATTTCATCCCGTCGGCGTCGATGGAGCCGCTGCTCCGCGACGGGGACCGGATCGTGGTTTCCCGAACCGGCTTCGCGACCGAACCGGTGCGGCGCGGCGACGTCGTCGTCTTTGACGGCCGGGGTTCGTTCGCCCCGCTGAGCAGCGGCAAAGGCCCGGCCGCCGACTTCCTCGCCGCCGCGGGCCACTGGCTGGGCCTGACCGGCAGCGACACCACCTATGTCAAACGCGTCATCGGGCTGCCCGGTGATCACGTGGTGTGCTGCGACGCGAAGGGCAGGCTCACAGTAAACGGCCAGCCAGTTGAGGAACCCTATGTGTATGAGGGCGACGCCCCGAGCCAGCTGAAGTTCAGCGTGTTGGTCCCGGATGGCAGGCTCTGGCTGATGGGGGACCACCGCTCCAAGTCGGCCGATTCCCGCAGCCTGCTGGGTGCTCCCGGCGGCGGAATGGTCCCGGTGGACCGCGTGATCGGCCGGCCGGTACAGATCCTCTGGCCGCTTGATAGATTTGCAGCAATACCGCGGCCCACCGAGGCCGCCACAACGATGAAGAACGGACAGTAGATGCCCGAGACCGGACCCCGGACACCTGATCAGGGGAACGACGAGCCCCGGGTGACCTCTTCGCCCATCCCGGGCGCCGACCACCCGACGACGCAGCTTCCGGCCGCGCCGCGCCCCCGGCACGCCCCGAAGCCGGTGCTGCCCGAGCGTGCCGAGGACCTCCCGCAGACCGGCCCCTCGCACGCGGGTCCGTCGTCGGCGCGCGCCCGGCGTGCGAAGGCCCGGGAAGGCCGCAGCCCCGCGTTCCTCTGGCTCAAGGAAGTTGCCACCGTGGTGGTGATCGCCGTCGTGCTGTCCTTCCTGATCAAGACCTTCCTGTTCCGGGCTTTCTACATCCCGTCCGAATCGATGATGAACACCCTGGACGTCAACGACCGGATCTTCGTCAACCTGCTGGTGCCGGAGCCGATCGCCATGCAGCGCGGCGACGTCGTCGTCTTCCGGGACACCAAGGGCTGGCTGGTGCCGACGTCGACCAAGCCGGCCGGGCCGTTCACCGGCGTGCAGGACGCGCTGACCTTCGTGGGCCTGCTGCCGGACAACTCCGAACAGCACCTCGTCAAGCGCGTCATCGGCCTTCCCGGCGACCACGTCGTCTGCTGCGACGGCAGCGGCCGCCTCAGCGTCAACGGCCAGCCGCTGGACGAGAAGTACATCAACAGCGCCGAGGTCCCGCAGGTGCGCAACTTCGACGTTGTGGTGCCCGCGGGCAAGGTCTGGGTGATGGGAGACAACCGGAACCACTCCGCCGACTCCCGCGCCCACATGGAAAGCAATGGCGGCTTCATCGACGTGGCCGACATTGAGGGCAAAGCCGCCGTGATCGCGTGGCCGCTGAACCGGATCACGGCCCTGGACAACTACCCGGACGTTTTCCGCGGCGTCCCGGCGGCGGGGAAGTAAGGGCAGCAGCCGTGTCCGAAGCCCCAACCCTTGACTACGAGCGCCGCTTCCGGGGCTCCGGCGCGCGGCTGCTCGCCGGGATCGACGAGGTGGGCCGTGGCGCCCTGGCCGGGCCCGTGAGCGTCGGGATCGCCGTCGTGGATCTGGACCGGCAGGAGCTGCTCGCCGATGTGCGGGACAGCAAGCTGCTCAAGGTGGCGGACCGGGAGCGGCTGGAGCCGTTGGTGCGCAGCTGGAGCGTCGCCTCAGCGGTGGGGCACGCCTCCGCCGCCGAAATCGACGCGCTCGGTATCATCGGCGCGCTCCGGCTGGCCGGAAACCGTGCCTGGTTCTCGGTGCTGGCCACCGGTGTGACGCCGGACGTGGTGCTGCTGGACGGCAGCCACAACTGGCTCTCGCCCGTGGCACAGGCCTCGCTGTTCGACCCCGACCCCGACGACGCCGGCCCGGAGGGTCCCGGCTGTGACGCGCCGGTCCACACCCTGGTCAAGGCGGACATGCAGTGCCTCAGTGTGGCCGCGGCATCGGTCCTGGCCAAGGTCGAACGCGACCGCCAAATGACGGCCCTGCACACCGAGTACCCGGCCTTCGGCTGGAACGAAAACAAGGGCTACGGCACCGCCGCGCACAAGGACGCGCTCCGCGCCGCCGGTCCCACACCGTACCACCGGGTGAGCTGGCAGCTGCTCGGCGACTGAGCCGTGGCGCGCGCCCGGCGCCCAATGGTGCAAGATGGAACCATGAGTGCCGAGGACCTTGAAAACTATGAAACCGACATGGAGCTGCAGCTCTACCGCGAATACCGCGACGTCGTCGGGCTGTTCAGCTATGTGGTCGAGACCGAGCGGCGTTTCTACCTGGCCAACCACGTGGACCTGCAGGCGCGCAGCGCCGACGGCGAGGTCTACTTCGACCTGACCCTGCAGGACGCCTGGGTCTGGGACGTGTACCGCTCCGCCCGGTTCGTCAAGAGCGTCCGCGTCATCACCTTCAAGGACGTCAACGTCGAAGAGCTCCCGCGCAGCGAGGAGCTCGCCCTGCCCAAGGTGGAGGGCCTGGGGAACTGATTCCGGGCCTTGAGCCGCCTGGGTACCGGAAAGTTACCCACATAGCCAAAGTTCCGTCCGCGTCCTGGCCGCACGGCGCCGCACGCTGGAGGCATGAGAGCTAAGGACGTGCTGGGCCGGCGCGGTGAGGAACTTGCCGCGGGCTTCCTCGAGGCCCAGGGCATGCGGATCGTGGACCGGAACTGGCGCTGCCCCGAGGGCGAGATCGATATTGTGGCGCTCGACGGCGACGCCCTGGTCATCGCAGAGGTCAAGACCCGCAAATCCCTGGCCTACGGACACCCTTTCGAAGCCGTGGGCGTGGATAAGCTGGCCCGCCTGCACCGACTGGCCTCCGCGTGGTGCCGGGACCACGAGCTGCGGATGCCGCTGCTCCGTGTGGACGTCATCGCTGTGCTCGACGACGGCACCGGCGGTCCGGCCATCGAACACCTCAAAGGGGTGGGGTAGATGGCGCTGGGCCGGACTTATTCTGTGGCGCTGGTGGGGCTGAACGGCTACATCGTCGAGGTCGAGGCGGACATCGGCCAGACCCTTCCCGCTTTTGTCATCCTCGGCCTGCCGGATGCCTCGCTCAACGAGGCGAAGGAACGGATCCGTTCGGCGGCGCAGAATTCCGGCATCCCGCTCAGCCGCCGCAAGATCACCGCGAACCTGATCCCGGCTTCCTTGCCCAAGCGCGGGTCCGGCTTCGACCTGTCGATCGCCATGGCGGTGCTGCTGGCCGCCAACGACATCCGACCCACCGGCCGGAACGTCTTCATCGCGGAACTGGGCTTGGACGGCCGGCTTCGTCCCGTCCGCGGCATCCTTCCCGCCGTTATGGCCGCCGTCCAAGCCGGGTACCCCGACGTGGTGGTGGCCCAAGCCAACGCAGCCGAAGCCGAACTGGTGCCCGGCGCCCAGGTCCGGGGCTACCGGACCTTGGCCCGGCTGGCCTTCGACTTCGGCGCCGACCCGCAGGACCTCGCGCTCGACTTCGAGCCGATGGACGAGGAGCCGGAGGACGCCGGCGGGACCTCCGCGGCACCCCTGGCGCCGGATATGTGCGACGTCTCGGGCCAGGGAGAGGGCCGCCGGGCACTGGAAGTGGCCGCCGCCGGAGCCCACCACGTGCTCCTGACCGGGCCGCCGGGGGCAGGCAAGACGATGCTGGCCGAGCGCCTGCCCGGCCTGCTCCCGGACCTTGGCGACCGGGAGGCCATGGAAGTGACGGCCATCCATTCGCTGAGCTCGCTCACGTCCGCGTCCGTCACGCTGCTGCGCCGGCCGCCCTACGAAAACCCGCACCACACCGCTACCGCAGCCGCCATCATCGGCGGCGGCTCGGGACTGCCCCGGCCGGGTGCGGCTTCCAGGGCGCACCGGGGCGTGCTCTTCCTGGACGAAGCCCCCGAGTACGAGCGACGGGTCCTCGACGCGCTCCGGCAGCCGCTGGAAAGCGGTGAACTGGTCATCCACCGCTCCGCCGGCACGGCCGCCTACCCGGCCCGCTTCCAACTTGTCCTCGCTGCCAACCCGTGCCCCTGCGGCAAAGCCTCCGGCAAGGGGGTGGACTGCACCTGCACGCCGATGATGCGGCGCCGCTACCTCGCCCGGATGTCGGGGCCGCTGCTGGACCGGGTCGACATCCAGTTGGAGGTCGAACGAGTAGCGCTGGCGGACTTCGGCCAGCCCCGTGCCGAGGAGGCAACGGCGGACATCGCCGCCCGGGTGCGGGCCGCCCGGGAGCGCCAGCTGGAGCGGCTGCGTCCACTCGGTCTGGAAACCAACTCGCAGGTCCCGGGACGGGTGCTTCGTGGCCCGCTGCGCCTGCCCGGGCCGACAACCCGGATCCTCGACCACGCGCTGGAACGCGGCGCCCTGACGGCCCGTGGCTACGACCGCGTGCTGCGCCTCGCCTGGACCCTGACGGACCTCGCGGGCAGCGACGGGCCCGACGCGGACCACATCGGCCAGGCGCTGGGCCTCCGTCAGGCCACAGCAGCCGCGGCCTGACCGCCCCGACTCCGTCCCGGCGTAACCCCGACCCCGTCCCGTGAAGGGAACCACAGCGTGAAGAGAAAGCAGCACCATGACAGAGAACGAACGGACGGCCCGCGCCGCCCTGTCCCGGCTCCTGGAGCCCCAGGACGCAGCCGGACTGGCACTGGTCCAAGTCGCCGGGGCGGAGGACGCCCTGAGGATCGCCACCGGACAACTGGCAGCCGGGCCCGGGTTGGAACAGGAACTGTCCCGGGTACTGGAGGAGAACAGCGCCGGAGGCGGTTGGACGGGCCTGGGCATGGCCCTCAAGCGCTGGGCGCCGCGGATTCCCGACCTGGCGCCTGAACGTGACCTGGCGACCCTGCGGCGCCTTGGCGGCCGTCTGCTCATCCCGGCGGATAAACTGTGGCCTCGCCAGCTCGCCGACCTGGGGCTGCAGGAACCCCTCTGCCTCTGGTGGCGCGGCATGGAACAAGAACTGCCGGCGCTGAACAAGGCCGTCGCGCTGGTGGGATCCCGGGACAGCACCTCCTACGGTTCCGCCGTCACGGGCGACCTCGCCTACGCGCTGGCCCAACGCGGATTCACGATCGTTTCCGGGGGAGCCTACGGCATCGACGCCCACGCCCACCGGGCCGCGTTGGCCGGCGCCGCCGGGGGACTGCCAACCATCGCCGTCATGGCCGGGGGAGTGGACCGGTTCTATCCTGCCGGCAATGAGGACCTGCTCAGGACGGTCGCCAATCAAGGCGCGGTGTTGGCGGAGGTCCCGCCGGGCTCGGCGCCCACACGGTACCGCTTCCTGCAGCGCAACAGGCTAATAGCCGCGCTGGCCGCCGTTACGGTGGTGGTGGAGGCGCGGTGGAGGTCCGGCGCGCTCAACACCGCCCACCACGCCGAAACGCTGGGACGGGCCGTCGGGGCCGTTCCCGGTTCGGTTCACAGTGCCAACTCGGCCGGCTGCCACCGCCTGTTGCGCGAGGGCGGGGCGGTCTGCGTCACGGACGCCGCCGAGATCGCGGAACTCGCCGCACCCAGCGGCGACTTCCTGCCGGAGCCACAGTCCGGCCGGGTAGCGGCCCACGACGGGCTCACCCTCGAAGACCTGATCCTGCTCGATGCCCTCCCGCTGCGGATCACGAGTACCGTCGAAAAGCTCGCCACGGTCGCCGGGCTCAGCCCGGAGTCAGTGCGGGCGGGCCTCGGCCGGCTCGGACTGCTGGGTCTGGCGGAAACCCGCCACGGCGGCTGGAAACGAACCCCCGCAGCGGGATGAGGGTGGGTACAAGCGCTGCGGCGCAGGGACACGGGAGCGGCCGCCGATTGGTCACGGCCCACCCCCGAGCAAACCCCAGCTTCGCCGCACCCCCACGGAGGCTCGGCGGCGCGCCGCCGGGCTACGCCGGTACCGGACCAATTACTGGGAGAGTTGGAGGGTGTCATCCCAGCAACTTCCCGCAGCGCTCGCTGAGGCCGCCCACGGTTTCGGCCGGTACCTGGAAGCGGAACGTGGCCGCTCGGCCCACACCGTGCGCGCCTACCTCTCAGACGTCGGCAGCCTGCTCGCGCACGCGGTCTCGGAAAACGCGGAGGACCTCGCCGACCTCGAACTCGGTACCCTGCGCCGCTGGCTCGGTGCCCAGAGCGAGTCGGGCATGTCCCGCGCCACGCTGGCCCGGCGCGCCGCCACCGCCCGGGCCTTCACCGCCTGGGCCGTCCGCGAGGAACTCATCACGGCGGACCCCGCGCTGCGGCTGAAGGCCCCGAAGCGGGAAAAGTCGCTGCCCGGCGTGCTGCAACAGGGGCAGGTCCAGCGGCTCGTGGCCGAGGCGGAATCGGCCGCCGCTGAGGGCGAGCCGATGGCCTTGCGCAACCGCGCGATGCTGGAACTGCTCTATGCCACCGGCGTCCGGGTCGGGGAACTCGCCGGCCTGGACGTCGACGACCTTGACCCGGACCGTCGGACCCTGCGCGTGCTCGGCAAGGGCAACAAGGAACGGACCGTTCCCTACGGCCTCCCGGCGGCGCTCGCCGTCGATGACTGGCTGCGCCGCGGACGCCCGGCCCTGGCCGCGGCCGGATCGGGACCCGCACTCTTCCTGGGCGCCCGCGGCAAGCGGGTGGACCAGCGGCAGGTCCGCAGCGTCGTGAAGGGCCTCCTCGACGGCCTGGGCGACACCTCGGCGACGGGCCCGCACGCGCTGCGGCACTCGGCGGCGACGCACCTGCTCGACGGCGGGGCGGACCTCCGGGCCGTGCAGGAAATCCTCGGCCACAGCAGCCTGGCGACCACCCAGATCTACACCCACGTCTCGGTCGACAGGCTCCGGCAAAGCTACCAGCAGGCCCATCCGCGCGCCTGAACGTTCGGCCGGATACGCGTCGCCGGGCCCGGGGCGAGGCATCATTCCGGCACCCGGCTCGGCACGCCCGCAGGCCCCGACAGGCCAAAACGGCGCGCCGGAAACGACGCGCGGAATTGCACTGGCGTAATTAGTCGGCGTACGGCAGAATAAGACTCACGCCCGGCAACTTTCAAGTGGTGCTTGAAGCTCTTGAGCATCGTTTCACCACTTGAGGTCCGGACCTATTTTTTGCATATTGTGGTTTTGAAGAAACTGAATAGTCTGGCAGGGGCAGCCGCCCCGCACGCGGATTCACGCAGCAGACAGGCATCCAGGCAGAGGTCGTTGGGGAAGACGTACCTATAGCTATGGAGGATGGAATGTCTGTTGCACTAACCCGCGGTGTCCTGTTCGTTCACTCGGCCCCGACCGCCCTGTGCCCCCACGTTGAGTGGGCCATTGGGTCTGTCGTGGACAAGCGGACGGACCTTGAGTGGACTGCCCAGCCCGCCGCGCCCGGAATGTTCAGGGCCGAGCTGTCGTGGACCGGAACGCCGGGCACGGGGGCTCAATTGGCGTCTGCGCTCCGCGGCTGGGCGCACCTGCGCTACGAGGTCACCGAAGAGCCCAGCCAGGGCGTCGACGGCGGCCGCTGGTCGCACACCCCCGAGCTCGGCATCTTCCACGCCGTCACGGACGTACACGGCAACATCATGGTCTCCGAGGACCGCATCCGCTACGCCTACGAATCAGGCGCCGGCGACCCCTCCGCGGTCTACCACGAGCTCTCCCTGGCACTCGGCGAGGCCTGGGACGAGGAACTCGAGCCCTTCCGGCACGCCGCCGAAGGCGCCCCCGTGCGCTGGCTCCACCAGGTCGGCTAATCCTCCCCGCTGAACCTCCGGCGCAGGACCGCAAGACACTCCATAGCAACGCCAAACGACAGATGGCGGCAATGTTCACGAGGAACATTGCCGCCATCTGTCATTTTGGCGTTGCGGACCCGGAGGCCCGGGTGGCGTTAGATGCTGCGGACGGCGATGACGGCGTTGTGGCCGCCGAAGCCGAAGGAGTTGCTCAGCGCCACGATGCTTCCGCCGGGCAATGCGCGCTCGGAGGTGACGACGTCGAGCGGGATCTCGGGATCCTGGTTCTCGAGGTTGATCGTCACGGGCGCCTTGCGCTCATGCACGGCCAGCACGGTCAGCACGGCCTCCACAGCACCGGAGGCACCCAGCAGGTGCCCCATCTGGGACTTGGTGGCCGAGACCGCCACGTCGTCCACATGCTTGCCGAGGGCGGCCTTGAGGGCGGTGTACTCGGGCTTGTCGCCGACCGGGGTGGACGTGGCGTGGGCGTTGACGTGCACGACGTCCTCGGCCTGGATCCGGCCGTCGAACATGGCCGCCTTCAGCGCACGGGTGGCGCCGAGGCCCTCCGGATCCGGGGCAGTGATGTGGTAGGCGTCGGCGGTCACGGAGGTGCCGGCGAGTTCGGCGTAGATCCTGGCGCCGCGGGCGATCGCGTGCTCCTCGGCCTCGAGGACGAGGGCGCCGGCGCCTTCACCCATGACGAAGCCGTCACGGTCGCGGTCGTAGGGCCGTGAGGCGTGCTCGGGATCGTCGTTGCGGCGCGAGAGGGCCTGCATCGAGGAGAAGGCGGCAATCGGCATCGGGTGGATGGCGGCTTCCGCGCCGCCGCAGACGACGACGTCGGCCTTCCCGGAACGGATCAGGTCCAGTCCCATGTGCACGGCTTCGGTGCCGGAGGCGCAGGCGGAGACGGGGGTGTGGGCGCCGGCGCGGGCGCCCAGGTCGAGGCTGACCGCGGCCGCGACGCCGTTGGGCATCAGCATCGGCACGGTCATCGGCAGGACGCGGCGCGGGCCCTTTTCGCGCAGGGTGTCCCAGGCGTTCAGGAGGGTCCAGACGCCGCCGATGCCGGTCGCGAAGGCGACGGCGAGGCGGTCGTGGTCGACCTCGGTGATGTTGGCGTCGGCCCAGGCTTCGCGGGCGGCGATGACGCCGAACTGCGTGGACGGATCCATCCGCTTGGCCTCGACGCGGCTCAGCACCTCAAGGGCGGGGGTGGAGGCGCGCGCCGCGAAGTGCACGGGCAGCTCGTATTTGGCTACCCAGTCGTCCTCAAGCGTGTGCGCCCCGGAGACGCCCTTCAGCGCGTTCTTCCACATCGTGGGGACATCGCCGCCAATGGGTGTGGTGGCACCCAGACCGGTAATGACTACTTTGCGTGCCATGGGATCACTCTCTGTCGGTGCGCCTGCCGTGTCCGGAACCCGTGAGGGCGGCCGGGGCCTGCGTGGGGAAAACTCGGTGGTCGTGCTGTAAGGAACTCAGCGGTCATGCAAGAAAGGCGTCTAGCGGTGTGTTCCGGTCCGGGGCGCCGACGGAGGCGCCCCGGACCGGCCACAGCTCCGGCTTTCGGGCCGGAGCCAGGGCCCAGGCGGAATTAGGCCTGGGCGCTGGCGATGAAGCTGACGGCGTCGCCGACGGTCTTGAGGTTCTTGACCTCTTCGTCCGGGATGCGCACGCCGAACTTTTCCTCGGCGTTGACGACGATGGTCATCATGGAGATGGAGTCGATGTCCAGGTCTTCGGTGAAGGACTTGTCCATTTCGACGGCCTCGGGGGCCAGGCCGGTCTCTTCGTTGACGATTTCAGCCAGGCCGGCCAGGATTTCTTCGTTGCTAGCCATTGATGGCTCCTTTTCTTGTTGGTGCCGTGGGCTTCCGGTGGTTATTCCGGGAGATTCTGGCGAAATGATTCAAACCGAGGGATTCGGCTTGGTTTGGGAATCCGTGCTGTCGGGGAATGCGAGCAGCTCGAGAAGTGAGGTGGCCGCCTAGGGAAGCACAATCACCTGGGCGCCGAAGACCAGTCCGGCTCCGAACCCGATCTGCAGGGCCAGCCCGCCGCTCAGCTCAGGGTTTTCCTGCAGCAAGCGGTGGGTGGCCAGGGGGATGGAGGCTGCCGAGGTGTTGCCTGCTTCGGCGATATCCCGGGCGACCTTGACGGTCTCCGGAAGCTTGAGCTTCTTGGCCATCTCATCGATGATCCGCATGTTGGCCTGGTGCGGGATGAAAGCCGCGAGGTCCTCGGCCTGGATACCGGCGGCGTCGAGCGCCTGCTGGGCCACCTTGGCCATTTCCCAGACCGCCCAGCGGAACACCGTCTGGCCGTCCTGGCGCAGCGTGGGCCAGAGGGCCGCTTCGGTCACGGCGGCCTCGCCCTCGCTGAGGGCGGTGTCGCGCTTGCCTGCCGCGGCGAAGTCGCGGATGTCCAGCATCGAGTGGGTCATGCCGATGGCGTCCCACTTGCTGCCGTCCGATCCCCATACCGACGGGCCGATGCCCGGGGTGTCGGAGGGGCCGATGACGACGGCGCCGGCACCGTCGCCGAGCAGGAAGGAGATGGTGCGCTCGGTGTTGTCGATGACGTCGGAGAGCTTCTCCGCGCCGACCACGAGCACGTACTTGGCCGCGCCGGAGCGGACCAGGGCGTCCGCCTGGGCGATGCCGTAGCAGTAGCCGGCGCAGGCCGCGGAGATATCGAACGCCGGTGCCGGGGTGGCACCGAGGCGGTCGGCCAGGCTGGCGGCGGCCGAAGGGGTCGCGTACGGGTGCGTCACGGTGGAGACGATGACGGCGCCGAGCTCGGAGGCGTCGATGCCGGCCTTCTGCAGGGCCTCGCGGGCGGCGCCCTCGGCCATGTCGATCACGCTGACGTCGGCGGGGGCCCGGTGCCGGGTGATGATGCCGGTACGCTGCCGGATCCACTCATCGGAGGAGTCGATCCACTGGCAGACGTCATCGTTGGTGACGATCACGCTCGGCCGGTACGCGCCGACGCCCATCACCCGGGTGTTTTCCTGCAGGGGAGCCTGCTTCAAAGTAGGAGCGCTCATTCCCCTCCCTCCAGTTCTGCGAATAGGGCCAAGGCGGCGGATAGGTCCTCCGGGGTCTTGACGGTGACGGTTTTCACGCCGGGCATGCCGCGCTTGGCCAAGCCGGCCAGCGTCCCGGCCGGGGCCAGCTCGATCACGCCGGTCACGCCGCGGTGCACGAGGGTCTCCATGCAGCGGTCCCAGCGGACCGGGCGCGACACCTGGGCGATCAGGCTGTCGACGGCGGCGCCGCCGTCGGTGACCTCGGCGCCGTCGAAGTTGGAAAGCAGGGGGACCTGCGGGTTCCGCGGGTGCAGCGTGGGCCGGAGGGCCTGCAGCGCGGCGACGGCGGGGGACATGTGCGAGGTGTGGAACGCCCCGGCGACCTTCAGCGGGATCACGCGCGCCTTGGCCGGCGGATTCTCGGCGAGGGCCTTGAGCTGCTCCAGCGTGCCGGCGGCGACGGTCTGGCCGGCGCCGTTGACGTTGGCCGGCGTGAGGCCGCAGGCCTCGATCGCTGCCAGCACCTCGGCTGGGTCCCCGCCGACGACGGCGCTCATGCCGGTGGGGGTGGCCGCGGCCGCCGCGGCCATGCCGTTGGCGCGTTCACGGACGAAGGTCATGGCCTCGGTGTCGGTCAGGACGCCGGCCAGGGCCGCGGCGGTGATCTCACCGACGGAGTGCCCGGCCAGGATGACGGGCAGGGTGCCGAGTTCGACGTCGAAGAGGGACTTGGCGGTCACCAGGCCCGCGGCGACAATCAGGGGCTGCGCGACGGCAGTGTCCTTGATGGTTTCCTCGTCGGAGGTGGTTCCGTGGGCGGTGAGGTCGATGCCTGCGATTTCGCTAAGGGAGGCCAGCTGGCCTGCGACGGAAGGCAGTTCCAGCCAAGGGGCTAGAAAACCAGGGGTCTGGGAGCCCTGTCCAGGGCAAACGATTGCAAGCACGTATCCAGCTTTCCAAATTGCCGCGTGATTCATCGGTACTCTCATGCACCAAGCTCACTGGGTCAGTTTGTAGGAAGTCTACAACGGGTCAGGTGTTGTTACGGGCCGGCTGGCGCTCTGCGGCGGGCCGTGGCGGGGTCGAAAGCCTGCCCACCACCAGCGCCGCTTGGAGCACAAAAGCCTCCCGGGGGATGAGCGGATCCCAGCCGGTGACGTCGCAGACACGCTTGAGCCGGTACCGGACGGTATTGGCGTGGACGAAGAGTTCGCGGGCTGTCGCCTCGAGCGAATGGCCGAGTTCGAGGTAGGTCCCGAGGGTCTCCACAAGGCCGTTGGACGCTGCGAGCAGGGGCCGGTAGATGTTCTTGACCAGGGAGCGCCGGGCGGCGTCGTCGCCGGAGATCACCCGCTCGGGAAGGAGGTCATCGGCGGCGACGGGCCGCGGTGCGGAGGGCCAGGCCCGGGCCGCGGTCAGGCCTGCGAAGGCGGACTGGGCAGAGCTGCTGGCTTCCAGCAGCGAGCCGGCTTCGGCCCCGTAGACCACCGGTCCGGGGGCGAAGAGTTCGCTGAGTTTCTGGCAGGCCGTTTCGCGGTCCTGCACGCCGCCGAGGATCAGGATCAGCCGGTCGCCCTGAATGCCGACGAGGGCGTCCTCGGCGAAGCGGCCGGCGGTGCGGCGGAGTTCGCTGACGTAGCTGGCACTCGGTTCCGACGGGGAATTTCCCACCATGACGGTGAAGCGCTCCTGGGCTTTCCAGCCCAGCGCGGCGATCCGGGACCGGAGCGCGTCGGTGTTTTCGCCGCGCAGGATGGCGTCGACTATAAGGGCCTCGAGCCGCGTGTCCCAGGAGCCGCGAGTCTCCGCCGCGCGGGCATAGACATCCGCCGCGGCGAAGGCGACCTCGCGCGAGTAGCGCAGCACGGCTTCGCGCAGCGCGGCCTGGTCGGCTTCCGGCGCGATGATCGGCACCTGTTCCTCGACCACCTCGACAACGATCCGGATCAGTTGCAGCGCTTTTTGCAGGCTGATTGACCGGGTCAGTTCGGTCGGTGCGGTGCCGAAGACGTCGGAGAGAATCCACGAAGGGGAGCTGGGCCGCTCGAACCAGGTGACGAACGCGGCGATGCCGTTCTGCGCGACCATGCCCAGGGCGGACCGCTCGTCGGAGTTCAGCCGGCTGTACCAGGGCAGCGAGGCTTCGAGCTGGCGCAGGGTCGTGGTGGACAGCTGGCCCACGCTGGACCGGAGCTTTTTCAGCGTCTCGGCCTTCTCCGGGGTGAGGGCCCGCACGGACGGCTTGCGTTTTGCGGGAGTGGTGGTGGGCTCTGCCATGCAACGAGCATACGGGGCCAGCCGTCCAAGCTCCATTTGTGCAAAGGCTACAAGTCGCTTTGCGCTGCATCACAGTGGTTAACGCCCGACGGCGGCCCCACCCTGGTGGGAACCGCCGTCGTGCGCTGTCCGAGTGGCGCTGTTCGACTCGCCTAGGAGTCGCCGCCCGCGTTGCCGGTGGTGCCGGCATTGACGTTGAGCAGGCGGTACTTCTCGATGGCCTGGGCCGGGGCCTGGGCGTCGACCTCGCCGCGGCGGGCCAGCATCTGCAGTGAACGGACCACGATCGAGTGGATGTCGTTCTTGAAGAAGCGGCGCGCTGCGGCGCGGGTGTCGGAGAAGCCGAAGCCGTCGGCGCCGAGCGAGGCGAATTCGTTCGGGATGAACTGCCGGATCTGGTCCGGAACAGCCTTCATGTAGTCCGAGACCGCCACGATCGGTCCGGTGGCTCCCGCGAGCTGTTCTGTGACGAACGGGACGCGTGCCGGCTGGCCCGGGTTGAGGAAGGCTTCTTCCTCGGCGGCCATGGCATCACGGCGCAGTTCGGTCCAGGAGGTCACGGACCAGACATCGGCGGAAACGCCCCAGTCCTCGGCAAGGAGCCGCTGTGCCTCGAGGGCCCACGGCACGGACACACCGGAGGCGAGGATCTGCGTGCGCGGGCCGTCGATCTTGGCCGGTGCCAGCAGGTAGATGCCCTTGATGATGCCCTCGGTGTCGAGCTCCGCCGGCGCCGGCGGCTGGATGATCGGCTCGTTGTAGACCGTGATGTAGTACATCACGTTCCGCGACGGGTCGTTGTCAGCAATTTCTTTCCCGGCTTCGCCGGTGCCGTACATCCGGTTGAGTCCGTCGCGCATGATGACGCCGATCTCGTAACCGTAGGCCGGGTCGTAGGTGACAACGGCCGGGTTGGTCGAGGCAAGGATCGGGGAGTGGCCGTCAGCGTGCTGCAGGCCTTCGCCGGTCAGTGTGGTCCGTCCGGCGGTGGCGCCGATGATGAACCCGCGGGTCATCTGGTCGGCGGCGGCCCAGAAGGAGTCGCCGGTGCGCTGGAAACCGAACATCGAGTAGAAGACGTAAATCGGGATCAGCGGCTCGCCGTGCGTGGCGTAGGAAGTGCCCGCGGCGGTGAAGGCGGCAACCGAACCGGCCTCGTTGATGCCGGCGTGCACGATCTGCCCAGCGATGGATTCCTTGTAGGCCAGGACCAGGTCGCGGTCCACGGACAAGTAGTTCTGGCCGTTGGGGTTGTAGATCTTCGCCGTCGGGAAGAACGCGTCCATGCCGAAGGTGCGTGCCTCATCGGGGATGATCGGCACAATCCGGGTGCCGAATTCCTTGTCCCGCATCAGGTCCTTGAGCAGCCGGACGAACGCCATGGTGGTGGCGGCCTGCTGCTTGCCGGACCCGCGGTTGGCGACCTCGTACGCCTTGTCGCCCGGCAGGGTGACGTCGGTGTGCTTGGAGCGGCGTTCCGGGACGAACCCGCCGAGGGCGCGGCGGCGATCCATCAGGTACTGGATTTCCGGGGCGTCGGCGCCGGGGTGGTAGTACGGCGGCTGGTACGGGTCGGCTTCGAGCTGCTCGTCCGTGATCGGGATGCGCAGGTGGTCGCGGAAAGCCTTCAGGTCGGCCAGCGTGAGCTTCTTCATCTGGTGGGTCGCGTTGCGGCCCTCGAAGTGGGTGCCCAGGCCGTAGCCCTTGACCGTGTGGGCCAGGATGACCGTCGGCTTGCCCTTGAACTCGGTGGCGGCCTTGTACGCGGCGTAGACCTTGTTGTAGTCGTGGCCGCCGCGCTTGAGGTTCCAGATTTCCTGGTCCGTCATGTCCGCGACCATGTCCTTGGTCTGCGGGGTCTTGCCGAAGAAGTGCTCGCGTACGAACCCGCCGGATTCGGCCTTGTAGGTCTGGTAGTCGCCGTCGACCGTCTCGTTCATGATCTTCACGAGCGAACCGTCTTCGTCCTTGGCGAGCAGGTTGTCCCACTCGCGGCCCCAGACGACCTTGATGACGTTCCAGCCGGCGCCGCGGAAGAACGCCTCGAGTTCCTGCATGATCTTGCCGTTGCCGCGGACCGGGCCGTCGAGGCGCTGCAGGTTGCAGTTGATGACGAAGTTGAGGTTGTCCAGCTTGTCGTTCGCGGCGAGCTGGAGCAGGCCGCGGGACTCCGGCTCATCCATTTCGCCGTCGCCCAGGAACGCCCAGACCTGCTGGTCGGAGGTGTCCTTGATGCCGCGGTTGTGCAGGTAGCGGTTCGACTGGGCCTGGTAGATGGCGTTCATCGGGCCGATGCCCATCGACACGGTGGGGAACTCCCAGAATTCCGGCATGAGGCGCGGGTGCGGGTAGCTGGAAAGCGCGTGGCCCTCCTTGGACTTCTCCTGGCGGAAGCCGTCCAGGTCTTCCTCGGTCAGCCGGCCTTCCATGAAGGCGCGGGCGTACATGCCGGGGGAGGCGTGGCCCTGGAAGAAG
This sequence comes from Arthrobacter sp. KBS0702, assembly GCF_005937985.2. NCBI lineage: Bacteria > Bacillati > Actinomycetota > Actinomycetes > Micrococcales > Micrococcaceae > Arthrobacter > Arthrobacter sp. KBS0702. The sequence continues at coordinate 2,185,725 of NZ_CP042172.1, read as the reverse complement.
ATCTGGTCTCCGCCGCCGGGGTGGTCCTTGCCGCGGAAGAAGTGGTTGAAGCCGACCTCGTAGAGGGTCGCCGCGCCGGCGTAGGTGGAGATGTGTCCGCCGACGCCGATTTCGGGGCGCTGGGAGCGGTGCACCATAACGGCGGCGTTCCAGCGCAGCCAGGCGCGGTACTTGCGTTCGATCTCCTCATCGCCGGGGAACGGGGCTTCCTGGTCCACCGGGATGGTGTTGACGTAGTCCGTGGTGGTCACCATCGGCACGCCCACGCTCTGTGCGCCAGCCCGCTGGAGCAGGCTCCGCATGATGTACTGGGCACGCTCGGTGCCCTGTTCCTGAATCAGTGTGTCCAGGGACTCCAGCCATTCGGCGGTCTCTTCCGGATCACGATCAGGCAGCTGGTTAGTCAACCCGCTGAGGATATGGGAGGTATCTTCTCCTGCAGCCACGTCCAACCTCTCTTTGAGCGCATTCATCGGCACCCTCAGCTCCGGCAGGGTAACTGCCTGGCGTGAACGCGACGTGTGCGACATATCGGTAACAACAGCCCGGTCCTGTACGCCGGGCTAGGTCCAATCACAACCATGCCTGCTGGTAGAAGCGGGCAGTCGCCCGCGCAGGCATAGTCGTCATCAGCCACTCTAGCCGTGTGCGTCGGCCGATGCGTAGCTGTCCCATGGGGCCGCCGTCGTATTTCACGGGCATACTGGTTCTGTGACGTGGAGCCTCCCCGAGGCCCCCTGAACGGCCGGTGTGACGCAGAATATGGCGGATCGCGGCCCCTGCAGCTTGAAGCAAAGGCCCAAAGGGTGTTGGCTTGTAGTAATGGAAATCACTAGCACCACTGGACTCACCAGGCAGTATCCGTGTACTTATAACCAGCAAACGAACAAACAGCATAGGAGCAACACGTGAGCGAGGCCGACGCCGCCACTTCGGTGAATGTGGCGGAAAAATTGGGTTTCAAAAACGGAGACCTGATTCAGGAATTCGGTTATGACGACGACGTCGACTTCGACTTGCGTGACGACATCGAGGACCTCACCGGTTCGGAACTCGTCGACGAGGACGACCACGAAGTCGTGGACGCCGTGATCCTCTGGTGGCGGTCCGACGACGGCGACCTCGTTGACACGCTGGTTGGCTCGCGGACCACCCTCACCGAGGGTGGCGTGGTCTGGGTGCTGACGCCCAAGTCAGGCCGGGTGGGCTACGTCTCGCCGGCGGACATCCAGGACGCGGCCCCTACCGCAGGGCTGCACTACACCACCTCGGCCGGCGTCTCCAAGGACTGGAGCGCCACCCGCCTGGTCACGCGGAAGAACAAGTGACCCAACCCGCCCCCGTAACGTCGGCTCCGGCCACGGCCGTGACTGCCGTGCCGGCCGTGGGCGTGCCCGCCCCTGACTTTGAGCTGCTGAACCAGTTCGGCGAACCGGTTCGGCTGTCCGAACTGCGCGGACGCGCGGTGGTCCTGGTGTTCTTCCCCTTTGCCTTCTCCGGCATCTGCACGGGCGAACTCTGTGAAATCCGGGACAACCTTGCGCTCTTCGAAGACGCCGACGCCGTCGTGCTCGGAGTCTCGGTGGACAGCAAGTTTGCCCAGCGCGCCTACGCGGAGCGGGAAGGCTACACCTTCGACCTGCTCGCGGACTTCTGGCCGCACGGGGCCGTGGCGGAGCAGTACGGCGTCTTTGACCCGGAGAGCGGCATGGCCAAGCGCGGAACGTTCATCATCGATGCCGACGGCATTGTCCGCTACGTTGTGGTGAACCCGCGCGGTCAGGCCCGGGACTTCGCCGAGTACCGGAACGCCCTGGCAGGACTGACCGGGAACTGACGGCGGGGACAGGCACGATGAGGCAGCGGCGGCCGGGTGTCGGCATGACTGGTTTCGCCAGCCTGCCGCCGGTTGCCGCCACCGAACCCGCGCGCAGCGAACTGGAAGTCCTGAAGGAGATCCATGGCGTCCTCGCGGGACAGCGGTTCGCGCTGCTCACCGGCGCGGGCTTGAGCACGGACTCCGGCATCCCGGATTACCGGGGCCCCGGGGCGGCTCCCCGGGCGCCGATGACCTACCAGGAGTTCATAGGTGCCGCCGAGAACCGCCGCCGCTACTGGGCGCGGAACCACATTGGCTGGTCGCATCTGCGCCGGGCCGACCCCAACGCCGGCCACGCCGCGGCCGCCCGGCTGGAACACCGCGGGCTCCTCACCGGCCTGATCACGCAGAATGTCGACCGGCTGCATGAGGACGCCGGCAGTGTCAACGTGGTGGACCTGCACGGCCGCTTCGACCGGGTGGTCTGCCTGGGCTGCCAGCGCCGCTATAGCCGTTCGTTACTGGCCGGCGTGCTGGAGGAACTCAACCCCGGCTTCCTCGCCGAAGCCCTGGCCGCCGGGGTCGTGGAGATGGCGCCCGACGCCGACGCCACCGTGGAGGACGCGGAGCTGATCGCCGGGTTTGTGGTGGCCAACTGCCCGGCGTGCGGTGGGACGTTGAAACCGGACTTCGTCTACTTCGGCGAGAACGTCCCCAAGGACCGGGTGGAACGCTCGTACGCCATGGTGGACGAGGCAGGCGCGCTGCTGGTGGCGGGCTCGTCCCTGACTGTCATGAGCGGGCTGCGGTTCGTCCGGCACGCGGCCAAGCAGGGCAAGGCCGTGGTGATCGTCAACCGTGGCCAGACCCGCGGCGATGACCTGGCCACCATCAAGCTGGAAGCCGGCGTCAGCGAGGCCTTGACCTGGCTGGCGGAGGAACTTCCGGCCCTCTGATGCCGGCCGCGGCGGGGGCGCCGCCGATTGGCGTTTCCCGGGCCGGTTCCGGTAGAGTCATTGTTCGTTGGTTGACGCATGGAAGTGCGGAAACAACGCCTTGGGTCTTTAGCTCAGCTGGTAGAGCGCCACGTTTACACCGTGGATGTCATCGGTTCGATCCCGGTAGGACCCACCAAAGAAAACCTCGTCGCAGCAGGCCCGTAGGCCGGCCGCGGCGGGGTTTTTTGTGTCCGTGAAGGCCCCGGTCTCGGTCGCAGCCAAAAATGTCGGTGCCCGTCCGTACGGTCACTGGCATGGAACATGTGATCGTGAAATCCGGCCCCGACGGGCGCCCCCAGGCGGTGGTCCGCGGCGGCCGCGAATGGCTGGTGGGCGCCGAGCCGGTGCGCTGGTTCGAACGGGTGAGCTGGTGGGAGGCCGAGCGCCGGATGCCGAAAGGCCTGAGCCGGGTCGACGTCGAGGTGTGGCAGGTCCAGGCGAGGCTGGGCCGGAACGGCGGATCGGCCCTGACCACGATGGAAATCATCCGAGACGGCCTCGGCGGGGGCTGGAGGCTCAGGGAGGCGGTGGCGGACGCCGCCTGACCGGCGACGCAGTACCCAAAAAGTGAAAAGACTTGCAGGCAATGGAAAAGCCTGCTGGCAATGGAAAAGCCTGCTGGCAATGGAAAAGCCTGCTGGCAATGGAAAAGCCTGCTGGCAATGGAAAAGCCTTCCACCGCGACTATTGGGGGATGCCGCGGTGGAAGGCTTGTAAGAAATATACCGTGGATGTGTCCAAATGTGAAACGCCTAGCGGTTGAATTACGCCACAGAACGGACTAATTCCGGCGGTTTCCCGCCCTGCCGGTCTGGGCCTAATGAGGCTGGACCGGGACGAACACGCGCGGCTGGTCCCGCCAGCTCGGCTCCATATCCGCGATGGTCTCGCGCATGATCTTGTCCGAGGCCTCGCGGGCGGCCGGCCCGTCGCCGGCCGCGATCGCCTCGGCCACGTCCACATGCCACTGCAGCGCGGAGGTCCGCGGGTGGTCCGGCATCAGGCCGTGGACCGTTCGGCCGGTCAAGGTTTCGGCGACCTGGCCCACCATGTTGGCGAACATTTCGTTGCCGGAGCCGGTCAACAGCAGGGAGTGGAAGCGGATGTCCAGGTCCAGGAACCGGGGCACGTCGCCGGCCACGCCGGCCTCGCGCATCGCGTGCGAAATCTCTACCAGTTCGCTGCGCAGCTCGTCCGGGGCGTTGATGGCAGCCAGTTCGGCAGCAACAGGTTCGACGGCGGTGCGCAGCTCGGCCAGGGAACGCAGCTGGGCGCCGCGTCCCTCGCCGGCCAGGCGCCAGCGGATCACGAGCGGATCGAACGGGTTCCAGCGGCTGGCCGGAAGCACCCGGATGCCGACGCGCTTGATGGTCTCGACCAGGCCCAGGGATTGAAGCACGCGTACGGCCTCGCGGACCACCGAACGGGAGACCTTCAATTCGTCTTCGAGGTGCTCGGCCAACATGACGTGTCCGGCGGGAAGTTCGCCGGTGACAATCCGGGCCCCCAGATGCTCGATGGCGCGGTGATGGAGGCTGGTTGACATAAACGTAAGCATAGTGGCGAGGGCCTCATTCCCGGCGGCTGCAAGCACCGTGGCCGCGGAAAAACATAGACTGTATATGACGCGCCGTATTCCGCCACGTGGGCACTGCTTTCATGCGGTCCGCGGAAATACATATGGTTTATTGACAGCCACTGGTCCTAGGAAGCGTGTTCCGCAGCATGTGCGGGACGAACTGCACTCGATGCACAGAATGAATTGGAGTTTTGATGTCCGCACACATCGGTGTCACCGGCCTCGCGGTGATGGGGGCCAACCTGGCCCGGAACCTGGCCCGTAACGGCTTCACCGTTGCCCTGCACAACCGGTCCGTGGAGAAGACCGACGCGCTCCTCGAAAAGCACGGCCAGGACGGCGACTTCGTCCGCACCGAAACGCTGCAGGAACTCGTTGACTCGCTGGAAAAGCCGCGCCGCGTGCTGATCATGGTCAAGGCCGGCAAACCGGTTGACTCCGTGATCGAGCAGCTCGAGCCGCTGCTGGAACCCGGCGACATCATCATTGACGCCGGCAACTCGCACTACGAGGACACCCGCCGCCGCGAAGCCGCCCTCGCCAAAAAAGACCTCCACTTCGTCGGCATCGGCGTCTCCGGCGGCGAGGAAGGCGCGCTCAACGGCCCCTCGATCATGCCCGGCGGCTCCAAGGAGTCCTACGAGGCCCTCGGCCCGCTGCTGGAGAAGATCGCTGCCCACGTGGACGGCCAGCCCTGCTGCGCCTGGATCGGCACCGACGGCGCCGGCCACTTCGTGAAGATGGTGCACAACGGCATCGAATACGCCGACATGCAGGTCATCGGCGAGGCATTCGACCTGCTGCGTTCCGGCGCCGGCATCGAACCGGCCGAGCAGGCCAAAATCTTCGAGGAGTGGAACAAGGGCGAACTTGCCTCCTTCCTGATCGAAATCTCCGCCGAGGTCCTCGGCCACGTCGACGCCAAGACCGGCAAGCCGTTCGTCGACGTCGTCGTCGACGCTGCCGGGCAGAAGGGGACCGGCCGCTGGACGGTCATCTCCGCGCTCGAGCTGGGCTCCCCGGTTTCGGGCATCGCCGAATCGGTCTTTGCCCGCGCCCTGTCCTCGCAGGCGGAGCAGCGCAAGCTGGCCCAGGAACTGCTCGCCGGCGGCGAGGCCGCCGTCGGGGTCCCCGAGACCTTTGTCGAGGACGTCCGGCAGGCGCTGTACGCCTCCAAACTGGTCTCCTACGCCCAGGGGCTGGACATGCTGACTTCGGCCGCCAAGGAATACGGCTGGGACCTCAAGCTGGACGAGATCGCCTCGCTGTGGCGCGGCGGCTGCATCATCCGTGCCGAGTTGCTCAAGGAAATCACCAAGGCCTACGCCGCGGCGGAGAAGCCGGCCAACCTGCTGTTCGCGCCGGCATTCACGAAGGCGATCGCGGAGGTCCTCCCGGCCTGGCGCCGAGTGGTGGCCACCGCCGTGCAGCTGGGCATCCCGGTACCGGTGTTCTCCTCTTCGCTGGCCTACTACGACGGCCTGCGCCGTAAGCGCCTTCCGGCCGCCGTGATCCAGGGCCAGCGTGACCTCTTCGGTGCGCACACCTACGGCCGCATCGACACCGAGGGCACCTTCCACACCCTGTGGGGCGAGGACAAGTCCGAGATCGCGGCAGTGGACACGCACTAGTCCACACCGTTGCCGGCCCGGCGGCCGGCGCTCCCCGATACTCTGGGGGCGCCGGCCGTTGCTGGAACATCTACAAACGTTTCCCCGGCTAGCGGGGGACCGGGACCGGCCCTGACCCGAACTTCGTCCATCGTCCTTCGGAGACCACCTCGACAGAGCCGTCGACCACGCTGATGGCCGTCTGCTCATCGATGGCGTAGGCCGGTGCGCCGATGTCGGCGGCCCATCGCTCTGCGGCGGCCTGGCTGTTCCCGGGGAAAGCGTCCAGATGCGGGAAAATTGAGAAGTCAACGACTCCCAGCGTGCGGTCGTCCGCCGCAGTTGGCCATGAGACGAACGACGTCCCGATCCGGGGCGTCATCACCATGCTTCCGGCGCTCACTCCCACCCAAACCGTGTCGCTCAGCGAAGGCAGCAGATCGGCCAGCCCGGACTCCCGCATCCAGTGGCACAGGTAGCTCGCGTCGCCGCCGTCGACCAGGAGCACGTCGGCGGCCCGGACCCAAGGGACCCATCGCTCCGCGCCGATGGAGGGCAGCGCGGTGAGTTCGAGGACGCCGAGCGACGCCCAGCCCAGGCCCGAGAAGTTCTGCCACCTGGGCTCGGCGGCGACGAGGCCGCGCACCGAGGCGGGCCCGCACATCGGGTGACCCCACTGGGCGGTGGGGACCACCAGGGCATGGCATTCGGCGACGGGCTTGCCAAGAAGCTGCACAAGCGCCGCGTGGATGCTGGGGTTGGTGACGCCGCCTGAGGTAAGCAAGAGCTTCAAGATGCCTCCAGATTCGTGCGGAAGGTGGATGTGCTTGAAGACCCGGGGCAGGGGCGCCTCGGGACCTTAGATCCGGTATTCGATCAGGTACTCGGCCGGGTCGACGGCGGGCTTCGTTTCCCGCTGCGCGTCGCGGTGCCGCCAGGTAGCGGGCACACCGGTCAGGATTGACTCGGCCGGGGCGTCCTTGACCACGACGGCGTTGGCGCCGATGGCGCTGTCCCGGCCGATCGTGATGGGGCCCAGGACCTTGGCGCCGGCGCCGATGACGACGCGGTCCTCGATGGTGGGGTGCCGCTTGATTTTGGCGAGCGAGCGGCCGCCGAGGGTGACGCCGTGGTAGATCATCACGTCCTCGCCGATCTCGGCGGTCTCGCCGATGACGACCCCCATGCCGTGGTCGATGAAGAAGCGGCGGCCGATGGTGGCGCCGGGGTGGATCTCAATGCCGGTCAGGAAGCGGGCCAGTTGGGAGATTAGCCGCGCCGGGAAGCGCAGGGAGGGGTTCTGCCACAGCCGGTGCGTCAGGCGGTGGGCCCAAATCGCATGCAGGCCGGAGTAGGCAAAGAAGTTTTCGAAAGAACCCCGCGCCGCCGGGTCGTGGGACCGGGCGGCGTCGAGGTCTTCCTTCAGTCTTGCGAAGAAGCTCACAAAGACCTTTCTACCAAATCTTGGGTCAAGGCTGGAATCAGCCGCGGATGTCGTCGTACAGCACGGTGGAAATGTAGCGCTCCCCGAAGTCACAGACAACGGCAACAATCAGCTTACCGGCGTTCTCCGGACGCTTGGCTAGCTCGAGGGCAGCCCAGACGATCGCGCCGGAGGAGATGCCGCCAAGGATGCCTTCCTTGACGCCGAGGTCGCGTGCCACGCGGACCGAGTCCTCCAGAGTGGCGTCGAGGACCTCGTCGTAAACGTTGGTGTCCAGGATTTCCGGGACGAAGTTGGCGCCCAGGCCCTGGATCTTGTGCGGACCCGGTGCGCCGCCGTTGAGGATGGCGGAGTCCTTGGGCTCGACGGCGACGATCTGCACGCCGGGCTTGCGCTCCTTGAGCACCTGTCCGACGCCGGTGACGGTGCCGCCGGTGCCGACGCCGGCGACGAAAATGTCGACCTTGCCGTCCGTGTCCGACCAGATTTCCTCGGCCGTGGTCCGGCGGTGGATCTCGGGGTTGGCCTCGTTGGCGAACTGCTGTGCCCAGATGGAGTTCTCCGTGTTGGCTACGATCTCCTGGGCCTTCTCGACGGCTCCGCGCATGCCCTCCGAACCGGGCGTCAGCACGATTTCAGCACCGTAGGCACGGAGCATAACGCGGCGTTCCGTGGACATGGTCTCCGGCATGGTGAGGATGACCTTGTAGCCGCGGGCGGCGCCGACCATGGCCAGGGCGATGCCCGTGTTGCCCGAGGTGCCCTCGACGATGGTCCCGCCGGGCTTCAGCGCGCCGGACTTCTCCGCGGCGTCGATGATGGCGACACCGATCCGGTCCTTGACGCTGTTGGCCGGGTTGTAGAACTCCAGCTTGACCGCCACCGTGGCGTCAAGGCCTTCGCTCAGCCGGTTGAGGCGGACCAGCGGGGTGCCGCCGACCAGCTGGGTAACATCGTCATAGATCCGTGCCATGGGTATATGTGCCTATCTGTGAAGAGGGAATTCTAAGGTCAGCCTAACGATGGCGCTTTGGCCCTAACTAAGCATTAAGCCATGCAGAGTAATATTTCCTGGCCTTCGCCAGCTTCGGGTTGATGATCACCTGGCAGTAGCCCTGCTCGGGATACTTCGCGTAATAGTCCTGGTGGAAATCCTCGGCCACGTGGAAGCGGGGCAGCCGGCTCACCTCGGTGACGATCGGGTCCGCCCACAGCTCCTGGTTCCGTTCGATCGCCTCCTCGAACAGGATCTTTTCCTCGGTGGTCTCATAGAACATCGACGAACGGTACTGGGTGCCGACGTCGTAGCCCTGCCGGTTGAGCGTCGTGGGATCGTGCAGAGCGAAGAACATGTCGAGGATGACCTCGGCCGGGATCACGTCCTCGTCGAAAGTCACCGCCACCACCTCGGCGTGCCCGGTGGTCCCGGAGCAGACGGAGTAGTAATCGGGGTTGTGGTCGTGGCCCCCGGTGTAGCCGGAAATGACCGAGCTGACACCCTTGGTCTTCTGGTAAACAGCGTCGAGGCACCAGAAGCAGCCCCCGCCGAGCACGAAAGTTCTCATGTCCTGTTCAATGGACGGGACGCCCGGATCATTCCCGAACGCGGCGCTTCGGGAGAATTCCACGAGCATTCTGCGGCCTTCCGGTCAGCACGCGGGACGCGTCCGGGGCTATCGGCAGGGCGGCCGGCCCGGCCGATAGGGTAAAAATGAGGGTATGGAACCTGAGAACACCGACGTTTCAGCGCAGCCCGCCGAAGCTCAGCCCGACGAAGCGCAGGCCGCCGAAGCCGCAAGTACCGGCGAGGCCGCCACGCTGGGCATGATCCAGCTGGCCGTCGAGGAGCTCTGGCCCGAATCGCTGGCGGAGGACTGGGACGAGGTGGGCCTCGTGGCCGGACACCCCTCCGCCGAGGTGAGCCGAATCCTCTTCGCCGTGGACCCCACCCTCGAAGTCATTGAGGAAGCCGTCGCCTGGGGTGCCGAACTGCTCATCACGCACCACCCGCTGCTGCTGAAGGGCGTCACCTCGGTGGCGGCCAACACCCCCAAGGGCAAAGCCGTGCACCGGCTGATCGAGTCCGGGACCGCCCTGCTGACCGTCCACACGAACGGCGACTCCGCGGTCGGGGGCGTCTCCGATGTGCTGGCCGACGCGCTCGGCCTGCAGGACGTGGTGCCGCTGACTCCGGCAGCGAACGGACTGCCCGAAGAAGGGATCGGCCGGGTCGGCGACCTTGCCGAGGTCCAGACGCTGGGGGACTTCGCCGCACGGGTCTTTGGCATCCTGCCCTCCGTCGCAGGCGGCGTCCGTGTCTCCGGCGACCGGGACGGGCTTGTCCGCCGGGTGGCCCTGTGCGGCGGCGCCGGCGATTCGCTCCTCAATGAGGTCCGGGCGAGCAATGCCGACGTCTACCTGACCGCGGACCTGCGCCACCATCCGGCGTCGGAGGCCCGCGAGGCCGCCGTCAACGACAGGCCCTACCTGATCGACGTCTCGCACTTCGCCAGCGAGTGGCTCTGGCTGCCGGCGGCCGCCGATGCCCTCGGGAACGTGCTGACCGACCAGGGCCACGACATCGAGATCCGGGTCAGCACCACCAACAGCGACCCCTGGGACTTCATTTTGACTCCGGGCTAAGCCTGGCGTGCGAGGGGCCCCGGGTGGGCGCAGCAAAGCCAGGAAGCACGCTGGGCGCTAGAGTCTAGGGAGCGCCGGTAAGGTGCCCGGCTCCGGCCGGCAAGTGAACAAGCGGAGGAAATAGTGGCCAAGGCAGCACCGGCGGAACAGTTGAAGTTGCTCGAATTGCAGGGACTCGACGCCAGGATCAAGTCCCTGTCCAACCGCCGGCGCAGCCTCGAAAGCGACTCCAGGATCACCGACCTTGAGGCCGCCCTCAGCGTGGCTAACGGCGAGCTCGGGGCCGCGAAGGTGGCAGTGCACGACGCCGAACTCGAGCTCAAGCGCGCCGAGGCCGACGTCGAACAGGTCGCCTCCCGGATCGAGCGCGACGAGGCCAAACTCAACAGCGGCACCGGCCTTTCCAAGGACCTGGTGGCCCTCCAGCGCGACATCGCGTCCCTGAACAAGCGCCGTTCGGATCTGGAGGACGTCGAACTCGAGGTCCTGGAACGGCTGGACGCGCTGCGCCTGCGCCAGGCCACGCAGCAGCAGATCGTTGATGACATCCAGGGATCCTTCGGCGCCATCCGCGCTGAACTGGACGAGCAGCTGGCCGAAGTGGGCGCAGAACTGACCGTGGTGCGCGGCCAGCGCGCAGAATTTGCCGACGGACTGGATGCGGGAATGCTCGCCGTCTACGAGAAGACTCTCGCCAAACGGGGCGTGGGCGCGGCCCGGCTCTTCCACGGCACCTCCGAAGGTTCCGGCATGCAACTGAGCCCCGGCGACCTCGCCGAGATCAAGGCCGCCGCCGAGGACGACATCGTCTTTTGCCCCGACTCCGGCTGCATCCTGGTCCGCTCCGCCGAGTGGGCCTAACCCCAACTTTGTCGCATCAGTTGTCGTTCGGAGCCCTCAAAACGACAACTAATGCGGGCTAGTTGGGCAGGACGAGGTTGAGGGTGTGCGGCTTCCGGGCTGTGCCCTCGATGAGCTCCGCTGACCACTTCTCGGCGGCGGCCTGCTTCAGTTGCGCCGGGGTCTGCGGGGCCTTGCCGCGGCGGCTCAGCAGGTGCCGGGCCAGCTCCCCGCGGGTGTGTTTGGCGAAGTGGCTGACCACCTTGCGCACGCCGTTGACCTCGGTGAAGACGTTGACGGCCACAGTCTGTTCCGGCGGGGGAGCCCAGGCCGCGGCGTACGTGCTGGAGCGGCAATCAACCAGCAGTTCCCCGGCCGTCGCGGTCGCGAGGGCCTCGGTCAGCTGCGGTTTCCAGAAGGAAGCCAGCCGCCCGACGTCGGGCAGTGCCGTCCCCATCGAGAGCCGGTACGCGGGCACCCGGTCCGCGAAACGGATGGCGCCCCAGAGCGCGGAAATCACCAGTACGGACTCGTCCGCCTTCTTCCGCTGGACGGGCGTCAGCGATCGGTAGCCCAGGGCGTCGTACAGCACTCCGGAGTAAACCTGGTGGGCGGGGGCGGCGGGCTCGGCGTGCAGCCGGGTGTTGCGTTCGACGTCGGCGGTCAGCGAGGCGCCGACGCCCAGCAGGGTCAAAGCGTCCTCATGGGCACTGACGGTGCCGAGCGCCTCGAGCACCTTCGCACGGTAGCTGTTCAGCCCGGGAAAGCTGAGCGAGGCCGGGTCGACGGCGTCGCCGCGGGTTGCAGGGGTCTTGCCTTCGGAGGGCGGCAGCAGAATCAGCACCGTACGATCCTACCGGCGGCGGACTAGGCGAGTTGGCGGCCGAGGAAGGACAGCAGGCTGGGCAGGATGAGCCGCCAGTAGGCCTCCTCGTGGCCGCCGGGCTGGTAGCCGCCCTCGACGTGGCCGGGCAGGCCGGCGACGTAGTCCTTGACCGAGGGCAGGAGGGGATCGTCCGTGCCGCAGTCGATCCGTTTCGGCAGGTCTTTGAGCCGGGACCGCAGCGCGAACACGTCATTGGCCTCGAAATCCTCCGGGCTGTCGAACGCCCCGTCCAGCCCGTCGTCGTAGTCGCTCCATACCGCCGGGCTCATGGCGGCCACGGCCTTCAACCCGGGGATTTTGCCCTGCGAGGCGAGCAGCAGGGCGCCGAAGCCGCCCATGGAGAGCCCGAAGAGCCCGAATCTGCCGAGGTCAAGGCCCTGCCCGGCGAGGAACGGAATGAACTCCTCCAGCAGCATGGACTCGGTATCCGTGCCGTCGGCACGCGGATGCCACCAGGAGTCGCCGCCGTCCACGGACGCGATCGCGAAGGGCGTTCCGTCGTCCACAAGGTAGCGCTGCAGCACCGCCTGGATGCCAAGGTCGTCGAAGAGGAAACGGTTATCGCTCCCGGTGCCGTGCAGGAAGAGCGCGACGGGCATTTTGGCCTCGTCGTGGCCGGAGACGACGGGTGTGGCCAGTGACCACCCGGTGGGGGTGTCGGGACGGAATTTCGTGGTGAAGCTGCCGGAGGTGACGTCAACCCGCGGGGCCGGGGTCCCCGAGACGGCCGCGGCGGACGACGTCGACGGTGCGGCGCTGCCCGGTCTGCCGGTGCCGGCGTCGGGTCCCGCAGCGCTGCCCTCGGGGATTCGCGCCGCGGGGGCGCAGGCTGCCAGGGTGGCGGCGCCCACGAAGCCGGCTCCGAGTTCCAGCATCCGCCGGCGGCCAAGCAGCGGCTTATCCATCCCTTGATCTTAGGCGGGAAAGCCAGGCAGCCGCCACGCGATTCCTCGGCGCCCTGCCGGGTGCGGGTCAGAGCCGGTGGCCGGTGTTGTCCAGGCCAGCAAGCCCAGCGGCTACGGCAAAGAGCAACAGTTCCATGCGGTCAGGCTACCTTCGACGGCGCGGCCTGGATAGCGGGAGGTGCAGTAGCCGCAGGAGCGGCCGCCTGGGCCGCAGCCTGAGCCGCCTGGTTCTCGCGGGCAAGGAATGCCGACAGTTCGCCGATGGTACTCATCAGCGGAGCCGGGAAGACGACGGTGGAGTTCTTGTCCACGGCGATCTCCACGAGGGACTGCAGGTTCCGCAGCTGCAGGGCCAGCGGGTGCGCCATCATGGTGTCGGACGCCTCGCCCAGGGCGGTGGCTGCAATGGATTCGCCCTCGGCGGCGATGATCTTGGCCCGCTTCTCCCGCTCTGCCTCGGCCTGCCGGGCCATGGCGCGCTTCATGCTCTCGGGCAGCTGGATGTCCTTGAGCTCCACGAGGGTCACCTCGACGCCCCACTCCAGTGTGAGGGCGTCGAGGATTTCACGGATGTCGCTATTGATGTGTTCTGTCTCGGAGAGGGTCTGGTCCAGGCTGTGCCGGCCGACGACCTTCCGAAGCGTGGTCTGGGCGATCTGGTTGATCGCGGCGGCCACGTTCTCGATTGCCACGACCGACTTCACGGCGTCAATCACGCGGTAATACGCCACTGCGGAGATGTCCACGCTGACGTTGTCCTGGGTGATGATGCCCTGCGACTGGATCGGCATGGTCACGATCCGCAGGCTGACGAGCTGCAGCCGGTCGATCACCGGGATGATGAAGCGCAGGCCCGGCATCCGGACCCCGATGACCCTACCCAGCCGGAACAGCACACCCTGTTCGTACTGGCGCACAATCCGGATCGACATCCGGGCCGCGATGAGCAGCAGGGCAATGACGAGCAACCAAAGGACGACGGCGGTGATGTCCATCCGAATCGCTTCCTAGCGTGGGGGGGTAGCTGTATCCATTCTCCCACCGGCGGGGCTAAAAGGCGCCGGTGGGGCGGGGGCTGCCGGGGAGACCGTAGAATGAACAACGGATGGGTTGACCAGGCGGCCGCGCGTCACGCAAGTGGCTCGAGGAACGTCCGGGCTCCGCAGGGCAGGGTGGTGGGTAACGCCCACTCGGGGTAACCCGCAGGCCAGTGCCACAGAGAACAGACCGCCCGCCAAAGGGCCGTGTCCGCACGGTCCCGGGAGCAGGTAAGGGTGAAACGGTGGTGTAAGAGACCACCAGCTTCCCGGGTGACCGGGAAGGCTAGGTAAACCCCACCCGGAGCAAGGCCAGACAGGACACGTTTGAGGGCTGCCCGCCCGAGTGTCCGGGTAGGCTGCTGGAGGGCGTCGGCAACGGCGTCCGTAGATGGATGGCCGCTACTCCCGCGCCGGTAACAGCGCGGGAACACAGAACCCGGCGTATCGGTCAACCCATCCCACGACCTGCCCGGAATCCCCCGTGAAAGCGGGGGATTTCGGCGTTTCTAAAGGGTTTTCATGGTGGTCCGCTTGGCTCCATTTGGCCTTATTTGAACCCATTTGAATGACCCTTTTGCCCCTTTTGCCCACGAGAATCTGGGGGATTCGACTATATAGTGCTGCATTCGCCGCCCGAGTTCTCGCAAATTCAGTTGCCAGCGCTTAGCCGGCCGCCATACAGGCTCAGGTACCGGTATCCGAAGATGGCGCTAAGGAGTGCGTCTGCCGTGGCGGCCCCCGACATGGGGCGGTGAGTGTGGGCCACGTCGTTCCTGAACCCCTTGAGAGTCTTGAGTTGCCGAGTCACTTCGCTACCCAGGGGCGGTGCGCCAACCAGATTCATCAGTGACGGCAGAAGGTAGTCCAGTTGGAACGCGAGCGGAGTGTCGTTGAGGAAGTCGACCGCATGCTTCTTAGCGCGGAACGCCGAATAATGCTCTGCGAGGACCGAGTTGAGCTTAACTTCAACCGCAACCATGGCGGGAATCACAGCTGCTCGGTATTCCTTGTTGCTGAAGGATTCGATGGCGGCGACCAATGGTTCCATCCCTACTTCGGCCTGGGAGTCCAGCCAGACGCAGCCGACCGTCACCTCGCACGTTTGGGGGTTGCCGGACAAGGGCCACGCGACGAATCGCTGGACGTGAGCAATGGGGCCCTTGGTCAGGTGCTGCTGAAGGGCCGCGGGCACGAGAACCCCGCCGCCTGGCTCTGCTTGGGGAGTGAACGTGAGGCTGAGAATCTGCGCTTCGGGGGGAACTCCCCAGTCGGCCAAGTCCAGTTCCATGAACTCACCATTCGTGAGCCGTAGCCGACCAACGGAATGTGATGCCAACCCAAGTCCGACTGCACCGGGCGACAGGGGATGTTCCTCCTTCAGCCCTCGTCCAAGGAGGGCCCAGAGTGACTCTGCGTATCCGCACTCCCGGCAGGAAGCCGTCTCTCCTTTGAAGTAAGAGTCGAACGCTGAGTCGTCGGGTGGCGGCAAAAGTCGGTGACACTTCGGGCAGCTGCTCCCGGAGAGGGATAAAAGTAGGTTGGACACGGCGCCAGCATACAGAAACCAACTCCGCCGGACCGGAAAACCTGTCGCCAGACGCTTCGCTGTCTAGGCGGCGAGGAAGCCCGGCAGCCGGTCACCCCAGCGCACGCCGCGGAGCTTGACCGGGCAGCGGTGGTACTCCCAGACGTCCCACGCTGAATGATCCGGGTGATGGTTGCGGCCACGGCGGTGATCACGACGGCCGCACCGCCGAGCCACAACCGGATGCCCTCGGGGAGGTGCTGGCCGAAGCCGGCGACGATCTCCTGCTGCGCCTGTGTCACACCCAGAATTTGGGTGTGGTTTCGACATGCTGCGCCTCAGTGTTGGCTGAAAGCCGTCGCGTTCTCGACATCTGACATAGCGGACTCTTGCTCCAATCTCGCCCCCTGCAATAGAGAGACATGCGCGTCGCGCTGCGCTGGAGTGGCCTTTGGCCATGCCATGGCGCAGAAACTGAGCTCAGTCCATGCAGCCGACATCAGATCGAAGTACCGGCTGCGGTCCGCCTCCACCTCACGGTTCGTAAATGTTGCCAATGCCAGTGTGCCCATGTGGTATGGCCATTTGCCTATCTCTCCAGGCAAAATTTTGTTTTCGTCCTCCATCTGCCAACGCAAGGAGGCCGCCTCGGCCGCCAATAGAAGGTCCTGAATAACCGCGGCCCCCTCACGGTATTTTTTGATCATCGCGGCCGTTGCTGCGAGCAGGTCGGCGATCGCGGCTATCTGGCGCGCCTCAGCGGCGTGCCTCTTCTGCTGGCCGTTGGTGAGCCGCACAACTAATAACGCAACGAGGCCGCCGAGGACCGCTGATACGAATGAACCAATGACTCCGCTCCACAGCTGTAGGAGCCAAATTTCGTCGCTGTTCATTTGCGCTCAGGCCTTCGCGGGCGACGACTCAGGCACCAGCAGTCCTTCGTCAGCACCCGCCTCGTCCGGAGCGCCCAGGACGTTATTTTCGACTCCCTCGTCGCTAGGCGCTTCGCGCCACACCAAGACCGTCACGACGGTTGTCAGGACGAACAAGACCACGGCTGTCCCGCCGATGGCATATGACAATGCGTCCGGGCCGAAAAACAACGACAGGCCTGCACAAACTGCGATTCCCGCAGCTATGAGGTTGAGAATCGCTTTGGCATTTTGTAGGCGCTTAGCTGACTTCGGTCTTTTCAACACGTCGTCCGTCTTGGAGTACAACTCCATGGCTTCTGCGAAAAGTTTGACAGACACAGTGGCGAAGCCGCCAACAACGAGCACGCTAGGCACACAGAATTCCCCCAAAGAGACATAGGCAACTGGCCACTTCCGGACCAGCCAGAAAACTTTATCACCGCATATTGCTCAGCCCCACTAGACCCTTCGAAAACCAGCCGAGCTTGTACACGGCTACTAGCACTTGCTGGAACGTGGCGGAAAGGACACCATGGCCAAGGACACCCGGCCATACATTACGGTCACGAACGAACTGTTCCGGCACCCCAAGTGGAGGCGAATCAGCAACAAGTCCAAGTTGTACCTCCTCGAGCTCTGGGGCTACTGCAGGCACCTACGTTGCCCGGCGCCGCAAGGTTCTCCTCTCCGACTATGCGGAGAGGTGGCAGAAACACCAGCGCCACCAGCGCCCGTCCTCCCAGGGGCAGATCGCCGGGAAGTTCAAGAACTACATCGTCCCCACCTTCGGGAAACCGTGCCCTCGACTCCATCCAGCGGGCCGATATCCAGGAAGCGGTGGGGGACTGGGCTGAGACGCTGGCGCCCTCCACCCTCAAGGTCACGTACGGGTACCTGGCGTCCATGTTCAAGGCCGCGGTCCTCGACCATGTAGTGGCCGCCAGCCCGTGCGTCGGAATCAACCTGCCCGCCGTCGTGGACGTCGCCGTGGTGCCCTTGCGCACCGAGAAGGTCCAGGAGCTCGCGGACAAGATCTGGAAGCCGCACAAGCCCAGGGTGGTGTTCTGCGCGGCCACCGGACTCCGATCCTCGGAGATGCGGGGCCTCACCTGGGACCGGGTCGACTTCAAGGCGTCCATGATCAGCATCGACCGACAATGCACAGGGGCACAGCTCCACGGACCCGGAATGGGGTCCGTTGAAGACGGCGGCGAGCCGGCGGCGCATCCACGTGGGGGAGCAGACGCTGCAGCTGCTCAAGGTCCTGCAACAGGGCCCGGCTGGTCCGGGCCGGATCATATTCCAATCCTCGGGGAGGGCGATCAACAGGCACACAGCGAACGAGGCGTGGCGGCATGCGCGGACGAAAGTCACCGGGCTGGGGGATGGGTGGCATGAGCTCTGGCCCTATCACGCGTCCCAGCAGATCGCCGGCGGCATGTCCCCGGTCGCGGTTGCCCATAGGCTAGGGCACAAGGACGCGACCGAGACACTGCGGACGTACGCTCATCTCTGGCCGGACGATGACACCCGGGCGGCAGCCCTTACGGTCGGTGGCGTGAGCGTGGATTTGGCGACGATTGCCCATACTTTGCCCACGAGTACCCCGAACGCTTAGTGCTTCCGCGGAGTCTTCTGGAACCTGGCGTATCGGTTAACCCATCCATCCACGCAAAAGGGCCGCCACCTTCCGGTGCCAGCCCCCGCGTTCCAGACGTAGATTTCGGATCAGGCCTTGGCCTTCCGCTTCACCCAGCCCCACGCCGCCGTGGCGACAAAGAGGACCAGGCCAATGATGGCCAGCCAGATCAGGCCCTTCACGACGAAGCCCAGGATCGAGAGGATAAGCCAGATGACAAGTAGTGCAACGATGAGTCCCATTCGGCCATCCTAGGGCAGGGGCGCTACGTTTCCGCGGACATCCGGTGTGAGTGATTTCACCCCCTACCGGCCGGTAGGGGAGCAGGGGCCGCCCTAGAATGGAGAGCGAACGTAGAAGTTCTGCCGCCGGGTCTGCGTTCGCAGCCGGTGGCTTTTTCTTTGCGATGCATATAGGTACGCGGGCTGGACCGAATTCCCGCAACGCCAGGTTCCGGGCATCCGCCGGTAGCCGACTTCCGCATACGAGGACGTATGCGGTGGATTCTAGGAAGGTAGTTCTGTGAGCCAGACGTCAGATTCTTGTCTTGATACGTGGATGGGCCGGGAGGCGCTCGCCGAGGCCATGATCCCGGTGATCGGCCGGCTGTACCGCGAGAACAACGTGGTGACGTCCATCCACGGCCGGAGCCTGATCAACAAGTCCACCATGAACATCCTCAAGGCGCACCGCTTCGCCCGGCGGATGAGCAAGGAAGAGCTGCGCCTCGAAGAGACGGCACCGCTGCTGGATGCCCTTACCAAGTTGGACCTGGGCGCGGCAGCGATCGACATCGCCCGCCTCACCGAAAAGTACCGCGCCGAAGGCGACGGCGTTAGCCTCGACGAGTTCCTGCGCGACGAGCTGGCCGAAATTGTCGGCAAGCGCGGCGGCGACGACCGCACCAGCACCGACGTCGTCCTTTACGGTTTTGGCCGAATCGGCCGGCTGCTGGCCCGCCTCCTAATCGAAAAGGCCGGCGGCGGCCACGGCCTGCGCCTGCGCGCCATCGTGGTGCGCCGCGGCTCGGACAACGACCTCACCAAGCGTGCCAGCCTGCTGCGCCGCGACTCCGTGCACGGCTCCTTCGAAGGCACCATCAAGGTGGACCTCGAGAACGACACCATCACCGCCAACGGCGTCCAGATCCAGGTCATCTATTCGGATAACCCCGCCACGGTGGACTACACCGCCTACGGCATCCACGACGCTCTCGTCGTCGACAACACCGGCCGCTGGCGCGACGCCGAGGGCCTGTCCCAGCACCTCCAGAGCAAGGGTGTCTCCCGCGTCCTGCTCACCGCGCCGGGCAAGGGCGAGCTGAAGAACATCGTGCACGGCATCAACCACGGCTCGATCACCGACTCGGACACGATCGTCTCCGCGGCGTCCTGCACCACCAACGCCATCACCCCGGTGCTGAAGGCGATCAACGACCGCTACGGTGTGGTGCACGGCCACGTCGAGACGGTCCACTCCTTCACCAACGACCAGAACCTGATCGACAACTTCCACAAGGGCGACCGCCGCGGACGCTCCGCCGCGCTGAACATGGTCATCACCGAGACCGGCGCAGCCAAGGCTGTCGCGAAGGCCCTGCCGGAACTCCTTGGCAAGCTCACCGGCAGCTCCATCCGCGTCCCCACCCCTGACGTGTCCCTGGCCATCCTGAATCTGAGCCTCGAAAACGGCACCACCAAGGACGAGGTCAACGACTACCTGCGGGAAATGTCGCTTCACTCGGACCTCCGCAAACAGATCGACTACATCGATTCGCCCGAGGTGGTCTCCACGGACTTCGTCGGCTCGCGCCGGGCCGGCATCGTCGACGGCCTCGCCACCATCAGCAACGACAAGAACCTGGTGCTCTACGTCTGGTACGACAACGAGTTCGGCTACAGCTGCCAGGTGGTCCGCGTCATGGAGGAAATGGCCGGCGTGAACCCGCCGTCGTTCCCGGCCAAGGACGCAGCGGCAACGCTGGAAGCAGCCGGACTGCCGGTCGAGGTCGGGTAGCCTGCTTCCCTTTCCCGGCCGCGTCTCTGGAATCGGCCGGGAAAGGGAACCACAATGGAGCCATGGAACAGAACCCGGCTCTGGAACACGAAACCACCCTCGAACACGCCCTCGATGTGGCCCGGCGGAACGCCAAGGAGGCCAAGCGCCTCCTCGACGACGCCCGTGCCAAGCGCGAGGCCGGCGAGATTGACGACGCCCGCGTCAGCCAACTCGAAGCGCTGCTGACCCTTGCCGAGGAGGACCTCCGCCGGGTCACCAGGGAACAATGACCCCGCAGGACTGACCGGCCGCGCTCCGACGCCGGACCGGTCCTCCACACTGTGGATAAGCGGCCCGGTGTCGGTCGTCCCGCCTAGGCTGTGGTGGTGCAGCGCCCCCATCCCTCACGGGAACTTCCGTGACCGCCACATGGAATGACTTCCGGCGTGCCCGGCGCCGAGCCCGCCAGGCCTGGGCCGTCCTGGCCGCCGGGCTGGTGGTGCTGCTCGCCGCCGTCGGCTGGTTCTTCACCTCGGGCCAGTTTGCGCTGGGAGAGCCGCAGGCCGCCGGCCCCAGCGAGGCTCCCGTCCTCGCGCCGGGTTGGATGAAGGCTGTTGCCCCGGTGCGGCCCGTGCCGGGCGGAAGCGCCGCCGAGCTGCTGGAGACGCTGCCGGTCAAGGGCCGGGCCGCTGGGAACAACTACGAGCGCAGTGCCTTCGGCCAGGCCTGGTTCGACGTCGACCGCAACGGCTGCGACACCCGCAACGACATCCTCCGCCGCGACCTGGCCGGTGCCAGTTTCACCGAAGGCTCCCGCTGCCGGATCGGCGCCGGGTCCTTCCAGGAGCCCTATACCGGCCGGACCATCGAGTTTCGGCGGGGTGCGGAGTCCAGCAAGGCGGTGCAGATCGACCACGTCGTGGCTCTGGGGGACGCTTGGCAGAAGGGGGCCCAGCAACTGACGGCCGAGCAGCGCCAGCACCTGGCGAATGATCCGCTGAACCTGGTCGCCGCGGACGGCCAAGCCAACCAGGACAAGGGCGCGTCCGACGCCGCCAGCTGGCTGCCGCCGAACAAGGCCTTCCGCTGCCACTATGTCGCCCGGCAGATCTCGGTCAAGGCCGCTTACGGGCTGTGGGTGACCCCGGCCGAAAAGGACGCGATGAAGCGGATTCTTGATGCCTGCCCGGGGCAGCAGACGGTGCTGCCGCGCTGAGGCGCGCGGCCAGTCAGAGGGGCCCGTCAGATGAGCACTTTGGCCAGGCACCAGCCCACCCGGCTTAACGGTTCCTTGAAGCTGCGCGTTGGCGCGGCTCCCGCATTCCCGCTTAGACGCCGAATTCCTGCGCGGCGAGTTCAGCTTCCAGCCGTTCGACGTCGTCCCGATGGCACAGCTCGGTGGCCTGCGTCGTGACGGTCGCGCTGCCGGCGGCGACGGCCGAGCGGAACGCTTCAGCCAGGCTGCGGCCCTGAGCCAGGCGCAGCACAAAGGCCGCCAGGAAGCTGTCGCCCGCGCCGACCGTGCTCCGTACCTCGACCTGCGGTACGGCCAGCCGGAGGGTGCCCTCCCGGGACGCGAGAACGGCGCCCCGGCCGCCGAGGGTCAGGGCGACATGCTCGGCGGATCCGTCGGCCACCAGCGCCATCGCGGCATCGAGTTCGCTTTGCTCGCTGTCCAGCGTGGTGCCGAAATGCAGTCCGAGTTCCCGGCGGCTGGGTTTGATCAGGAAGACACCTTCGGCCAGTGCGGCGGCCAGCGCCGGCCCGGAGGCGTCCACGACGCATCGTGCATTTTGTTCCCGGGCCAGCCGGGCCACCTCGGCATAGAAGTCATCCGGTACCCCGGGCGGAAGGCTTCCGCTGGCCACCACGTAGCCGCCCGGCTGGATGGAATCCGCCACGAGCGTCAGGCAGAGGCGCCATTCGGACTCACTCAACTCCGGCCCCTGGAGGACGAAGCGGAACTGCTTGCCGGTGGACGCCTCATCGACCGTGAAATCCTGCCGGGTGCTGCCCTGGATCGGCACCACGAGGGTGGGTAGGCGCTCGGCCTCGATCAGCCGCCGGTACGCCTCGCCGGTGGGGCCGCCGGCGGTGTAGACGGCCAGGGGGCGTCCGCCGAGCCGCTGCACGACGCGCGCCACGTTGATGCCACCGCCGCCCGGATCCAGCCTGCTGGGGCCGCAGCGGAGTTTATGGCCGCTCTTCACTAGCTCGGTGGTGGTACTGATATCCAGGGCAGGGTTCACGGTGACCGTGAGGATGGGCAGCACCTGCGCCGACGGGGATGCATCCATGAGCCCCAGCATAGGAGACGCGGCCTGATCCCGGGCCGATGGCCCTAGCCGGAAGAAAGGGGTTCCGCGAGAATGGGCGCGGCAGGACGCGCGGCCCGATGCCCGCGGCACGACTGGAGCGGGAATATGGCACATCGCAAGGGAAGCCCCGGCAAGGGCAGCACAGGGAGGGCGTTGGCGCGCCGGTCCGGGGCCGAGGACTCTCCGGAGGCAACCGGACGACTGCCCCTCGGGGTGTATGAGGCCGAACTTGCCCGGCTCCAGGCAGAGCTGGTTGCGCTGCAGGAATGGGTCCGCAGCACGGGGGCACGCGTGCTTGTGCTTTTCGAGGGCCGCGACGCCGCAGGCAAGGGAAGTGCCATCAAGCGGGTCACGGAATACCTGAATCCGCGCGTTGCCCGGATTGTGGCGCTGCCGGCCCCCACCGACCGGCAGCGCGGCGAATGGTACTTCCAGCGCTACGTGGAGCATCTGCCCGCAGCGGGGGAAATCGTGCTGATGGACCGCTCCTGGTACAACCGCGCCGGCGTCGAACGCGTGATGGGGTTCTGCACGCCCGCGGAACACAAGCGCTTTATGGCCCAGTGTCCAGTGTTTGAGCGCCTCCTGATCCAGGACGGCATCCTCATGTTCAAATACTGGTTCTCGATCAGCCACGCGGAGCAGGAACGGCGGTTCCGGTCCAGGCTCGAGGATCGGCTGCGGCAATGGAAGCTTTCGCTCATGGACCGGGAGGCGATCATGCGATGGGAGGACTACTCCCGGGCCAAGGACGACATGTTCATGCAGACGGACACCGCAGAATCGCCGTGGTTTGTGGTCGAGGCCGAGGATAAACGCCGGGCCAGGATCAATATGATCGCGCACCTGCTTTCCGGCATCGACTACACCGAGGTCCGGACCGAGCCGGTGACCTTGCCGGAACGGCCGCGCGCCGTCAACTACACCCGCCCGCCGCGGGAGCTGTACCGCTACGTGCCGGACCACGCCGCCCTGCTGCTGAAACACGGCGAGGAATAGTCCGGAGGCCCGTCCCGCCGGCGGGTTTAGTGGCCGAACGGATCCGGGTCCACGCCCGGCATCCACGTCAGCCCGGGAACGCCCCAGCCGTTCTTCTTGGCCTGCTTCATCGCCTTGCGGGAGTACCGGTCGATCAGCCGGTTGACGTACAGCTTGCCGTCGAGGTGGTCGTATTCGTGCTGGATCACCCGCGCGAACCACCCGGTCGCCTCAAACTCGACCGGGTTGCCGTCGCCGTCGAAGCCCTGCACCCGGGCCCATTCGGCCCGTTTGAGCGGGTACTGCCCGCCCGGGAAGGACAGGCAGCCCTCTTCTTCCTCATCCGGGTCCGGCAGCGCGCCGGAGACCTTGGAGAGGGTCAGCACGGGGTTGACGACGACGCCGGACGGCGGCGCGCCGTCATCGTTTTCGTACTTGTACACGAACAGCCGTTTGCCCACGCCGACCTGGGGCGCGGCGAGGCCGACGCCGTTGGCGGCGTCGTTGGTCTCGAACATGTCCGCGATCAGCGTGCGGAGTGCGTCGTCGAAGACGTCAACCTCGGCAGCCCGGCGGTGCAGGACGGGTTCGCCCCAGATCGTGATGGGTAGGACTGTCATGTCGAAAGAGTTCCTTTGGTGCTGTGGGCTGCTGGCGGCGGGAAGTCAGTCGGCGATGGTGCGGCCGACGACGTCGCGCATGATTTCGTTGGTGCCGCCGAAGATGGTCAGCAGCCGGGCAGCCAGGAAGGCCTGCGCCACCGGGTACTCCAGGATGTAGCCGTAACCGCCGTGCAACTGAAGGCACCGGTCAGTGACGGACTTGGCACGCTCGGAGGCCCACAGCTTTGCCCGGGCTGCGGAGGCGGCGTCGAGCTCGCCGGCGTTGAAGGCCTGAATGGCCCGGTCAACGTAGGACTCGGTGACCTCAACCTCGGTGAGGATGTCGGCCAGCTCAAAGCGGGTGTTCTGGAAGTCGATGATCCGCTCGCCGAACGCGTTGCGGTCCTTCGTGTACTTGACCGTCGCTTCGTAGACGGCCCGGACGACGGCGGAGCTCGCCACGGCGATCGCGAGCCGGCCCTGGGGGAGCTGCTCGGCGGCGTACTGCAGGCCCTTGCCCTCCTCCCCGACGAGGTCCGCGTGCGGGACGCGGACGTTGTCAAAGAACAGTTCCGCGGTATCCGAGGCCTTGAGGCCCATCTTGTCCAGCTGGTTGCCGGTGTTGTAGCCCTCGCCCTTGCGGACCATGAACAGTGAGAAGGAGTCGCGGCCGCCGCGCCCGGTGCCGCCGTCGGTACGGGCAAGGACCAGGGAGGCGTCGCCGGAAATGCCGTTGCCGATGAACGTCTTCTGGCCGGTGATCAGCCAGTCGTCGCCGTCGCGCACCGCCTTGGTGCGGATGCCACGCAGGTCCGAGCCCGCGCCGGGCTCGGTCCAGGCCACCGAGGTGACCGTTTCACCGGAGACCATCCCGGGGAGCCAGCGGCTCTTGAGGTCTTCGGAGCCGTAGGCCAGCAGGTGGGGGAGGACCATGTCATCGTGCAGGTGGAAGGCGAGGCCGACGGCGAGGTGGTCGCTTTTGGCGAATTCCTCATCCAGCACGGCACGGAAGCGGTAGTCGGCCATGCCCAGGCCGCCGAACTCCTCGGGGACGGCGAGGCCCAGCAGGCCCTGTTCGCCGGCCGCCGACCACAGTGTGCGGGGCATCATGTGGTCCTGGTCCCACTGGGCGTAGTGCGGGGCGACCGCTCGGGTGTTGAACTCCGCGGCCATCTCACGGAACATCTCGTGGTCTTCTTCAAAGAGCTGGCGCTTCATGAGGTTCCTTCCGTGGACGGACAACACTGGACCGAGAATATCTGGACAGACAGTATCCAGACAGCACTATCCAGACAGACAACAAAGGCCGCACCGGATAACCGGTGCGGCCTTTGGCAAGGTCGGACAATTCTGCCGTCCTTGGTGAGGGTGAGCGACGGGGGTTGAACCCGCGACCTCCTGGACCACAACCAGGCGCTCTGCCAACTGAGCTACGCCCACCATGTGCCCCGCCATGCCCTCCGGCGAACCGGCTGGCTGAAAAGGCAACGACAAATAGCTTACCTGCTCTTCGGGGGTGGTTTTGCCACTTTTGTCGAATTCGCCGAAATTTTCCCCAAACGTGGTGGAGATTACTCCGCCGGGGCTGCCGCCTGTGCTTCTGCCGCCTGTGCTTCTGCGGGCGCGTCTGTGGGCGCCATGACGGATTTCGCTATCCGCTGCGCCGTGGCGCTGTCGGGACCCGGGGCGGGCACAAAGACGGCCTCCCGGTAGTAGCGCAGCTCGTCGATGGAATCCTTGATGTCGCCCAGGGCGCGGTGGCCGCCGAGCTTGGCGGGGGACTGGAAGTACGCCCGGGCATACCAGCGCCGTGAGAGTTCCTTGATGGTGCTGACGTCGATCACTCGGTAGTGCAGGTGCTCCACGAGCTCCGGCATGTCGCGGACCAGGAACACACGGTCGGTGCCCACCGAGTTGCCGCCCAGCGGGGCCTTCTTCGGGTCCGGCACCCACTTCTTGATGTACTCCAGGACAAGGGCCTGTGCTTCGGCCATGGTCTTGCCGTGGGGGAGTTCGGCCAGCAGCCCGGAGCGGGTGTGCATGTCGCGCACGAAGTCGTTCATTTGGGCCAGTGCGGCGTCGTCGGGTTTGATCACGACGTCCACGCCGTCACCAAGGATGTTGAGCTCCGAGTCCGTCACCAGCGCAGCCACTTCGATGAGGGCGTCGTTCTTGGTGTCCAGGCCGGTCATTTCGCAGTCGATCCACACGATGCGTTCATTAGATATAGGCACCCGCCCAGCCTACCGTTCCGGCGCCCCTGAGCCGTCCGGTGCTAGGATTTTGGGAACGCGGCCTTCGAAGATTTTCGTCATCGCGGCACGCCCCCTGACTTTCTTTCGGGCCGGATGCGGGCCAAACCAGCCCCACAACAGCCAGCCCCACAACAGATTGGACGATCCTGAGATGACGGCGCCTGTACCTGCGGCGGGGGAAACGGCTGCCGGTACGTCCCGCACCTCCCCGAAGGCAGAGGTTGGGGATGTGGACAACGCCCGGTCGCCGATCCTCTCCGGATTCCTAGGCTCCGTGTTCATGGCCGTCGGTTCGCTCGGCGTCGGCTGGCTCGCCCCCGTCTCCGAACTGCGCCGCCTGCCCCTGTTCATCTGGATGCGGACCGAAGCCGTGGGCGTCGGACTGAGCATTGTGCTGCTGGCCGTCGGCGGAATGCTGCTGGTCCGCGCCTGGCTCCGGCTGGGCCAGCGCGTGCGGCACTGGGGCGCCGGCGCCCGCAAGGCGACGCTGCTGGCGGTGGCGGCCTGGGGGCTGCCGATGATGTTCTCCGTCCCGCTCTTCAGCCGCGACGTCTACGCCTACATCGGCCAGGGCCGCCTGATGGTGGAGGGCTTCAACCCCTACGAGAACGGCATCTCGGCGCTGTCCAACTATTTCCAGCTGGGCGCGGACAAGATGTGGACCGAGGCGCCGGTGCCCTACGGGCAGCTCTTCCTCTGGATCGAGCAGTTTGTAGTCTGGTCCACAAACGTCCATCCCGAGGCCAGCATCATGCTGTTCCGGCTCGCGGCCCTCCTCGGCATTGTGCTCTGCGTGATCTACGTGCCGAAACTCGCCGAGCTCCACGGCGTCAACCCGCACCGCGCCCTCTGGCTCACCGCCGCGAACCCGCTGTTCCTGACCAACTTCATCGCCAGTGTGCACAACGATGCCCTGATGATCGGCCTGGCCCTCGCCGGCCTGTACTACTGCGCCACCAAACGGGTGCCCCTTGGCCTGGTGCTGGTCACGCTGTCCATCTCGGTCAAGCCCATCACCATCGTGTTCCTGCCCTTCATCGGCCTGTTGTGGGCGGGCAAGAACGCCGGCTGGCCGCGTAAGTTCGTCTTCTGGGCGCTCACCGCCGGGATCAGCCTGGCCCTGCTGTACGGGATGAGCCTGGTCAACGGGTTCGGGTTCGGCTGGATCAACGGCCTGTCCGCCCCGGGCAGTATCTGGATCTGGTACGCGCCGGTCGGCCTGCTCGGCCTTATTGTCGCCTCGATCTTCAACGCCTTCAGCCTGGACGGCTGGGGGATGGCCAAGTGGGTGTACGACGCCGGCAAGCTGCTTGCGCTGGGCATCGTCGCGTGGCAGATCTTCCGCGGCGACTTCGACCGCCTGATGCGCCGCCTGACCCTGGCCTTCGCCGCCGTCGTTGTCCTGGCGCCGATGATCCAGTCCTGGTACGTCGTCTGGCTCATCCCGCTGTTTGCGGTCACCGGCATCCGGGATGACTGGCAGGTCAAGGCCGTGTACTTCATTGTGTCCTTCTTTATGGTCTACGCCATCTCGGACCAGCTTGAAGTCTTCCCCTACCTGCAGACCGAGGACCTGGGCCTCGCGCTCGCGCTGGCCCGCAACGCGGCCGCCATCATCGCCCTGCTCTTTGCGCTCTACCTGATCTTCCTCGACCCGAAGACCAAGCAACTGTTCAGCAAACCGGCCGAGCCGGTCACCACCCGACCGGTCATCTAAGCGTCCGCAGCAAGCTTCCGCAACGCTTCCCGGCGCGACAACGGGCTGAGCTGTTTCCAGTGCTGCCGCACGAAGGCGCGCACCCACTCCGGATCAGTGGCGGAAAAATCGCGCAGCGCCCAGCCGATTGCCTTCCGGATAAAGAACTCGGAATCGGCCAGGTTGGCCTCGATGACCCCGGCCAGCAGCGCCCGGTCCGTGGCGGACCCGGCCCCGAGCTGGGCGGTGATGGAGGCCCGCCGGATCCAGAAATCCGGATCCGTGCTCCAGCGCAGCAACACGGGGGACATGTCCTCCCGGTGGGTCCGGAGCAGCTCACCCAGGCGGCGCGAGAGCCCGTCGACCAGATCCCACCAGGCGCCGCCGCGGATGATTTCCTCGTACAGCGGCAGCATGTCCAGCTCGCCGGCCGCCAGCCGCAGCCCCGTCAAATCGATGGCCGCATAGCGCTCCTCGCGCCACTGCGCGCCCCGCCACAGCTCCAGAACCGCCGACTGCAACTCCGCGAGGGAACCAGGAGGCAGTTCCTTGGCGGCGGCTTTGACGATCCGCCGCACCTCCGGCACACGGACCCCCAGCGACGGCATCTCGGACTTCATGTAGGCCTGGGCCCCTGCAGCCCGGACAGGATCCGCCGCCGCCTGGAGCCTGGACCGGATGGCAGAGATCAATTCAGCGTGGCCCATGAGGCCACTTTAGCCACGCCCCACGCCGGCCCTAGAGTTAGGGGCATGTCGATGATCAAGAGCCCAGCCGAGATTGCCCTGATGCGCGAAGCAGGCCGGGTGGTGGCCACCACGCTGGAACGCGTCCGGGCCGCGGCCGACGTCGGCGTGTCCCTCAAGGAGCTGGACGAACTGGCTGCGGCGACGATCGCCGGGGCCGGGGCCACCCCCGCGTTCCTGAACTACCGCCCCCGCTGGGCCGCGGTGCCCTTCCCCGGGGTGATCTGCACGTCCGTCAACGACGCCGTGGTGCACGGCATCCCCAACGGCTACCGGCTGGCCGACGGCGACCTGCTCAGTGTCGACTGCGGCGCCTTCCTCGACGGCTGGTGCGGCGACGCGGCCATCAGCTTTATCGTGGGTACGCCGGACCCGGTGGACCAGGCGCTGATCGCGGCCACCGACGAGGCGCTGGCCCGCGGCATCGAGGCGGCACGGATCGGGAACAAGATGGGCGATCTGGCGTACGCGATCGGCGGGGCGGCGCGCCGGGCCGGTTACGGGTTGCTGGCCGACCACGGCGGCCACGGCATCGGCCGGACCATGCACGCGGAGCCGCCGGTTCCCAATGACGGCCGGCCCGGGAGGGGCATCAAACTGACCGAAGGGCTCGTCATCGCGATCGAACCCATGCTGATCCTCGGCGGGAAGGACGACTATTACCACGACGAGGACGAGTGGACCCTCCGCTCGGCCAACGGACGCCGGGCAGCGCACAGTGAGCACACCGTCGCGATCACCGCAGATGGCCCGGTGATCCTGACGCTGCCCTAGGCCCGGTGAGCAGCGCCGGGACCCCGGCTATCAGGGGGTCCGTGTGCCTTGGCCGGCCAGCCGGACGCGTTGGCGATGGGTTGCGAGCCGCAGCTGGATAATGCGGGCCGCTCCTGCGATGGCGACCAGCACACCCCCGCCGACCGCGGCGATGAAGAGGGCAATTCCGAGCGGAACCGAGCCTTCGAGGCCAAAGAACTTCACCTGGACGTAGACCTGGTTCTGCAGAATGAAGACGATGAGCAGGACCAGCACCACGAGTGCGCTGGCGACGGCAGCCCAGACCATGCCCGCGCGGGTGACCTGACGGGGTTCCGGGGCGGACGACGGCGCCGTTGGAGCTCCGGCGCGGAGTGCTTCCTCGCGGGAGCCGGCCGGGGCATCAGTCGTCCCAGGGTTCTGCGGGCTCGGGGCTTCTTTTGGATCCTGGGGATCGAATCCGCGGGGTATCTGGGTCATGGCGGCCGTACCTTTCGGTTGCGGGCGGGCTGTCAGGCATTCCCAATATCCCGCCGGTGAGTCCAATACTAAGGGTACTGAAGACCGGGCGGGCGCACGTGCTGTTGGCAGTCGGCGGGTGACGGTATAGCGTCACAGCCAAGGGGCCGCCCTGAGCGGGCGGTTCAGGCGAGGAGGCATGGCCGTGACGATCGTCGACAACGCCGTTTACGTGGACGGGTACCGGACCGCGGACCCGGAGGACCTGGACGAGACCTACTTCCTGTTGCGGCAGCGCCAGGGGATGGCCTGGATCGGGCTCTACCGCCCGGATGCCCCGGAGCTCCGCTCGGTGGCGGAGGAATTCGACCTGAACCATTTGGCGGTGGAGGATGCGCTCGCCGGCCACCAGCGCGCCAAACTCGAGCACTACGGCGACACCCTGTTCCTGGTGCTGCGGCCGGCCCGCTACCTGGACGAGGTGGAGAAGGTCGAGTTCGGGGAGATCCATGTCTTCACCGGCCCCGACTTTGTGGTCACCGTCCGCCATGCCGAATCACCGGACCTGGCCCGGGTACGCCGCCGGATGGAAGCCGAGCCCGAGTTCCTGGCCCTCGGCCCGGACGCCGTCCTCTACGCCATCCTGGACCAGGTGGTCGATGAGTACGAGCCCGTGGCGGCCGGACTGGAGAACGACGTCGACGAGATCGAGGATGAGCTCTTCGCCGCCGATCCCGGCGTCTCCCGCCGGATCTACGAACTCTCGCGGCAGGTAATCATGTTCCAGCGCGCCACGGCTCCGCTGACGGCCATACTGCAGGCGCTCCGGGCAGGCAGCCCCAGCAGGGTTCCCGGCCCCGAACTGCAGGACCACTTCCGGGACGTCCTGGACCATGTGCTGCGCCTGAGCGAACGGATCACGGCGTTCCGCGCCCTGCTGCAGAATGCGCTCGCGGTCAACGCCGCCCTCGTGGCGCAGAGGCAGAACGACGAAATGCGGCTCCTAACGGAATCAAGTATCGCCCAGAATGAACAGACCAAGCGGATCTCGTCCTGGGCCGCCATCCTCTTCGCGCCGACGCTCATCGCCTCGATCTACGGCATGAATTTCCGCCTGATACCCGAGCTCGACTGGGCCTTCGGCTATCCCATGGCCTTGGGGCTGATGCTGGTGATGGGGCTGGCGCTCTATCTGACCTTCCGGCACAACAAATGGATCTGACCGGATGATGTCCCGGGGCCGGGAATGAGGTCTTTCCGGGCCCGGGATTGAGGGGAGCGGCTCTGGCCGGCGGATGACCCGCGGCCAGAGCCGCACGCTTGTGCCCCAGGAGGGAATCGAACCCCCGACCGGCGGATTAGAAGGCCGCTGCTCTATCCCCTGAGCTACTGGGGCGCGTGTGGCGTGCCGTCCGGCCGCTGCCGGGGGACGCCTCAAGAAGTTTACAATGCCCGGCGGGCGCTCCCCGTCAAGAGGTCCCCGGAGATTTCCGCTCTGCCTGTCCGCCGCTCGGTGGCCGGCCACCGCCCGGCGGACCCACCCGGTTGGATGGCCGGGTTGTCCACATAGCGGAGTCCGGCACTGCCGCGCGCCTGGGCGCCGCGTGAAGCTGGGAGAGCCAGTAAGACTCATCGAGACAGGACAGCGCAATGAATGACAGCATCACGGTCCGCGGCTTCGTGGCCACGGAGATCAAGACGTCGACGACGCCCGGCGGCGTCGCCACGGCGAACTTCCGGCTCGGCTCGACCGGGCGGCGCTTCGACCGGGCAGCCAATGCGTGGGTGGACGGGAACACCAACTGGTTCACAGTGCAGGGCTACCGCCAGTTGGCCGGAAACATGGGTTGCAGCATCAGGAAGGGCCAGCGGGTCATCGTCGTGGGCCGGCTCAAGATGCGCAGTTGGGAAAAGGACGGCCGCGTCTACCATGTGGCGGAAATCGACGCCGAGTCCGTCGGCCACGATCTGATGTGGGGGTCCGCGCACTTCACTAGAAACGCCGGCAACGGCCCGGTACCGGGCCAGGAAGCGGCGGCCACCAGCCGGCGGGAGGGGGTGACCGATGCGCCGGACGACGTCGAACACGAGCTGGATGCGGACCGGGACGACTCCGCGGACCACGCCGAGGGTGACGCCCGAGACGACGAGCAGGAGTTCGACGAGGAGACCGGTGAGCTGAAGGAGGCCGCCGCCTGAGCCCGGGTCCTGCACGCGGGCCTGCGCGCGGGTCCGGCAACACCGGTCCGGCACGCGGCCCGCCGGGCTCCATCGTGTGGTCCTAAATGTGAGTTATCCCGGCCGAACCACTAGATTTGTAGGCATGGCGGAATTTATCTACACAATGACCAAGGCCCGTAAGGCCGTTGGCGAAAAACTTATCCTCGACGACGTGAGCATGTCCTTCTTCCCGGGGGCCAAGATTGGTGTTGTTGGCCCGAATGGTGCCGGTAAGTCCACCATTCTCAAGATTATGGCCGGCCTGGACACTCCCTCCAACGGCGAAGCCCGGCTCAGCCCCGGCTACTCCGTCGGCATCCTGCTGCAGGAGCCGCCGCTGAATGAGGAGAAGACCGTTCTGGGCAACGTCCAGGAAGGCGTCGGCGAGATCTACGGTAAGATCCAGCGCTTCAACGAGATCTCCGAAGAAATGGCCAACCCTGACGCTGACTACGACGCGCTCCTCGAGGAGATGGGCCAGCTCCAAGAAGCCATTGACGCCGCCGACGCCTGGGACCTCGACTCCCAGCTCGAGCAGGCCATGGATGCCCTCCGCTGCCCGCCGGCCGACGCCGACGTCACGCTGCTCTCCGGTGGTGAGCGCCGCCGCGTCGCCCTTTGCAAGCTCCTGTTGCAGAAGCCGGACCTGCTGCTCCTTGACGAGCCCACCAACCACCTCGACGCCGAGAGCGTGCTGTGGCTTGAGCAGCACCTCTCCAGCTACCCCGGCGCCGTACTGGCCGTCACCCACGACCGGTACTTCCTCGACCACGTGGCGGAATGGATCGCCGAAGTGGACCGCGGCCACCTGTACCCGTACGAGGGCAACTACTCCACGTACCTCGAAAAGAAGCGCGCCCGCCTGGAAGTCCAGGGCAAGAAGGACGCCAAGCAGGCCAAGCGGCTCACCGAGGAACTCGAATGGGTCCGCTCCAACGCCAAGGGCCGCCAGACCAAGTCCAAGGCCCGCCTCGCCCGCTACGAGGAAATGGCTGCGGAGGCCGACCGCACCCGCAAGCTGGACTTCGAAGAGATCCAGATCCCGCCGGGACCGCGCCTGGGCGGGGTCGTCCTGGAAGCCAAGAACCTGCAGAAGGGTTTCGAGGACCGCACCCTGATCGACGGACTGTCCTTCAGCCTGCCGCGCAACGGCATCGTCGGTGTGATCGGCCCCAACGGCGTCGGCAAGACCACGCTGTTCAAGACCATCGTCGGTCTGGAGCCCCTCGACGGCGGCGATCTGAAGATCGGCGATTCGGTTAAGATCTCCTACGCGGACCAGAGCCGTGGCGGCATCGACCCGAACAAGACCCTGTGGGAGGTCGTCTCCGACGGGCTCGACTACATCCAGGTCGGCCAGGTCGAGATGCCGTCCCGCGCCTACGTCGCCGCCTTCGGCTTCAAGGGCCCGGACCAGCAGAAGAAGGCCGGGGTGCTTTCCGGTGGTGAGCGCAACCGCCTGAACCTGGCGCTGACCCTCAAGCAGGGCGGAAACCTGCTGCTCCTCGACGAACCGACCAACGACCTCGACGTCGAAACCCTCAGCAGCCTCGAAAACGCGCTGCTCGAGTTCCCGGGCTGCGCCGTCGTCGTCTCGCACGACCGCTGGTTCCTGGACCGGGTGGCCACGCACATCCTCGCCTACGAAGGCGACGAGGAGAACCCCTCCAAGTGGTACTGGTTCGAGGGCAACTTCGAATCCTACGAGGAGAACAAGATCGAGCGCCTCGGCCCGGACGCGGCGAAGCCGCACCGCGTGACCCACCGCCGCCTCACCCGCGACTAGGTCACGCCAGGCCCGCGACGGCCGCAGCAAAAAGGCCGGCTCCCCAGTTCACACTGGGGAGCCGGCCTTTGTGGTGTGGGGGCTTAGCCGCGGTCGGCCTTTCGCATCTGGTGCTGCAGCACCTTGGTCTGGACGGCGCCCTTGACCTTGTTTTTTAGGTCCGTCGGCACGCGGATCATGCCCTCCTGGGCCACCGTGGCCACGTGGCGGCCGTCGCGGCTGAAGATCTTGCCGGTGGCCAGGCCCCGGGCACCCTGGGCGCTGGGGGACTCCTGGACGTAGAGCAGCCACTCGTCCACCCGGACGGGGCGGTGCCACCACATGGCGTGGTCCAGGCTCGCGACGGACATGCCCGGGGTAATCCAGCTCATCCCGTGCCGGCGGAGGACGGACTCCAGCAGGGTGTAGTCGCTGGCGTAGGCCAGCGCCGCGCGGTGCATCTCCGGGTCATCGGGCATCGGCCCGAAGGTGCGCATCCAGACGGCGTTCCGGGCCTCCTTGGGACCCTTCGCGGAGACGTACAGGGCCGGATCAACGTGGCGAATGTCGAAGGGCCGCTCATAGGCCCAGTGCCGCGCCACCGGGTGGTCGTACTTGCCCAGCAGATCGGCCGTGCTCGGCAGCGATTCCGGGTCCGGGATTCCCGCCGGCATTTCGGTCTGGTGCTCGATTCCCTCATCCTCGTCCTGGAAGGAGGCGATCATCGACAGGATGGGCATGCCCTCCTGGTACGCGTGCACCCGCCGTGCGGAGAACGACCGGCCGTCGCGCAGCCGCTGGACACCGAAGGTGATGGGCTTGTTGGCGTCACCGGGCCGGAGGAAATAGCCGTGCATGGAGTGCACTCCGCGGCCGTCCGGGACGGTGCGGCTGCCTGCCACGAGGGACTGCGCCAGGACCTGGCCGCCGAACACACGCTGCCGCGGCTGCTTCTGCGACGGGCCCATAAAGATGTCCTCGTCCGTCCGGGCGCCCTCCAGCTCGCCGAGGTTCAGGAGTTGGATGAGTGAGGAGGTGGGGTCCTCGGTGGGCAGCGCCTGCAATCCGGCTTCGGCTTCAGTCATGGTTTGACTCTAGACGGCACCCCGGCACCGCTCAAAAGAGGCACAGCCGGTAGAGTCGACATTGTGTCTGACGTCCTCACCCAGCCCCTGCAGTTCACCGATCCCCGCGACCTCGCCGACCTGCGCACCTTCGCCACCCGGGCCCGGGCGATCGACGACGGCGCCATCCGGCTGACCGCGTCCGGCCCGGTCCTGGCAGCCTACGTCTGCGTGCTTCGGCCCCGCCTGCTGGGCGAGTCGACTCCCACCATCCTGGGGCTCCGGACTGTGGCCCTGGCCCAGCCGGCGGAGCTCGACGTGACGGTCCCGCTCGCGGCAGTGCTGGACCGGCTGGCGCGCGCAGGTGCCGACGACGTCGAACTGCCGGTACCGCCGATGACCGTCACCGAATCGTGGGCCGGCGTCGGCGCGCCCCGCACCGGGTGGGAGGCGCTGGGTGCGCTGCCGGACGCGGCCCTGCGGCAGGCGGCTGAAGCCGGGATCAGCGAGATCGCCGGCATCATCCCGGACAAGCCCGGGGCCCTGATCGTCAACAACGCCCGGGCCACCGTCTGGGGCCGGCCGCTGCCCGACGCCGGTGGACTGCCCGCCGGGGCCGCGTTCGCCGCGCTGACCCTTGGTTTCCTGGCCGACGGCGAACAGAGGCTTTTCCGGGCGGGCCGGTGGTACCGGCTCAGCAGCGCGCGCGGACACGTCCTGGTCCGCGCCGGCTCGGGACTCTAGTACCTCCCGGTCCTGAGGGCCCTACGGCTGGCGGACAACCCGCTCAGCCCACCGTGCCGGCTGC
Source organism: Arthrobacter sp. KBS0702 (assembly GCF_005937985.2). Taxonomy (NCBI): domain Bacteria; kingdom Bacillati; phylum Actinomycetota; class Actinomycetes; order Micrococcales; family Micrococcaceae; genus Arthrobacter; species Arthrobacter sp. KBS0702. Next base: position 2,150,221 of record NZ_CP042172.1, on the reverse strand, counting down.
GAGTTTGACCGGGGTCTGCTGCGCCCAGCGCCGAGACGTCTTCCGTGACCCAGGGCTGGCGCGGCAGCCAGCTTTGAAGGAGTTCCAGTTTCGTGGGCTGCAGCTCAGCCTGACGAATGATGGCCATGATGGTCGGCCAAGCCGGACCGGGCTGCCGTCCGTCTCAGAACCGGAGGATGTTCAGCTCCGCGGCGGGCTGGAATCCCAGCCGGGCGTAAAAATTGCGCGAAGCGGGCGACGGCGAGAGCACCATCCGTGCCGCTTTGATGCCCTGCGAGAACTCAATGGCCGCTTCGACCAGTTGCGCTCCGATGCCGGAATTCCGGAATGCCGGCAGCACGTAGACGTTGCCCAGGTAGACCCAGCGGGAGGGTTCCTTCCCGGGTTTGGGCATCCGCTCAAAGACCAGCAGGTTCAGCATCCCGACAAGCTCGCCGTCCTGCTCGGCAACGAAGAACTTCCGCGGGTTCGCGTCCATCCAGCCGCCGTACACATCTTCGAAGTCCGGATCGTCGACAAGCCCGGGATCCTGCTCCGCGGCCCAGGTAGCCCTGAGCGCTGCAAGGGCGGACCGGTCCTCCAGGCGTTCTTCACGGATGATCAGCATGGGTTCACCCTACTGTCCGGGATGCCCGCACGCGCCGACCGAAACACTTGCCTCCCGGATACCCGGCTGGGTATTATTGAGGCAGAAAGACCCCGGAGGCATTCCCCCAAGTGCCTCCGGGGTCTTTCCATTTCTACATCCAGGCCCGGGCGCCCCGGACGACCGGCATTGACGCCTCTGCGCTACTGGGCCCATGAGCAGCCGGTCGGTGCTGGATCCACCCGTCAAGCGGCACCCCAGTTTCAACTGGGCATTTCATCCGGACCGCGGCTGGATCCGGGTGCTGCGCTTCGCGGTGGGAGTCCTGGTGATCGTCGCACTGGTCCAGAAGACGTACGATGCGACGCGCCCTGGCAACGACGTGGATGTCGCCCAGCTCTACTCCGAATTCACGGTGCAATCGAACCTTGCCCTCGGGCTGGTGCTGGTGGTCGCGGCTGCCCGGCCGCGGATCCGGCTGCCGCAGTGGTGGGACAGCCTGTCGGGTGCGCTGGCCTTGTACCTGGTGATGACCGGCATCATCTACGTGGTCCTTGTCGCTCCGCCGGAGGAGCCGTGGTGGAGCCTGGATATGTACTGGCCCCAGCTCGTGCACCACCGCCTGGCTCCGCTGTTCGCCGCAATGGATTGGCTGTTGGTCACGAGGACGGTGCGGGGCAGCTGGTGGCGCCCGCTCGCGTGGCTCGGCTATCCAGCCGCCTTCCTCATTTTCTCGTGGGTGCGCGGAGGCATCGACGGCTGGTACGTCTACGACTTCCTCGATCCGACCCTCGACGGCGGGTGGGGCGCCGCGCTCACGACGACGGCCCAGGTGCTCGCCGCGTTCCTCGCCGTCGCCGTTCTCCTGCATGTGGCGGGGAATATTCGCGCGTCGCTCGCGGCCCCGCGTGTGCAGCGCTAGGTAGCCCTTAGGCCCCGGAGGGGCTGTTGACCATCGAAAGCGCGGCACGTTCCATGTAGTCCCAGAGAGTGCCCTCATACAGCGGCGGCAGCTCCAGGGCGTCGACGGCTGCGCGCATGTGGTGCAGCCAGGCGTCCTTCGCTTCGGGCGTCACGCGGAAGGGCTGGTGCCGCATCCGGAGCCGCGGGTGCCCGCGCTCCTCGCCGTACGTGGTGGGGCCGCCCCAATACTGCTCGAGGAACATCAGGAAGCGGCGCTTGGCCGGGCCGAGGTCTTCTTCCGGGTACATCGGACGCAACAGCGGATCCGTGGCGACGCCGTCGTAAAAGACATCGATGAGTTTCACGAAGGTCTCGTGGCCGCCGACGGCGTCATAGAAGTTGTCCGTGTAGCCGGGCTGGCTGAACGGATCGTTCTGCATCAGCATCTTGGGCTGGCGGGGTTCGCCGGCGCTGGGGATCGTCATTTTATTCTCCGGCCTGCTGCTGGGCTGCGGATCCGGCGTCGTCCGCCGGCGGGCTGTCGGGCGAAACATAGGTGCCCTGGGAGCGGTTGCCTACGCGCAGGATCTCGCCGTTGCGCAGGTACCAGACGGTGCCGTCCTCGGCCCTGACCCGGGTGATGCGCAGCCCCATGGACTCCACTGTGCCCACCACCTCGGAGGTTTCGATGACGTCGCCGATCCCGTACTGGTCCTCGATCGTAATGAAGATGCCGGCCAGGAAATCACGGATCAGCTGCTGGGCGCCGAAGCCGATCGCCACACCCAGGATGCCGACGCTGGTCAGCAACGGGGCGATGTTCACGTTGAGGTTCTGCAGGACGTACATCACCGTGATGACGACGACGAGCACGCTCACCACGCTGTTGAGCAGCGAGCCGATCGTGTTGGCGCGCTGCTCACGCCGCTGGTGGTCCAGGGCACGCAGCGCCGGGGCAACCCAGCGGAAGTGCGGCTTTTTGAAGAACGTGGTGCCTGCGGCGACGCGTTTGGTGATCCCGGCGATCACGAAGGACGCCACCAGCCACGTGGCAACGCCGACTCCGATGCTGATCACGACGCCCGGCAGGTTCACGGCCGAAATGTCCGGCGGCGTGATGGACTCGGCGGTAGGCAGACGGTACATCAGCGGGGTGTGCTCCTTCGGCTCGCCCGCGTTCGCCGGGCGCATAAGACTCTGTTCAGCTTCAACATTAGCGCCGTAGCGTGGCAGGATGCGCATCCTGGTCCTCGGCGGTACCGCCTTCCTGTCAGCAGAAATCGCCCGGCAGGCCGTCGCCGACGGGCACGAGGTCATGTGCCTGGCCCGCGGAACACAGGCCGCGCCGCCGGAGGGGGCCACGTGGCTGCAAGCCGACCGTGCAAAGGGCCCGGCCGCCTACGCCGGCGCCGTCCACGCGGGCGAGTGGGACGCCGTCGTCGAGGTCGCCCGGGACCCACGGTACGCGCTGGAGGCGCTGGAGGCGCTGGCGGGGATCGCCCGGCACTGGACGTTTGTCTCGAGTTGCTCGGTCTACGCTGACCATTCCGTCCCGGACGAAGCCGAGGACGCCGCGGTGCTGGCTCCGCTGCCGCCCGGCACCGAGGCGACCCCGGAGACCTACGGCGAGGCCAAGTCGGCGATAGAACGCTCGACGGCGGACCTCGCCGCGGGCAAGGCGCACCTGTGCCGCGCCGGGCTGATCGGCGGGCCCGGGGACGGGTCGGACCGCTACGGCTACTGGCCGGCCCGCTTTGCCCGGGACTCCGGTCCGGTGCTGGCGCCGGACATTCCCTCGGACCCCACACAAGTCATCGATGTCCGGGACCTGGCCGCCTGGGTGCTCACCGCGGCCGCAACCGGCGTCACCGGGGCGCTGAACGCCGTCGGGGAGCCGGTGCCTTTTGCCGCTTACCTTGAAGAATCGAGGCGGCTCGCCGGGGGAGCCGCCCAGGTGGCGGCCGCCCCGGCCGACTGGCTGGCCGCTCGCGGGGCGAACTATTGGGCAGGGCCGGACTCGCTGCCGCTCTGGCTCCCGCCCGGCCACGACGGCTTCGCCGCGCGCAGCAACGCTGCGGGGCGGGCCGCCGGGATGAGGGTCCGGCCGTGGACCGAGACGTTGCGCGACACCCTGGCCGATGAACGCCGCCGCGGACTGAACCGGGACCGCAGGGCCGGTTTGAGCCCGGCGGCCGAGCGCCGGCTGCTGCAGGAGTTCCAGGCGGAGTTTCAGTCCGCCTGAGCAGCCCGGCCCGGGTCCACCGCGGCCGAGGCCTCGTGCCGGACCGGGAAGTTGACGCTCCGGGCGATGAAGCACACCGCGTTGGCGCCGTGGTGCAGCTCCGCCATCAGCTCGTCGGTCACCGGTGCCGCCGTCGTGACACGGGGCTTTAGCGTGACCGATTCGAACTGGCCGCTGCCGTCCCGGTTGGTCCGCATCACGCCCTCGGCGCGGTCCTCGTAGCCGGTCACCACCACACCGTGCTTGACGGCGACGTGGAGGAAGGACAGCATGTGGCACTGCGAGAGCGCGGCCAGCAGCAACTGCTCGGGGTTGTACCGCTCCCGGTCGCCGTGGAAGGTCGGGTCCGCGGAGCCTTTGAGCACCGGCAGTCCGGGGATCTCGACGTCGTGGTCGCGGGAGTAGCCGCGGTAGGTGGAAGTCCCCTCACCCAGGTTCCCGGTCCAGCGGACGGTCAGCGCATAATGGTGCTCGTCGAGGCTCATGCCGCCAGTCTAGCGGCGCCAAAACGCCAGGACCCGGCGCCGCCATGCGGTGCCGGGTCCTGTGTCGAGGGGCCTAGGACAAGGAGGCGTGCCTAGACGTCCGCGGCGCGGGCGCGCAGGGCGCGGGCGACGCCGTCGCGGTTTTCCAGCATCATCCGGCGCAGCGCCGCGCTGTCCTCCGGCAGCGACGCGAGGAACTCGTCGGTGCGGTCCACGGTTTCCTGGGTGGTCAGCTGCGCCGGGTAGAGGCCGACGACGATCTGCTGGGCCAGCGCGTGCGTGCGGTCCTTGACGATGCCGGGGACCGCCGCGAAGTACTTTTCGGCGTACGGCTCCAGCAGGGACGTGTCCAGCACCCGGGTGAACCCGGCCACCGCGGAACCCTGCAGCGCGTTGGACAGTTCGCCCTTGACCACAATCGACTCCCAGGCCGCGGCCTTGGCCTCCGCGGTGGGGATGGCTGCCTTGGCCAGGGCAGCCGCGTTCTGGCCGGTGGCGGTGTTGTCGTGCTCGAGCTCGGCGTCGATTGTTTCCTGTCCGGCCCGGCCGCCGACCACGAGGGACGCGATCAGCTCCCAGCGCAGGTCCTGGTCCACGGTGAGGCCGGCCAGCTCCCGCGAACCGTCGAGCAGCCCGGCGACGGTGTCCAGCTGGGATGCGCTGCGGGCCAGCAGGGCGTAGGACTTCACGAACTGCAGCTGCGCGTCGGAGCCGGCCGGGACGCGGGAGGCGAGCTCCCAGAGCCGGTCCGCGGCGGCTGTCGCGGTGGCTTCCTTGTGGTCCGCGGCGACGTAGAAGTTCAGCGTCGTGGCGAGCTGGCGGAGCTGGACCAGGATGACGGAGGAGTCGGATTCCTCGGCGATGTTGGCCAGGATCAGTTCCACGTAGCCGCGGGCCGGGGTTTCGCCGTCACGGGCCGCGTCCCACGCCGAGCCCCAGACGAGGGTGCGGGGGAGGCTCTGGCCGAAATCCTTCAAGTGCGCCGTGGCGGTGGCGAGGGACTTCGGGTCCAGCCGGACCTTGGCATAGGCGAGGTCGTCGTCGTTGAGCAGGATCAAGTCCGGCTGAGCCAGGCCGGCCAGCGCCGGAACCTCGGTACGTTCACCGTCGACATCGAGCTCCTCGCGGTGCACCCGCTCGAGCTTCCCGGCGCCGTCCAGGTTGTAGAAACCGACGGCGAGCCGGTGCGGGCGGATGGTCGGCTGCGCCTCGGTGGCGGACTGCAGGATGGCGAAGGACGAGATCGTGCCGTCCTCGCCGACGGACAGTTCGGGCTTGAGCGTGTTGACCCCGGCGGTCTCCAGCCAGAGCTGGCCCCAGTGGTCCAGGTCGCGTCCGCTGGCCTTTTCCAGCTCGACCATCAGGTCGCTGAGCTCGGTGTTCTGCCAGGAGTGCTTGCGGAAGTACTCGCGGACCCCGGCCATGAACTCCTCCGGACCCACCCAGGCCACCAGCTGCCGGAGCACCGAGGCGCCCTTGGCATAGGTGATGCCGTCAAAGTTCACTTCGACATCCTGCAGGTCGTTTATCTCGGCGAAGATCGGGTGCGTGGTGGGCAGCTGGTCCTGGCGGTAGGCCCAGGACTTCTCCACCGAGGCGAAGGTGGTCCAGGCGTGGTCGAACTTGGTGTTTTCGACGGCGGCGAGGTGCGACATGTATTCGGCGAAGGACTCGTTGAGCCAGAGGTCGTTCCACCAGCGCATAGTCACGAGGTCGCCGAACCACATGTGGGCCAGCTCGTGCAGCACGGTGATGGCGCGGCGCTCCACCTGGGCGTCCGTGACCTTGCTGCGGAAGACGTACCCTTCCAGGATGGTGACGGCGCCGGCGTTTTCCATGGCGCCGGCATTGAACTCCGGCACGAAGAGCTGGTCGTACTTCTCGAACGGGTACGGGCAGCCGAACTGCGCCTCGAAGAACTCGAAGCCCTGGCGGGTGAGGTCGAAGATGTTGTCCGCGTCGAGGTACTGCATGAGGGACTTACGGGCAAACACGCCCAGCGGCGTGACCTTCCCGTCCGCGGACTTCACTTCGCTGCGGACCGACTGGTACGGACCGGCGATCAGGGCCGTGACGTAGGAGGAGAGCCGCGGGGTGGGGGCGAATTCCCAGACCGAGCGGGCGCCGCCGTCCTCGCCGGGGATGGTTTCCACAGGTTCCGGAGTGGGGGAGTTGGAGACGACGTCCCAGTGCGAGGGCGCCGTGACGGAGAAGCTGAAGCTGGCCTTGAGGTCGGGCTGCTCGAAGACGGCGAACATCCGCCGGGAATCCGGAACCTCGAACTGCGTGTACAGGTAGACCTCGTTGTCCACCGGGTCCACGAAGCGGTGCAGGCCTTCGCCGGTGTTCATGTAAGGCGCGTCCGCGACCACCAGGAGCTCGTTCTCCGCTGCGAGGTCCGGGAGCTGGATCCGGATGCCGTCGGAGACCTCCGCGGGGTCCAGTTCGCGGCCGTTGAGCGTGACACTGTGCACCGTGTGCGTTACGGCGTCGATGAAGGTGGAAGACCCCGGCTTTGCCGTGAACTTTACGGCGGTGGTGGAGCCGAACACCTTCTCGCCCCGCGTCAGGTCGAGGCTGACCTCATAGGAGTCGACGGCGATCAGTGCGGCGCGCTCGCGGGCTTCGGCGCGCGTGAGGTTCATACCGGGCAAGTGGTGCCTCCAAAGGGGGTGGGAACGGTGGAAACGATACTGTGAAATTATTCTTTCACGACGCGGTGGGTTGGCAAGTTGCGCCCGTCACAGCGAGTCTCTCCCGGCGGCCCCGGCAGGGGTAGCGTTGGAGCCATGGGAAAGATCCGGGATTCCGTGGACGTCAGGGCCCTGCGCTTCGCCGTGGGGTTCCCGCTCATGCTGGCTGCCGCCTTCGTCGTCTGCGCGCTGCTGATCCGCGCGGACCTGCCCGAGCCCCTGGCCGTCCGCTGGACCGGTGACGGCGCCGCGGATTTCGCACCCTTCGGGGCCGTGGTAGGCGTCGGCGCGGGCCTGATCGTGCTGGTCGGCTGGGCCGTCCTGCTGCAGGCGGCGCCGTTGTCCCGCCCGGCGCTGATGCGCCGGTTCATGATGGGCACCGGGCTGGCGGTCAGCCTCTTCGTGACCACTGTCCTGGCCGCGGTGCTGGTGGGCCAGTTGGGCCTCGCCGACGCACGGGAATCCCGCGTGGACGTGGCGGTCCTGGCCATGGGCAGCGGGGCGGCCCTGGGTCTCGGGGTGGTCATGGGCTTCGTGTTCAAAGCGGACGAGCGGTGGTCCGCGGAGGATGAACGGGCCGCGCGCGAGGCACTGGAAAAGGCGCTGGACCCTCAGCTCGCCCGGGATACCGTCAGCCTCTGGGTCCACGCCCGCAGCTCGGTCTTCGTGATGCTCGGCATCGCCACCCTGTTTCCCGCGGCCCTGCTGACCGTCGCTGTCCCGTGGCTGGCAGCGTTGCTGGTGGCGGCCGCGCTGCTGGTGGCTGTGTTCCTCTTCGCCCGCATCCGCGTTGACCGGAACGGGCTCCGGGTGTTCGCCGCCGGGTTCTTGAGAGTGATGGACGTCCCCGCGGCCGCCATCGAGTCGGCGACGCCCAAAGAGGTCAAGGCCGCCGACTACGGCGGCTGGGGCTACCGGAACCACGGTGCCACGACAGCGATGCTGGTCAGCAGCGGACCCGCCGTCGTCGTGGACCGCTCCGATGGCCGGCGGCTGACCGTAAGCGGCGGCAGCCCGACGACGGCGGACAACGTGGCGCAGGTGCTCTCCCGCGTTGCGGACCGGGCCCGCCGCGACGGCGGGGCGCCGGCGTCGCAGCCCTAGTAGGCTGGGAGGAGCCCTGACCAGCAGCGCCGGAAGTCCACCGGCGCCCCACAGAACGGATCCGCCCGTGACCACTGCCCCGGACTTCCCGCGCGTTCATATCGCCACCGACCACGCCGGCATGGAGCTCAGCGCCCACCTGGTGGGACATCTCAGCGCCAAGGGTTACGACGTCGTGGATCACGGCCCGAAGGTCTATGACGCGCTGGATGACTACCCCTCCTTCTGCATCAACGCCGCCCGCGCCGTCGTGGCCGACCAGGCAGCGGGCACCCGCGCGCTGGGCATCGTGCTGGGCGGCTCCGGCAACGGCGAGCAGATCGCGGCAAACAAGGTCAAGGGCGTCCGGGCCGCCCTGGCCTGGAACCTGTCCACCGCCAAGTTGGCCCGTGAGCACAACGACGCCAATGTCGTCGCCGTCGGCGGCCGGCAGCACAGCGTCGACGAGGCCACGGCCATCATCGAGGCCTTCCTAACCGAGCCCTTCAGCAACGACGAGCGCCACATCCGCCGGATCGGCAAGATCGCCACCTACGAGGCCACCGGCGAGGTCGTCGAGTAGTGCCGGAGGGGCATTCAGTCCATCGGCTGGCCCGGCAGTTCGGGGACGTCTTCGCGGGGGAGCGGCTGGCGGTGACCAGCCCGCAGGGACGTTTCGTGCAGGGCGCGGCCTTGCTGGACGGCCACGTCCTCACCGAATCCGCGGCGCACGGCAAGCACCTGTTCCTCGGCTTCGAGCACGGACTGGTCCTGCACGTGCACCTGGGGCTGTATGGCGCCTGGGACTTCGGCGGCGACGCCAGCTTCCGCGGGGCCTCCAGCATCGGCGCGCCCCGGAAAATAGGCGAGCGGGAGGCCTACCCCGACGACGGCCCGGATCCCGTCTATGCTGGTCCGCCGGCGCCGGTCGGCGCGGTCCGGGTGCGGCTGGCGAGCGGGCACGGCTGGGCGGACCTGCGCGGGGCAACCACCTGCGAAACGCTGACCGAGGCCGACGTCGAGGCCGTCGCGGCCCGGCTGGGTCCGGACCCGCTGCGGAACCTGCCCGGCGACCGGGAGAGCTTCCTCGCCGGGCTGGCCAGGAAGCGCACCCCGCTGGCGACGCTGCTGATGGACCAGAGGGTGATTGCCGGCGTCGGGAACGTCTACCGCGCCGAGCTGCTGTTCCGGGGACGGCTGGACCCCTGGCTGCCCGGGAATGCCCTGCCCGCGGAGGCCGCCGGGCTGCTCTGGGACGACACCGTCGCCATGATGTCCAACGGCGTGCGGGACGGCCGGATCATCACCACCCCTCCGCGCTACTGGACGGGGCCGGCGCGAACAGGTGCAGGGGGAGCGGGATCGCCCAACGCGCCGGGGACGCCCAACGGGCTGCCCGACCCGGAGGACGCGCACTTCGTTTACCGGCGCCAGGGCCTGGACTGCCGGGCCTGCGGCACGGCCGTGGCCGTGGCGGAGCACGCTGCCCGGAAGCTCTACTGGTGCCCGGTCTGCCAGCGCTCTTGAGCCCCTGTGGAGCCGCCGCGATGGCGGGCGGGCATGAAAAAAGCCCCTCCGGAGAGGGGCCGTTCTTCGTCATATTTCGGAGGGGACGACGGGAATCGAACCCGCGTAATCAGTTTGGAAGACTGAGGCTTTACCATTAAGCTACGTCCCCGGGGGATTTACTGGAACTTCAGCAAAACTTCCGGGCGGCTGTTGAAGCCGGATACAACTAAACCCAATTCAGGCCCCCAGTGTCAAATGTGCAAAACGCCACAGGATGACCGTAGACTGTTCTGTGCACTTACGGGGTGTAGCTCAGCTTGGCTAGAGCGCCTGCTTTGGGAGCAGGAAGTCGCAGGTTCAAATCCTGTCACCCCGACTCTGCAGCAACTGCCTTTCGAAGTGGCGTTGCAGAGCCCCATCCCCCCAAACCAGGAGTACTTAGACTGTGAAGAGCGCTGTCGAGAACCTCACCCCCACGCGGGTCAAGCTCAATGTTGAGGTCCCCTTTGAGGAATTGAAGCCCAGCATCGCCGAGGCATACAAGACTGTTGCTTCCCAGATCCAGGTTCCCGGGTTCCGCAAGGGCAAAGTCCCCTCCAAGCTCATTGACCAGCGCGTTGGCCGCGGCTACGTCTTGGAGACGGCCATCAATGAAGGCCTCAACGGCTGGTACCAGGCTGCCGTGCAGGAAACCGGCATCCGTCCGCTGAGCCGTCCCGAGGTCGAAATCACCGAGGTGCCGGACCCGTCCGCCACCGACGGCGAACTGAAGTTCCACGCCGAGGTTGATGTCCGTCCCGAGATCGAACTCCCGGACTACGCCGGCATCAAGGTTGAGGTCGCCGCCGCGGAGTCGTCCGACGCCGACGTCGACAAGGCCCTCGACGAACTGCGCGGCCGGTTCGGCACGCTCAAGTCCGTGGACCGTCCCGCCGCCGACGGTGACTTCCTCACCATCGACATCACCGCCTCGATCGACGGCGCCGAGGTCGACTCCGCTTCCGGCCTGTCCTACCAGGTTGGCGCCGGCACCATGCTCGAAGGCCTCGACGAAGCCGTCACCGGCCTCAGCGCCGACGAGGACGCCATCTTCGACACCACACTGGTGGGCGGTGACCACGCCGGCGAGTCCGCACAGGTGAAGGTTGTCGTCAAGGCCGTCAAGGAGCGCGAGCTTCCCGAGGCCAACGACGACTTCGCCCAGCTGGCGTCCGAGTTCGACACCCTTGCCGAGCTCCGCGAGGACCTGGCCAAGCAGGCCGCCGACTCCAAGACGGTCGAGCAGGGCGTCGAGGCCCGCGACAAGGTCCTGGACAAGCTCGTCGAGCTCGTAGAGGTTCCGGTTCCGGCATCCGTCGTCGAAGAGCAGCTCGAGCAGCACTTCAGCGCCGAGAACTCCCACGGTGAAGGCGAGCACGACACCGAGGAGCACCGCGCCGAGGTCAAGGCCAACACCGAGCGCGCCTTCCAGAACGAGATCATCCTTGACGCCATCGCCGAAAAGGAAGAAGTCAACGTCACTCAGAACGAGCTGATCGACTACATCGTCACTACCGCCAGCCAGTACGGCATGGACCCGAACCAGTTCGCCCAGATCATCGATCAGAGCGGCCAGGTTCCCATGATGGTTTCCGAGGTGCGCCGCCGCAAGGCACTCGCCGTCGTCCTGGGCCAGGCCGAGGTCACCGACACCGAGGGCAACAAGATCGACCTGAGCGACTTCGTCCGCCCCGGCGGCGAAGAGGCTTCCTTCGAAGCCGACGCCGAGGACGCCGCTTCCGAGGAGACCGCTTCCGAGGAAGCAGCCACCGCCAAGAACGATGACCCGGCAGCAGTGAAGTTCTAGCACTTCCTGTTCCCGCAGTCCCTGCCCGCACCCCCGGATCACGCATCCGGGGGTGCGGCTTTTTAAGCCTGCAATGAACCCTCCCGGCCAATCGTGCGCCGTCAGCGAACAGCCCTGCGCCTGCGCACAAAGCGGCCGCGAAAACCGTTAGTGTCCATGTAGGAAAGTTCAGTGATGCCGTCAAGTGGCGTCACCGTCGCCAGCGAGAGGTAAGTACACATGTCACAGCAAGCAGGGGCACCCCGGATGGCTACCGTCGATCCGGCGGCCCAGGATAACTACATTTACAACCGCCTGCTGAAAGAGCGCATCATCTGGCTCGGCTCCGAGGTCCGCGACGAAAACGCCAACGCGATCTGCTCGCAGCTGCTGCTGCTCTCGGCCGAGAACCCCGAGAAGGACATCTACCTGTACATCAACTCGCCCGGCGGTTCCGTCACCGCCGGCATGGCCATCTACGACACGATGCAGTTCATCCCGAACGACGTCGTCACCGTCGCCACCGGCCTTGCCGCCTCGATGGGCCAGTTCCTGCTCTCCTCCGGCACCAAGGGCAAGCGCTACGCCACCCCGAACGCCCGCATCCTGATGCACCAGCCCTCCGGCGGCATCGGCGGCACCGCCTCGGACATCAAGATCCAGGCCGAGCTCATCCTGCACATGAAGAAGGTCATGGCCGAACTGACGGCCGAGCAGACCGGGCAGACCGTGGAGACCATCCTCAAGGACAACGACCGCGACAAGTGGTTCACGGCGACCGAAGCCCTCGAATACGGCTTCTTCGACAAGATCGCGGCGCACGCCGGGTCCGTGGCAGGCGGCGGCGGAACCAACGCCGACGCCGGCAGCGAAAACTAACCGGCACGCAGACAGAACCGACTCCAGGAGCAATGAACATGAACTACAACTTCGGATCGACTGCCGGGAACCTGCCGAGCAGCCGCTACGTGCTGCCGCAGTTTGAAGAGCGCACCCCCTACGGCTTCAAGCGCCAGGACCCCTACACCAAACTGTTCGAGGACCGCATCATCTTCCTGGGCGTCCAGGTCGACGACGCCTCCGCCGATGACGTGATGGCCCAGCTGCTGGTGCTCGAGTCCACCGACCCGGACCGCGACATCACGCTCTACATCAACTCGCCCGGCGGTTCGTTCACCGCCATGACGGCGATCTACGACACGATGCAGTACATCCGCCCCGAGATCCAGACGGTCTGCCTGGGCCAGGCCGCCAGCGCGGCCGCCGTGCTCCTCGCCGCCGGCACCCCGGGCAAGCGGCTGGCCCTGCCGAACGCGCGGGTGCTGATCCACCAGCCCGCCCTCTCCGGCGGCCAGGGCGGACAGGCCTCCGACCTGGAGATCCAGGCCGCCGAAGTCATGCGGATGCGCTCCTGGCTCGAAGACACGCTGGCCAAGCACTCCGGCCGCACCTCCGAGCAGGTCAACAACGACATCGAACGCGACAAGATCCTCACGGCCGCCGAGGCCATGACCTACGGGCTGATCGACCAGGTGCTCGATTCCCGCAAGATCAAGCCGCAGGCCATCACGAAGTAGTACATCGGCAGTCGCACCACGACTGCCACACGACGCCGGTGCAGCTCAGGAGAAATGGGCCGCACCGGCGTCTTCTTTCCACCCATCAGGGCCAAAGTGACCTAGAGTGGAAGATGTCACGGTCTTACGTCCCGCGAGGAACGTCCGTGATCCAGTAACGGATGCAGCGCTGCACAGGAGCACGACCCAGCCGGCAGCAAGATACTAAGGGGTTCCCATATGGCTCGGATTGGCGAGAGCACCGATCTGCTGAAGTGTTCTTTCTGCGGAAAGAGCCAGAAGCAGGTCCGCAAGCTCATTGCCGGGCCCGGCGTCTACATCTGCGACGAGTGCATTGAACTCTGCAACGAGATCATTGAAGAAGAACTCGCCGAAGTAGCTGACCTGGGAAGCTTTGAGCTGCCCAAGCCCCGCGAAATTTTCGACTTCCTGCAGGAATACGTGATCGGCCAGGAGCCCGCCAAGCGGTCCCTCGCCGTCGCCGTCTACAACCACTACAAGCGGATCCAGGCCGGCCACGCTCCCAAGAGCGGCGCCCTGGCCGAGGGCGGCCACCACGACGACGTCGAGATCGCCAAGTCCAACATCCTGCTGATCGGACCCACGGGCTGCGGCAAGACTTACCTGGCCCAGACCCTCGCCCGGCGCCTGAACGTCCCGTTCGCCGTCGCCGACGCCACGGCCCTGACCGAAGCCGGTTACGTGGGCGAGGACGTCGAGAACATCCTGCTCAAGCTCATCCAGGCCGCCGACTACGACGTCAAAAAGGCCGAACAGGGCATCATCTACATCGACGAAATCGACAAGATTTCGCGCAAGAGCGAGAACCCCTCTATCACCCGGGACGTCTCCGGCGAGGGTGTGCAGCAGGCACTGCTGAAGATCCTCGAGGGCACGGTCGCCTCGGTTCCGCCGCAGGGCGGACGCAAGCACCCGCACCAGGAATTCATCCAGATCGACACCACGAACGTCCTCTTCATCGTCGCCGGCGCCTTCGCCGGTCTGGAGGAAATCATCGGTTCGCGTTCCGGCCGCAAGGGCATCGGCTTCGGCGCCCCGCTGAACGAGGTCAAGAACAACGCGGACTCCTACGGCGAGGTCATGCCCGAGGACCTGCTGAAGTTCGGCCTGATCCCCGAATTCATCGGCCGGCTGCCGGTCATCACCACGGTCTCAAACCTGGACCGGCCGGCGCTGATCCAGATCCTCTCTACGCCCAAGAACGCCCTCGTGAAGCAGTACCAGAAGATGTTCCAGCTCGACGGCGTCGAGCTGGTCTTCGAGGACGAGGCCCTGGACCTGATCGCCGACCAGGCCCTTGAACGCGGTACCGGCGCCCGCGGCCTCCGCGCCATCATGGAGGAAGTCCTGCTGCCGGTGATGTTCGACCTGCCAAGCCGCGACGACGTCGCCAGCGTGGTCATCACCGAGGACGTGGTGGCCAAGAAGGCCGCGCCCACCATGATCGCCCACGACGTCAAGCGCCGTAAGTCCGCCTGACGGTAACGGGCGTCCGCACCGACGCCGGAATAAATCCGCTGACAGCGTCGCTATGCCTAACCGTTGCACCGTGCCGTCCGTGGCCACAGCCGCGGGCAGGACGCGGTGCGAGCTCGCCGTTTGACTTCCAAAGGAGAACCCTGTGCCCGAAACGTTGACGAACAAAGCAGACTTCTGGTTCGACCCGATGTGCCCCTTCGCCTGGGTGACCTCGCGCTGGATCTCCGAGGTGGAAGATGTCCGGGACATCAAGACTGAGTGGCACGTGATGAGCCTGGCGGTCCTGAACGAGGGCCGCGACGAGCTCCCCGCCGAGTACAGGGAGTTCCTCGTCAAGGCCTGGGCCCCGGTCCGGGTCATCATCGCCGCCGCGGAAAAGCACGGCGCGGAGTACATCAAGCCGCTCTACGACGCCATGGGCACCAAGATCCACAACGAAGGCAACAAGGACATCTCCGAGGTCATCGCCAAGTCGCTGGCCGAGGTGGGCCTGCCGGCCGAGCTCGCGGCCGCCGGGCAGTCCGAGGAGTTCGACGCCCAGCTCCGCTCCAGCCACGAGGCCGGCATCTCGCTGGTCGGCCAGGACGTCGGAACCCCGGTCGTCGCCTTCAACGGCACCGCCTTCTTCGGTCCCGTCCTGACCCGCATCCCGCGCGGCGAAGATGCCGGCAAGCTCTGGGACGCCACCGTGACGCTGGCCTCGTTCCCGTACTTCTTCGAGCTCAAGCGAAGCCGCACCGAGAGCCCTGTCTTCAGCTAGGCCCCGGCCCCGGACGGTACGCAAAGGGCCCCGGGTGAACTACCCAGTTGTAGTTCACCCGGGGCCCTTGTGCATCCGGAAGAGCGGGAGAACAATAGAACTTACCCACTTCGAAAGAAGCGGGACGCAGGAACCAAAGATTCAGTGACACTCATCCGACGCAGCCTTCGGCAAAGTCAGATGATGGCTACCAGTGACGAGGTAGGAAGACCTGAAATTCCAAGGATCCCGCCAGATTACCTAAGACGTCACGTGGTAATCGAAAAGTCGAAGCCCCACCAACCGCAAAAAGCTGATGGGGCTTCCCCTTTGCCCAAAAATCGCCTCAGATTGGTGCCATGAGCACTGAGCCCATCGCGGACTACGCGCTGCTGTCCGACTGCTGGTCCGCCGCCCTGGTAAGCGCCGCCGGTTCCGTGGACTGGCTCTGTTTCCCGCGCTTCGACAGTCCCTCGGTCTTCGGCCGGCTGCTGGGCGAGGACGCCGGCCACTGGTCCATCCGGCCCGCCGGCGAGTACACGACCACCCGGCGGTACCTGGGCCCGTCCATGGTCCTGGAGTCGCTCCACACCACCGCCCACGGCCGGCTCGCCGTCAGCGACGCACTGGTCCTTGGCTCCGGACGGCGCGGGCACGACCTCGGCCAGGGCGCCCCGGGCACGCTGCTCCGCTGGCTCTCCTGCACCGAGGGGAGCGTTGACGTGGCGGTCAGCTTCGCGCCGCGGCCGGAGTACGGGCTGCTCCGCCCGGTGCTGCAGGCCGTGGACGGCGGACTGCTGATCCGGGCCGGAACCGAACAACTGGCGCTGTCCGCGCCCGGGCCGTTCACGCTCGACGGCGGCACCGCGCACGCCGTCCTGCGCCTTCGCGCCGGCGACAGCCTCGGCCTCGCCCTGCACCGCCAGCACGCGGCGGTGGAGGAGCCCGGGTTCTGGGACCAGCAGGAGATGGCGCACCGGCTCGGTGACACCCTCGAGGGCTGGAGCAGCTGGTCCGGGATCCACCAGGGCTACCGCGGCCCCTGGCAGGAGCTCGTGGCCGGCAGCGGCCGGGTGCTGCAGGCCCTCAGCTACTATCCGTCCGGCGCGATCGTTGCCGCGCCGACCACCTCCCTGCCCGAGGTAGCTGGCGGCACCCGCAACTGGGACTACCGCTACACCTGGGTCCGGGACGCCAGCATGACCCTGCAGGCGCTGTGGGTGGCGGCCTGCCCGGATGAGGCGGGAAAGTTCTTCCAGTTCCTCGCGACGGCCGCTGCCCGCCAGTTGGCCCGGGGCGAGGAACTGCAAATCATGTACGGTATCGGCGGTGAGCGTGACCTTCCCGAGCGGGTCCTGGACCACCTTCCCGGCTGGCGGGGGAGTTCGCCGGTGCGCGTCGGCAACGGAGCCTGGGACCAGCGGCAATTGGACGTCTACGGCGAGTTGCTGGATGCTGCCGCGACCATGCCGGAATTCCTTGACGGCCTGGCCCCGGAAACCCTGCGCTTCCTGGCGGACGCGGCGGACGCCGCCGTCGCCCGCTGGCGGGAGCGCGACCAAGGGATCTGGGAAGTCCGCGGCGAACCGCGGCACTACCTGTATTCCAAGCTGATGTGCTGGGTCGCCGTGGACCGGGCCATCGCCCTGGCCGGGATACTGCAGGCCACGGACCGGGTGCCGCGCTGGAGGGACGCCCGGGAGCTGATTGCCGAGTCCATCCGAGCGAACGGCTGGAGCGACGCCGCGGGAGCCTACACCCAGGCCTACGGCGGCGAGCAGCTCGACGCTTCGGCCCTGATGCTCGGGATCGTGGGATTCCTGGCGCCGGACGACCCGCGGTTCCTCGCCACCATCGAAGCCGTCGAGCATCGGCTGACCGACGGCCGCGGCCTGGTGTACCGCTACCACGGCGACGACGGGTTGCCGGGCGAGGAGGGGGCCTTCCTGCTCTGCACGTTCTGGCTCGCCCACGCCCTGGCCCTCGCCGGGCTGACGGACCGGGCCAAAGCGGTCTTCGAACGAGCGGCCGGATTTGCCACCAGCCTGGGACTGATGGCCGAAGAGGTGGCTCCGGACAGCCGGGAACTGCTGGGCAACTTCCCGCAGGCGTTCAGCCACATTGGACTCGTCAACGCGGCCTGGGCCATCAACGAAGCGGAACGGCGGCACGGGGAAACAGGTATCTAGCGGCAGACGAAGGCCGGCGGAACGACGTCGAAGGAACAAGCGCGGTGTCGCCGAGGTTGCCTCGAATGACAGGGGCACCGTCCGGGTGCCCGCCCCGCCACGCGACCCTTGGAGCGCCATGCCCATTACAGCCCACCTTGACCTGACCCTCAAAACGGAATCCCTGCCCACGGCGCCGGCCGTGCTCCGCGACATTCTCGCCGACACACGGGCGTTCGACGGGTGCCTCGGCGTCGATGTGCTGGTCGACAGCGCGGACCCGGCGCACATCCTTGTCGTGGAAAAGTGGGCGTCCCTGGAGCACGACTCCGCCTACCGCGCCTGGCGGGCTGGCGACGGAGCAAGCGGGCTGGGAGACCTCCTGGCCGCTCCGCCGGTCCTGACGCACTTTGAGACTTCCTTCGGGAGCTGAGCCCGGAAGACACAGAACAGAAGACACAGAACAGAAGACACAGAACAGAAGAGGGCCCTCCGCCCGGCCTGAGCCGGCCGGAGGGCCCTGTTCATGGTTGTTGCGTTGCCGGGCGTTACGCCTGGCCCGGCTCCTCGGCGGGGGCCAGCACGACGTCGCTCACCGTCAGTTCACCCTCGCCGGCCACCAGGGCCAGTTCGCGGGCGTTGGCCGCGGCCTTGAGGTCGCCCAGGCCGGCCTTCAGCTGGGTGGTCAGGGACTCCGACGCCGTGATGGTCGCGGACAGCACCTCGGTGCGCTGCTTGACCTTCGCCTCGGATTTGGCCTTGCGGATGCCCCCCAGCGCCGCCCCGACCGTGGCGAGCAGGGTGGTGTCGCCGTCGATCTCCACGGCGGCGGGCCACTGCGCCCGGTGCACCGAGCCGGTCCGCCACCAGCCCCAGACTTCCTCGGTGGCGAACGGCAGGAACGGCGCAAAGAGCCGCAGCAGGGTGTCCAGGCTCGTGGCCAGCGCGGCCAGCACGGACGCCTGCTCTGCCTCGCCGGCGGCACCGTAGGCGCGGTCCTTGATCAGCTCCACATAGTCGTCGGTGAAGTGCCAGAAGAAGCTCTCGGTGATCTGCAGGGCCCGGGCGTAGTCGTAGTTCTCGAACGCCTTGGTGGCCTGCCGGACCACCTCGGAGAGCTGCGCCAGCACGGCGCGGTCCAAGGGGTTGCTCAGCACCGAGACGTCTGAGGAGACCACCGAGTTCTCGGTGGCGCCCAGGTTCAGCACGAACTTGGAGGCGTTGAGCAGCTTGATGGCCAGGCGGCGGCCGATTTTCATCTGCGCGATCTCGTAGGCGGTGTCCGCGCCGAGTTTGGCCGAGGCCGCCCAGTAGCGGACGGCGTCCGAGCCGTATTCGTTGAGGACGTCGGTCGGCACGATCACGTTGCCCTTGGACTTGGACATCTTCTTCCGGTCCGGGTCGAGGATCCAGCCGGAGATCGCGGCGTGCTTCCACGGTGCGACGTCCTGCAGGGCATCGGCGCGGACGGCGGTGGAGAACAGCCAGGTCCGGATGATGTCGTGGGCCTGCGGGCGCACGTCGAACGGGAAGACCTTGGCGAAGAGCGCCTCGTCCGTGCTCCAGCCGCCCACGATCTGCGGGGTCAGCGAGGAGGTGGCCCAGGTGTCCAGGACGTCCGCGTCGCCGGTGAAGCCGCCCGGCACATCGCGCTGGGCTTCTTCGTAGCCGGGGGCCGCGTCCGCGGCGGGGTCCACCGGGAGCTGGGCGTCGGAGGGGACGACCGGCGCGTCGTAGTCCGGGTTGCCGTCGGCGTCGAGCGGGTACCAGACCGGCACCGGCACGCCGAAGAAGCGCTGGCGCGAGACCAGCCAGTCGCCGTTCAGGCCGGTGATCCAGTTCTCGTAGCGCGAGCGCATAAAGGACGGGTGGAATTCGATCTCGTTGCCGCGGCCGATCAGGCGCTCACGGCGCTCCTCGTCCCGGCCGCCGTTGCGGATGTACCACTGGCGCGAGGTCACAACTTCGAGGGGCTTGTCGCCCTTTTCGAAGAAGTTCACCGGGTGCATGATCTTCTTGGGCTCGCCGTCGAGCAGGTCCGCGGCGGCGAGCAGTTCCACCACGCCTTCCTTGGCGCTGAAGACGGTCTTGCCCGCGATTGCCTGGAACGCGGCGCGGCCTTCCTCGGAGGTGATCCAGTCCGGCGTTTCGCCGATGATGCGGCCGTCGCGGCCCACGATCGCGCGGGTGGGGAGCTGCAGTTCTCGCCACCAGGTCACGTCGGTCAAGTCGCCGAAGGTGCAGACCATGGCGATGCCGGAGCCCTTGTCCGCCTTGGCGAGCGGGTGGGCCCGGACCTCCACCTCGACGCCGAACAGGGGTGAGGTGACCTTCTTGCCGAACAGCGGCTGGTAGCGCTCGTCGTCGGGGTTGGCCACGAGCGCGGCGCAGGCGGCCAGCAGTTCGGGGCGGGTGGTCTCGATGTAGATCTTGTCGCCGTCCTCGGTGAAGAACGGGTAGCGGTAGTAGGCGCCGGCGACCTCGCGGTCCTCCAGCTCGGCCTGGGCCACCGCGGTGCGGAACGTGACGTCCCAGAGGGTGGGGGCTTCCGCCATGTAGGCGTCGCCCGCGTCCAGGTTCGCCAGGAACGCCCGCTGTGAGATGGCGCGCGACTTGTCGTCGATGGTCCGGTAGGTCAGGTCCCAGTCAACGGACAGGCCCAGGGTCTGGAACAGGTTCTCGAAGACCTTCTCGTCCTCGACGGCAAGTTCCTCGCAGAGTTCGATGAAGTTCCGGCGCGAGACGACGTCGAAGTCGCGCTGGTTCTTGGCGGGCTCCGCCGGCGGCCGGTAACCGGCGTCGTAGGGAATGGCCGGATCGCAGCGGACGCCGTAGTAGTTCTGCACGCGCCGCTCGGTGGGCAGGCCGTTGTCGTCCCAGCCCATCGGGTAGAAGACGTTCTTGCCGGTCATCCGCTGGTAGCGGGCCAGGACGTCGGTCTGGGTGTAGGAGAACATGTGCCCCACGTGCAGGGACCCCGACGCGGTGGGCGGGGGAGTGTCGATCGAGTAGACCTGCTCCCGGGTGGTGTCCCGGTTGAACTTGTAGGTCCCTTCGTCAAGCCAGCGCCGGGTGAGGGCGCTTTCGAGCCCCTCCAGGGCGGGCTTGTCCGGAACGTTGATGGGGGCGGTGGTGGGCGTGTCTGTACCCTGCGTGTCTTCAGCCATGGGTCAATTCTTGCAGTTCTTTACACTTCGTTTCACCGCGCTGCGCTAGTTTCGCGAATCTAACTGCAATAACGTGCACCACTATGAAGGAAAACACCGGACGTTTTGCGATCAAGCGCATCTACGACGAACCCGCCGACGACGACGGCTGCCGGGTCCTGGTGGACCGGCTCTGGCCGCGCGGCGTCAGCAAGGAACGCGCGCAGCTGGAGCTCTGGCTCAAGGAAGTAGCGCCCTCGCCGCCGCTGCGGACCGAATTCGCCCACATGCAGGAACGCTTCGCGGACTTCCGCGCCGCGTACGAGGCCGAGCTCGAAACAAACCCCGCCGTGGGCACCCTGCGGGAGCTGGCTGGCCAGCATACGAAGGTGACCCTGCTCTTTGGTGCCCGGGATCCGGAGACCAACCACGCCCGCGTGCTGCTGGAATTCCTGCAGCGCTAAAACGCTAGGCTGGTGCCATGACTGAGGAAACCGACATCGCAGGAACTGCAAATACAGCATCAGCAGCCAAATCAGCAGTGGTCACCGGGGCGAGCACCGGCATCGGTGAGGCCACGGTTCGCGCACTCCGGCAGGAAGGCTGGACCGTCTTCGCCGTCGCCCGCCGCGCCGACCGGCTGGAGGCACTCGCCGACGCGACCGGCGCCGTCGCCCTCCCCGCCGACGTGACCGACGACGCCGACGTCGCACGGCTGGTGGACGAGGTGACCCGTGCCGGGGGCATCGACACCCTCATCAACGTCGCCGGCGGCGCCCGCGGTGCCGACAAGGTGGCCGACGCCAAGACCGAGGACTGGGCCTGGATGTACGAGGTCAACGTGCTCGGGACCATGAAGCTCA